>CAMAKU010000060.1 GCA_945836255.1 uncultured Roseburia sp. | reverse complement strand
GGCTTCTTGGAAAATTCCTGACTGAAATGGTACTCAAAATAGCCATTCTTACCTTCCGTCGCCTCTTTGCCAACGGCAACAGTCAGATCCGTATTGAACATCACTTCCTCACTGAGGGAAGCAAGCATGTTCTCGTCAATCCCATAGACGACCCCCGCCTGCTGCAGAATCCCCTTCAGATCATCCACCGAATACTGCGGCTTGGCTTCATTTGCCTCCGGCGAACTGAAACGAATCGTGGCAAACATACCTTTCCCGTCAATCTTAACCCTAGGAATCTTTGCATATGGTCTTATTTCATCTGCCATCCGTCACCTCGTTTCCTGACATCCGCCACGACTTTACTGGTACCCAGACGATCTGCACCAAGTGCAAGAAATCCTGCCGCATCCTCAAGAGAGCGGATACCACCGGCCGCTTTGATTTTTTTGTCATTTGTAATGTATTGAGCCATCAAACGAATATCCTGCTCTGTGGCACCGTTGGTGGAAAATCCTGTGGATGTCTTGATATAATCGGCATCCGAACGCGATACCACATCGCACATCGCGATGATCTCCTCTTCCGTAAGCAGACAGGTCTCTATAATGACCTTGAGTAATCTGCCGTCACAGGCCGCTTTCACCTGATTAATCTCTGCCAGAATGTCTTCCCATCGCCCCTCTTTGGCCCAGCCAATGTTGATGACCATATCAATCTCGGCCGCACCTGCTGCCACAGCATCCTGGGCCTCAAAGCACTTGACGGCTGTGGTGGCATAGCCATTCGGGAATCCGATGACGGTGCAGATTGGCAACCCGCCCTTTACATAGGCAACTGCCTGCGCCACAAAGGAAGGCGGAATGCACGCCGAAGCCGTATGATACCGGATACCATCATCCAGTATCTGCCGGATCTCATCCCACGTGCTGTCAACCCGAAGCAATGTATGATCTACTTTGCCTAAAATATTGTTGATCGCTTCTGCGTCCATCTCTGACCTCCTAGCAATAACATTTTTCAATTCTTATCTCATCTGTTCCAGACGAGCCACAACATCATCCATCATCTGCTGATATTGTTCCATCTTCGCACGCTCCTCGGCAACCTTCTCTGCCGGAGCCTTGCTCAAGAATCGCTCATTGGATAACATCCCCTTACTGCGGGCAAGTTCTTTTTCCAGTCTTGCCTGCTCCTTCGTCAATCGTTCTCTTTCCTTTTCAAAATCCACCAAATCTTCCAGCGGAATGTAGAGCACAGCATCCGGAATCACTGCTGAGACAGCGTCCTCCGGTACGCCCTGTGTGCCTGCCTGAATCACCACATCGCTGGCCCCGGCAAGGCTCTCATACGTATCCCGGATGTCGGCAAATGTCTGACGCACTGCTTCTACATCTGACGTGATAATGATCTTAGCCTTTCTGCTGGGAGGCACATCCATATCCGTGCGCAGATTACGCATACCACGGACAACATCCTTCGCTCTGGCAATCATCGCCTCTTCCTTCGGATACGCGCGTTTCTCGCAATACACCGGCCAGTCAGCCAGCATAATCGTCTCCTCCTCGGGATGCAGCGTACAGAAAATCTCCTCTGTAATAAATGGCATAAAAGGATGCAATAACTTCAATGCGTCCGTCAACACGGTCTTTAAGGTCCACAGTGCCGCATTGGCTGATACCATATCTTCATCCTTGCGATACATACGCGGCTTAACAATCTCAATATACCAGTCACAGAACTCATCCCAGATAAAATCATATACCTTGGAAACGGCAATGCCAAGTTCATATTTGTCCATATTCTCTGTGACATCCCGGGCAAGTGTATTCACCAGTGACAAAATCCAGCGGTCGGCTACGGCAAGTTCTTCCTCCTTCGGCTCATGAATCGTCACGCCATCCAGATTCATCAGAATGAACCGGGACGCATTCCATACCTTATTGGCAAAATTGCGGCTGGCTTCCACACGCTCCCAGTAGAAACGCATGTCGTTGCCCGGCGCATTACCGGTAATCAGCGTCAGGCGCAGGGCATCAGCACCGTATTTATCGATAACCTCCAACGGATCAATGCCGTTACCCAGAGATTTGCTCATCTTGCGTCCCTGGGAATCCCGGACCAGTCCGTGAATCAAAACTGTATGGAACGGGGCCTTACCCGTGTGAGCATAGCCGGAAAATACCATGCGGACAACCCAGAAAAAGATAATATCATAACCGGTCACCAGAACATCCGTCGGATAGAAATATTCCAGATCCTCCGTATTGTCCGGCCATCCCAAGGTAGAAAACGGCCAGAGTGCAGATGAGAACCAGGTATCCAGCGTATCTTCGTCCTGCTTCATATGGGTGCCGCCACACTTCGGACACTGATGGGGTGCATCTTGTGCCCGGGCAACCACCATCTCGCCACAATCCTGACAATAATATGCCGGGATACGATGTCCCCACCACAACTGTCTTGAGATACACCAGTCACGAATATTCTCAAGCCAATGCAGATAGGTCTTGTCATAATTCTTCGGAACGAACTGCAAATCGCCATTCTTAATCGCTTCGATCGCCGGCTTAGCCAGTTCCTCCATCGCAACAAACCACTGTGGCTTCACCATAGGCTCTACCGTCGTCTTACAACGGTCATGAGTACCTACATTGTGTACATGTTCCTCAATGCCCACCAACAGGCCCATCTCATCCATTCTCTGAACGATGACCTTACGCGCCTCGTAGCGGTCCATTCCCTCAAATTCGCCGCCGTTGCTGTTAATGGTGGCATCATCATTCAAAATATTGATCACCGGCAAATCATGGCGCTTGCCCACCTCGAAATCGTTGGGGTCATGGGCCGGTGTAATCTTAACGACACCGGTTCCAAATTCCATGTCAACGTATTCGTCAGCGATTACCGGAATCTCCCGGTTCATAAAGGGCAGCATCACGGTCTTACCAATAATATCCTGATATCGCTCGTCCGCCGGATTGACAGCCACAGCCGTATCACCCAACATCGTCTCCGGTCGCGTCGTGGCGAACTCCACATAGCGTCCCGGTTCACCCACGATCTCATACTTCATGTGCCAGAAATGACCTGTCTGCTCCACATGCTCTACCTCGGCATCGGAGATAGACGTCTGACATACCGGACACCAGTTGATAATCCGATTGCCCTTGTAGATATATCCCTCGTCAAACAATTTTACAAAAACTTCTTCTACTGCCTTGGAGCAGCCTTCATCCATAGTGAAACGCTCCCGCTCCCAGTCTGCCGAAGAACCCATGCGCTTCAACTGGCGGATAATACGTCCGCCGTATTCTTCACGCCAATCCCAGCACTTCTCCAGAAATCCCTCACGGCCCAGATCTGCCTTGTCGATCCCCTGTTCCTTCAGATGCTCGATGACCTTAACCTCGGTAGCAATGGCCGCATGGTCTGTCCCCGGCTGCCAAAGGGCATTATAACCCTGCATCCTCTTATATCGAATCAAGATGTCCTGCATCGTGTTATCCAGCGCATGTCCCATATGCAACTGTCCTGTAATATTGGGAGGCGGCATCACAATGGTAAATGGCTTCTTGCTACGGTCCACCTCAGCATGAAAATATCCGTTTTCCTCCCATTTTTTATAGAGTCTGTCCTCCAGCCCATTCGGGTCGTAAGTTTTTGCTAATTCCTTGCTCATTGTTATGTCCTTTTTATCCTTTCTTCGTCCTTATTATCTTATCGGGAAATAAGGAAAAAATCAACTACCGGTTAAAGCCATACGGCGTTTTTGTGCGAATTTTAAAAATTATATTGGCAAGCAGGATATCCGGATTGCGTATCGATGACAATAATTTGGTCACCACACCGCCATTTCGGAAACGATCTTTATAGCGTGTCGTTCGTTCCAGCAGGCGTAAATCCTTCTGTTCCACACTGTCGGCCGCTTCCAGATATGCCACGAATTCATAGGTGGACACATCCATCTTGCGGGAATCTGCCGACAGATTCTGCGCCGTATACTTATGGACATACAACGGCTCATCTACCAAAACAAACGGCGTGTGCTGTGCAAAAAGCAGCAACCACAGATAATAATCGTCGGAACCATTATTCTGACAAATCTTCTGCGTCCAGATCTCCGGTATGGCGCACCTTGGTATCAGGCACTGCCCCGGCGAAATAATCTGATTACCCACGTTCAGATAGGTCTTATAATTGCATACGCATCGCTTATGATAATCGGTGCGATACCAAAGTGCACTTCCGTCTGCCTGCTCTAAAACGGCATTGGACACAAGAACCGGATAACGCATGGTCTCAGCCATGCTGGTCATATGCAGCTGCGGATGAAGCATATCATACATCTCCTTGGTATCCTGCTGCCACCGCCGCATCATGGCGATGTGGTGTGCTACCGCATCGTCCGCCAACAAATCATCCTGATCGAGAAAGATGACATAGTCACCACTGCTCTCCAAAAGACCACGGACTCGGGCCGCATGGATCCCGCTGTTTTCCCGCTGGTCGTACACCCGGATATTACAGTCGCCGCCAACCTCCGGCAGCACCACCGACTCCTCCGGACTGTCATTTATAATGATTGCCTCCAACTCGTCCTGTGATGACAACTGTTGCTGATTCGCGCAAATCATACGTTTGTACTGTTGCATATAGGCATTGCCTTTGTAAAAAGCCGTAATAATACTTACTTTCATATGGCTCAAATCCTTTATTTCCAATCCTTGTCAAAAACTTGCTTCATACTTTTTGCCGAAAAATTTCGCCTTTAAAAAAGCCGTCCCTTTTTTCCACCAGTTGACCGGCTCCATATGCATCGTCGCCACTTCGGCAACACGGGGCGATGCCACCGCGCACGCAGCATTCTCTCCCAGTGCATCCTTTTGCCCACCGGTCCTCTCCTGTCCTCTTACATACGTCAGCCACACGTTAAACAAAATCTCACTGACGCGCCCGTAAAGCCTCGCCTCAAACGCAGATAACCGGGCTGCCTCATCCGCCAGTGTCGCTTCCATCTGCTCCAGAATCGGAAACAACCAACTGCAATAGGAATCCAGATACTCCCGCTTCATCATACACATATTAAACATATAGCCCCAAGTGGATGCATACACTTTGGCACACGCATCCTCGTACTCCGGGCATGTGGTATGAATAATCTGACGTGCCAGATCCAGATGTCTGCCATCCAACGTATGAGCATAGTGTGAATACAAGGATTCGATGTAATAACGCCGTTTCGTAGGCACTACAATATCATAGGACTGCATCAGCCGCTGTGCCTCCTCCATCGTCAACACGCAGTCCATCTTCGGATGTTGGTTGCGATACCGTCTGCTCTTACAGGTAAAATAGCGTCGATAATGCACCAGACCAATGGCGTCCGCCTCCAGATTCTTCCACGCCCAGTACAATCCGGTCAGTTCGCAATAGGAAGCATTCTTCCCCGAAATATGCGCTCCGGTATCGTCTCGGGTCACCGGACGACTGCAGGCGAAGGATTCCTTCCCCTGGGCTCCTACATGAAGTGGAAGATACAGTGCATCCTGTGGCACTTCATACGGCTTATGCATTGCGATAATCAACTGTATATTCATAAAATCATTCTCCCAAGTTACTACTGCGCCAGATGCGCGTTGCAAGTTCGCTCAGATTTGTGATTGTCAAAAAAGAGGATAGTCAACATCACCATTGACTATCCCCTATTATAGCATTTTTATATTGACAAAATCCACTAACTGTGCAAATAAAGTCCACAAATCTGCCGGACCTGTACACACATACGCACTCAGGATTCGTCATCTTCTTTCAGATTATTCGCAATCGCCGCAGCCGCACCGGAAACCGCCGATATAACAACCACAACAGCCACAATCACAACAAACAAGATTAAAATACCAAAGAAAATCAAAAATCCGATATCTGACATAGGACCACCCTCTTTTCTCACTGAAACTACTGATAGAATCATAGCACATCCAAGTCCAAGATTCAACGGTTTTGCTTCCACTTCACATACAGGCCCGCCATGTGTTCCTGCACCCAGGCAATCAACTTCGCCCGCCGATACGCCGACTTGAGATTTCCCAAAGCCAGCGGGCGGTAAAGAATCCGTGCCACCCTGCCTTGCGCGTCAAGATGATCGTGCAATTGCAGATACAATTCCCCGCCCAGTTCCGCCTGACCTCGCGCAAGGATTTCTTTTCTGGCATCACCGTGACGGATACTACGCACGATGGAAGATAGAAAAGCACGGAAATAGGCTCCCGCCATGGTCTCGTAAATCTGCTGTCTCCAGATGGCGATCTCTTCTTGTGGCATACGGTTGCTGTCCTCCGCCGACTGCCCGCCATCCCCGGACGCAACTTGCTCCACTATCTGTAGTTTGCGCATCTGCATCTGATAAAATGCTTCAATACGAGTTTTTTGCAAAGCAAAATATTCCGGCAGATATCGACTGGTCAGCCGCGCCTGCCCCCGGTTGGCATAATGATATAATTCCTCGGGAACGCTAACCATTCCCGTCATATGTTCCGCCACTTTCAGGTTGAACAAAATATCCTCGATATGCATCACCGGCTCAAAGCAGATCTCCTGCTCCCGCAACATCTCCAAACGATATGCCTTGTTCCATGCATAACCGAACATCGTCTGCTGTTCCAGCCATACGATATAGGGATACGCTGCCAGAAGCGGCCGCTGCCACTGTGCTCTCGGCTGTGACAGACCCTCTGTGAAATAATAGAGTTCCGGTTGCTTGTCCACACGGTAATCCAGCGTTTGTTCCCGGTAATAATCCTCCGTATAACCATAGATCACCATGTCGGCATCGCGCCCATCCAGCGCCGCCCCAATCGTCTCCAGAAGATTCGCCTCCACCGTGTCGTCCGCATCCAAGAACAGAATGTACTCACCCTTCGCCTGTGCCATTCCGGTATTTCGCGCCATGCTAAGTCCTTCATTCTGCGGCTTACGAAGCACACAATAGGGAATCCGGCCATCTGCGAAAGCCGCCCCGTATCCCTGCGCCACCTCAGCGGTATCGTCAGTTGCACAATCGTCCACAACGATCACCTCAAAATTCCGGTACGTCTGTTGCAGCAGACATTGCAGCATCTGACCAATCTCCTGTGCCACATTGTAAGCCGGCAGCACCACAGAAAACTTGACCTCTTCTGCCATAGTGGACCCTCCTCTTCTCTCTTTACTACGGGGTCTATACTACCACACTCGCCACAGTTTAATCAATTTTTTCTTCCTCCGGGGCACAGCCGTTGCACATACTGCAAGCGCCACTGCAACCGGAGCAACAACTTTTACCTGTTTTCTTCTGTCGGATCAGACTGTAAATAATCCCAGCCACCACCGCCAGTAAAAGCAAAAGCACTACCAATGTTCCCATCTTATTCTCCTCGTCAAACCATAGGTTTTTACATCACACCATGAATTGTCTGTCCCTTATGCCGTCCGTTGTGTCTTGCGTGCCGTCGCATACCGGTCTTTACGGAACAACAGATAACAGAATACAACCACAACGATCAATGCCACAACCGTGCCCGCACCAAAGATGCCCGTGGTAAACCAAGTTCCCAACTGGTAGATGCACAGCGTAACCAGATAAGCAAAGATACACTGATAACCAATGGCAAACCAGAACCACTTGGGATTGTTCATCTCGCGCCGGATGGCTCCCATGGCTGCAAAGCAAGGCGCACACAGCAGATTGAATACCAAAAATCCAAAGGATGCCACCGGTGTCAGAACCTGTGACAGATTACCCCAGACTTCCAGACCATTCTCCGCCACTTCGCCAAAGCCGTAAAGCATACCAAGGGTAGCAACTACATTTTCCTTGGCAATCAGACCGGTAAAGGCAGCAACTGCCATCTTCCAGCCTTCCCCCGCCTGCGTCCAGCCAAGAGGTGTAAAAATCCATGCCACCGCAGAACCGATGCCGGCCAGAATACTGCCATCCAACTGCTCTGCCTCCAGCATTCCAAAACTTCCGTCTGCCCATCCGAAGTTCATCAAAAACCACAGAACAATGGTAGAGAGCAGAATAATCGTGCCCGCTTTCTTAATGAAGGACCAGCCTCTTTCCCATGTGCTCCGCAGCACACTCTCCGCCGTGGGCATATGATAGGCCGGCAATTCCATGACAAAAGGTGCCGGATCTCCGGCAAATAACTTGGTCTTTTTCAGAATGATTCCGGTACAGACAATGGCTGCCACACCAATGATATACGCACTCCATGACACCCAGCCTGCATTGTCAAAAAAGGCACCCGCCACCAGAGCGATAATTGGCAGTTTGGCACTGCACGGAATAAAGGTCGTCGTCATCACCGTCATCTTGCGGTCTCTGTCATTTTCAATCGTCCGGCTGGCCATAATTCCGGGGACACCACATCCGGTACCCACCAACATGGGAATAAACGACTTGCCGGACAGCCCGAACTTACGGAACAGGCGATCCATGACAAATGCCACACGGGACATGTAACCACATCCTTCCAGAAACGCCAGAAACAGAAACAGCACCAGAATCTGTGGGACAAATCCCAGCACCGCACCCACACCGGAAACGATGCCGTCCAAGATCAAAGACTGTAACCAGTCAGCGCAATGAACCGCCACCAATACATGTTCGATTGCCGTGGGAACAATATCGCCAAACAGCACATCGTTGGTCCAGTCTGTAAGGAATCCCCCCACCGTGGTAATGGACACATAATAGACCAGCCACATGATAAAAGCAAAGATCGGCAGTCCCAGAATCCGGTTGGTCAGGACTTTATCAATCTTATCCGAGATGGTCAGTGCGTCCGCATTGGCCTTCTGGATGCACTCATCAATAATACTCTCTATGTAGTTATAGCGCTCGCCGATAATGATAGATTCTGCATCATCATCCAATTCACTCTCACAAGCCTGGATATCATGTTCAATATGATCGATAATCTCCTGCGACAGTCCCAATTTTTCACGGGCCTTGCCGTCACGCTCAAATAATTTGATGGAGTACCACCGCTGCATATTTTCATCGGTCATTTGATGGAGACATAGCTCTTCGATATGCGCCAGTGCATGCTCCACAGAGCCATTGAACATATGTCTCGCCCGCTGTGGCTCTTTGCCTGCTGCAGCAATTGCCTTCGTGACAGCCTCCTCAATCCCGGTCTCCTTCAAAGCCGAAATCTCCACCACATCAATTCCCAACTTCTCTTCTAACTTGGCCGTATTCACGATATCGCCATTTTTTTCCACGACATCCATCATATTGATGGCAACCACCACCGGAATGCCAATCTCGATCAACTGGGTTGTCAGATAAAGATTACGTTCCAGATTCGTACCGTCCACAATATTTAAAATCGCATCGGGGTGTTCATCGATGAGATAATTGCGGGCAACCACTTCCTCCAGCGTATAGGGTGACAGCGAATAAATCCCCGGCAAATCTGTGATCGTCACATCCTGATTATCCTTGAACTGTCCCTCTTTCTTCTCCACGGTAACGCCCGGCCAGTTGCCTACATATTGATTTGATCCGGTTAACACATTAAAAAGTGTCGTCTTTCCACAGTTCGGATTCCCTGCTAATGCAATACAAATCGCCACTTTCTAGACCTCCTTCACTTCAATCTGCGCCGCATCTTCTTTGCGCAGCGATAACTCATAACCTCTGACCTTGACTTCAATCGGATCCCCTAGTGGTGCTACTTTACGCACATAGATAGTAACGCCTTTGGTGATACCCATATCCATAATTCTTCTTCGGATTGCGCCCTCACCATAGACTTTCACAACAGTAGCCGACTCGCCCACCTTGATATCCCGTAGTGTTCTCATATCTCGTCTTCCTTTCCATGACTTCCTTTTCGAGTTAGTCTATGCTAACTATCAGGCAAAAAAATAACTAGTCTCGTCTTATTTGATGTTTTTGTTAGTCTAACCTAACACATGAACTATGTTAGCACAGTCTAACTATGTTGTCAATTTGCGGCCGCGAAATTTTTCTGTTGCTTTTTCCGTCAATTGGTCTATAATTATCTATACAGTTGTATAGTTATTTCTGCTTTGCACAGGAAAATGATCGACGCATCACACGAAACAACAACGCATATGACAGCAGGAGGTGTACCTATGAAGCAGACAACAAAACGTTTTCAGCCCGCCATGTTTGCCAACGAATCCATCTGGCGGCTCATGGGAAAGATGTGTCTACCGGCCGTCTTAACCATTTTGATTATGGTAATCTACAATATGGCTGATATCTATTTTATCGGCCAGTTGAAAGATCCGTACAAAGTGACCGGCTTGTCCCTATGTATGCCGATTACGACAATCCTGTCTGCACTGGGTAGCATGATCGGCACCGGTGCCAGTTCCATGATCTCTGTTGCCATGGGACGGGACGACAACTCTAAAGTACGAAAATATTCCAGTTTTTCCTTTTATTTTTCCGTCACCATCGGTATCCTATATGCAGGCATTATTTTTCTCTGTATGAATCCGGTTCTGGATCTCATTGGCACCAGCACACACACCCGCACGTATGCGGCGTCATATCTGCAGCTGATTCTGCTGGGCGCGCCGCTTACAATGCTGAACACAGCCATGGGGCAGGTAATCCGCTGCGAAGGTGCTGCCACCTCCTCGATGGTAGGCAATCTGCTGGGCACCGTGTTAAATATTATTCTGGACCCGATTTTTATTCTTGTGTTTGACATGGGAATTCCCGGTGCCGCAATTGCCACCCTGATTGGAACAGCCAGCAGTTCCCTGTTTTATGTCATCTTTATCACGAACAAATGCACAGAGATCACCATTCACTGGCGGGATTTTACCATGGGTGAAGGGGTGGCTGCCGGCGTGCTTGCCATCGGGCTTCCATCCGGCGTCAGCACTTTGCTCAACAGCGCTGCCAGCATCTTTGAGAACAATTTGTTGGTGGCACACGGAGATGAATATGTGGCTGCCCTGTCGGTAGCGGGGCGCGCCACCATGATTATCGGTATGCTTCAAATGGGAGTTGCTATGGGTGTGCAGCCCATCATCGCCTACAGTTACGGTGCCAGGAACTGGTCACGAATGAACGAAACCATCAAAAAGACTTC
>CAMAKU010000059.1 GCA_945836255.1 uncultured Roseburia sp. | reverse complement strand
CTCAAAATGGAAAATCATCCAGATAAAAATGCATTCACAATCTAACAGCGAGAATTTGTCGCTGGAACACAGCAAAAGTTTCGCAAACGCCTATCAGGATAAAATTATAGAGAGGGTTATTATTTCAGAGAATTGGCCGATATCATAGATAAGAGATCAAAGCCAAAAAGGAATTTGGTATCAAAAGCAATTCAAGGAGGAGAAGCATATGGAAATGAATCCGATTACAGGCGCAAATGTCTATGACGAGTATCAGCGGTATACAAAGACATCTGCGAAGAAAAACACACAGGAGACCGATGCCACTGCAGAACAGGAGGCTGTCTATGAGAAGTCATCTTCTGCAAGCAAAAAGGCAACCTATTCCATCAATCAGATGAGCGCAGAGGATCGGGCCGCGCTGGTACAGCAGTTGAAGCAGGATCAGGAGAGCAGACAGCAGAATCTGATTTCCATTGTTCGCGATATGATGAATGGACAGGCCAAATCTTACAGTCAGGCCACCGGAGACGATTCCATCTGGCGTTTTCTTGCCAGCGGCGATTTTACGGTAGATGCCCAGACGAAAGCACAGGCTCAGGCAGATATTGCAGAGGATGGTTACTGGGGTGTGAAGCAGACATCGCAGCGACTGTTTGATTTTGCCAGTGCTTTGGCCGGTGATGATGTGGAGCAGATGAAAAAGATGCAGGCTGCCATGGAAAAGGGATTCCGTCAGGCGACAGCGGCGTGGGGCAAATCCCTGCCGGATATCAGTAAGCAGACGATAGAAGCAGCCAATCAGTTATTTGCGGATTATTACAAGTCTAAGGGTGTAGAAGCATAAGCAAAAGCAACCGATACTTATGATTATGAACAGAAAAGTTCCGGAGTCAGATAGATTCCGGAACTTTTTTGTTAGGATGCGCAGAGGCACATCCTTTTATGACGACGAGGAAAATGGACGGAATCTTTACAGGGCAACGCCGGAAGCAAAGCGTCGCTGCAACTTATTGTAGACATGAAAGAAGGCAGGAATCAGAAAGACATCTGCCATAATCCATGCAAAGGGACTGGCAAAGCAGGCTCCCAGATAGCCCAGCGTGGGAACCAGCGTAAAGGCGATGATGCTGCGGGCAAACATTTCCATGACACCGGCAATGATGGCGAAGATGGAAAAGCCCATTCCCTGAATGAGAAACCGCACGATATTAACCAGAGCCAGTGGAAAATAGAAGCAACTCTGGATAAATAAGAACAGATGGGCATCTGCAAGAATGGCGGTCTCCTCTGCGGACAGGAATAACAGCAGCAGATATTTGCCGGCGAACAAAAGCAACACAAAGGCAAAGATGGAATAGGCAAGGCCGAGAATCGTGGCAGCCTTGAGGCCTTCTTTGACACGGGGCAGTTTCATGGCTCCCACATTCTGACCGCCGTAGGTGGCCATGGTGGAACCAAGGGCATCAAAGGGGCAGACAATGAACATAGCAATGCGGTTGGCGGCAGTAATGGCTGCTACCGCATCCGAACCGAGATTGTTGACAGCTGCCTGCAGGATAACCGAACCAATGGCGGTAATGGAGTACTGCAATCCCATGGGGACGCCCATATGACACAGCGTGGCGATATAGTGGTTATCCCACTTCCAGTCATCGGATGCTAATTTCAGAATCGGGAACTTGGCCTTCATATAGAGAAGACAGCTGAACCCGGAGACAAATTGTGCAATCACCGTGGCGTAGCCGGCACCTTCCACACCCATGCCAAACCGAGTGATAAACAGAAGATCCAGTACAATATTGAGGGCGGAGGCCAGCAACAGAAAATAGACCGGTGTCTTGCTGTCGCCCAGAGAGCGCATAATGCCGGACGTCATATTATACAGATAGGTGACGGGAATGCCCACAAATATGATAAAAATGTAATCATAAGCCTGGTCAATAATGTTGGCGGGGGTCTGCATCACAATCAGAATCTGACGGCAAAAGACAGAGACCAGTATCGTCATCACCGTCGCAAAGATTAGGCACAGCCAGACACTGTTGGCAATATATTTGCGCAGACTGTCGTAATCGCCGGCACCAAAACGCTGCGCCACGGGAATGGCGAACCCGCTGCATACGCCCATGCAAAAGCCGATAATCAGAAAATTGATGGCACCGGTGGAACCCACGGCAGCCAGAGACTCCACCCCAAGAAATTTGCCCACAATCATGGTGTCCACCAGACTATAAAACTGCTGGAACAACATCCCCACCAGAAGGGGAAGGGAAAATTTCAGAATCAGGGACATGGGTTTCCCGCTTGTTAGTTTCTTTGTGGTATCTTTTGCCATACGAAGCTCACCTCTTATTTCGTGTTTCATATCAGGTGCGTTTGCAGGCAAGGCGTCTGCAAACGCTTACTTTGCCTTATCATACCATGAAAAAAATTTATCACAATACTTGCATTGGGGGATTCTTGTTGTATAATGTATTTATCTGGGTACAATTTCGGTTATTGCCGAAAGAATACCCTTATTCAAATGTACAGACAAGGGAGAACAGGACATGATTTATATAGGCAATCACTTGTCGGCATCCAAGGGCTATCTGGCCATGGGGAAGGCAGCAGTAGCGTTGGGCGCGGATACCTTCGCATTCTTTACGCGGAATCCCCGTGGGGGAAAGGCAAAGGAGATTGAGCCCTCGGATGTGGAAGCGTTTCTGGAGTTTGCTCAGGAACATCATTTTGGCCCGTTGGTGGCCCATGCACCCTACACCATGAATTTATGCTCGGACAAGGAGGACATCCGACGGTTTGCCCGTGATATGTTTGCAGATGATTTGCAGCGGATGGAATATACGCCCGGCAACTATTACAATTTTCATCCCGGCTCTCACGTGGGACAAGGTGTGGATGTGGGGATTCCCGTTATTATTGATGTATTGAATGAGTGTCTTAGTCCTACCCAGACCACGGTGGTGCTGTTGGAGACCATGGCGGGCAAGGGCAGTGAGATTGGCAGAAGTTTTGAGGAGATTCGCAGAATCTTAGATGGTGTGACATTACAGGACAAGATCGGTGTCTGTCTCGATACTTGTCACATCTGGGATGGCGGATATGACGTGGTAGGGGATATCGATGGGGTATTGGAGACCTTTGACCGCGTGATCGGTCTGGATCGACTGTATGCCGTTCATCTGAATGACAGTATGAATGTACAGGGCTCTCATAAGGATCGGCATCAGAAGATCGGACAAGGCGAGATTGGCGCTGAGGGACTTCGACGCGTGGTTGCGCATCCGTTGTTACAGGGCAAGCCGTTTATATTGGAGACACCGAACGACGATGCCGGCTATGCAGCGGAGATTGCACAGATACGCTCCTGGATGATTTGAGAAGTTTCATATTTGCAATTGGGGATTTTAGAGAACAAGGGGGATAAAAATGGAGTATAATGACATTATTAGGAATAAGAACCGTGTATTGGCGATTACACTGTTAATTTGTATCGTTTTGCGCTGTATCGTCAATGCGTTTTTTACGGGAATTGGAGATGTAATTCCCATGGGAATCGGTGGGTTCGTGTTGACGGCACTGTTGCTCTTCTTGAGCAGTAAGGTACATCCGGTGGTGATGATGTATGCTATGGTACTGCTGATGTCGGGGATTGGGATTGCGTTGATGATTGCGTTCCCGTGTACCACGAATTACCTGATGTTCTTTTTAGCAATCTTTTTTGTGGTTATCTATGAGGATATTCGGCCCATTATTCTGCAGTCAGTCATTTGTGCCATCTGTATGGTTTATTTCTATTATCGCTATACGGATGAGTTGATTGCATCCTGGTCCACAGACGCTATGGCAATGTGTGTGGTTTATATTGTCAGTGGCATGATTACTTACATTTCTCTGTGTCGGATGACCAAGGCACAGTTCGCACAGTTGCAGAAGACCCATAAAGAGAGTGAGAAGGAGCGCAAGAAGGCAGAACAACTGCTGGCACAGATTGCTACCTCCGTTGGTGTGCTGGATAAGACCAGCGGAAAGATTAACGATAACATTACATTGACCGGGGAGATTTCGGATCAGATTGCAGATGCCACGGAAGATATCGCCAGACGAACCGTGGATGAAGTGAGCGATATCGAAGAGATCAAAGGCATGGTGCAAAATGGTGTTACCCAGATTCAGCAGGTGGCCCAGAGCAGCACCCAGATGGCAGAAGTCTCCAATCAGACCAACACCCAGGTACAGACGGGCGGTATGATGGTGAACGATCTGTCCATCCAGATGCAGCAACTCAAAGAACGGATGGATACCGTGGCTGCCTCCATTCACAATCTGGCGGATGAGAGTGCCAAGATTATTGATATCTTAGCGACGCTGGATCAGATTACTGCCCAGACCAATCTCCTTTCCTTGAATGCCTCCATCGAGGCGGCGCGTGCCGGTGAACATGGCAGGGGATTTGCAGTCGTGGCTACAGAGATTCGCCAGTTATCAGAGGATTCCGCGAAATTTACGGAGCAGATTCACGGAATTCTTAAGGGGATCGAGAATCAGACAGCACAGGTACAGGATGAGATCGTGATTGGACAGAAGGCGGTGGATGCTTGTACAGACAATGCCAGAAATGTGAATTATTCCTTCCAGGAGATTGCAGAAAATACATCCCAGGTACTGAGTCAGGCTACCGGGATTGAGCGTCAGGCACAGATGCTGGAGACTCTGATGAATAACACCTTACAGAACGTGAACAACATCAATGACAATGTGGAATCCACCTCCACGGCGATGGAACAGATTTCCACGAATATCATGAATCTTCACGGCAATATCGGTTCGGTCATGGAAGGTTATCACGATATCAACGAGATTACGGCAGCACTGGTCAGCGCATCGGAGCGTGAGGACGAAATAATTTAAATGACATTGATACATACTAATCTTCATCGGGAGGTTAGTATGTATTTTTTATTGGAGAAAAAGAACGGATTGGGTCTGGTGCGGCGGCTCACACCGCAGGAGCAGCGTTTACAGCCGATTTTGGCACAGGTGCCCTCGGCAGAAGAAATCCATGGCTGCATTGTGCAAAAGAAGGGAAAGGCGTTGTGCTGTACCATACAGGTACCTTTACAGGAAGAGACAGGGGATGCCCAAAGCCGGCAGCGGGTGCCGATTTTAGGGCAGGGACATACTTTTGCCAAGTTTGTCTTCTGGATTCAGACAGACGGCATCTGGTTTGTGGATTACGACGGCCTTCTGGATAAGTTGATGGTGCGGTTGGAACGGCTCAACGGGGAAAAGACGGCGGAACAGATGCTATACCGGCTGTTGCAGATGCTGGTGGAAAATGATATTCACACACTGGATGTGATCTATAAGCAGTTGGCAGCCTTGGAGGAGGAAATCCCCAAGGAGAATGCCCGCTTTTTTTTACAAAAAATGTACACCATGAAGCATAGTATCTACCAGATGTTTCGTTACTATCATCAATTGACGGAACTGGCAGACGACCTGATGGAATGGGACGGAGATTTTCTCGTCAAGGAGGAGATGGATCACTTTGACCGCTTTATCACCCGGACAAAACGTCTGGCAGACGACATGGAGATTATGCGGGAGTATGCCATGGAAATCTGGGAAATCTATCAGTCACAGATTTCCATCCGGCAGAACGATATTATGAAAGTATTGACCATCGTAACCACCATTTTTCTGCCCCTGAGTCTATTGGCGGGGTGGTATGGTATGAACTTTACGTATATGCCGGAATTGTCGTGGAAATACGGCTATCCCATGGTGATTTGCCTGAGCATTGGAATTGTTGCGTTTTCGCTCTTTTTGTTCTGTCGTAAAAAGTACTGGTAGTACGTTGACTTTAGCCCTTTAAAGTGGTATATTAAACGAAATGTTTTGTTACGTCAGGAGGATATGAGATGAAAAAGAAATTAGTAGTCATGACATTGATCGCTTCCATGATGCTGACAGGGCTGACCGCCTGCGGTGGCAGCAAGGACAGCAGCGCAAAGTCCGATGCCAAGTATCAGGTAGGTGTCTGCCAGTTGGTACAGCATGATGCACTGGATGCTGCCACGGAAGGATTTACGGATGCCTTAAAGGATAAGCTGGGAGATGATGTGGATATTGATGTGCAGAATGCAGCAGGAGATTCCGCTACCTGTTCTACCATCTGTAATACGTTTGTTTCCGGCGGCAAGGACCTGATTTTGGGCAATGCCACAGACGCTTTGGTGGCAGCAACGCAGGCGACGGATACGATTCCGGTGCTGGGAACTTCCATTACCGATTATGCAACGGCATTGCAGATTGATGACTGGAAGGGTACTACGGGCATGAACGTAACCGGTACATCCGATCTGGCACCACTGGACGAGCAGGCAGCCATGATCAAAGAATTGTTCCCGGACGCTAAGAAAGTCGGTATTCTCTATTGTTCTGCTGAGGCGAATTCCGTTTATCAGTCTACACAGATTACCGGCTATTTGGAGGATATGGGTTATCAGGTAAAAGAGTACACCTTCTCTGATACCAATGACATTGCAGGCGTTGTCACAACAGCATGTGAGGACAGTGACGTGCTTTATATCCCCACAGACAACACGGCAGCTTCCTGCACGGAGACTATCAACAGCGTTGCTCTTGCAGCAGAGGTTCCCATTGTTGCCGGTGAGGAAGGCATTTGCTCCGGTTGTGGAGTGGCTACCTTGTCCATCAGTTATTACGATATCGGATACCGCGCAGGGGAGATGGCCTATGAGATTCTGGTCAATGGTGCAGACCCATCCACAATGGAGATTGAATATGCATCCGATCTGACCAAGGAATACAATGCTGAGATCTGTGAGAAACTGGGTGTCAGTGTGCCGGATGATTATGTGGCAATCAAGAAAGAAGACTAATCACTTGTGTGAGATAGGATTGGATCGCGGTATGAGGGATGCTCATAGTGGGATCGTCATGAAATGATATAAGAAAGAATGATGTGACGGAAGCCACGGCTTCCGTCCGTTTTGGAGGAAGAAGATGAGTATTGCATCATTGTTCTCTGCGATGCCGGGGAATGTAGCACAGGGCATTATATGGGGCATCATGGCCCTTGGTGTATTTATGACATACAAACTGCTGAATTTCGCAGATCTGACGGTGGATGGCTCTTTTGCCACGGGTGGTGCTGTGACGGTGATTTTGGTTACCAGTGGCTGGTCGGTGCCGAGTGCTCTGGTGATGGCATGTATCGCCGGAATTCTGGCGGGGATGGTAACGGGCATTTTACATACCGTGCTTGGTATTCCCGATATCTTAGCGGGGATTCTTTCCCAGATTGCATTGTATTCCATTAATCTGAATATTATGGGTGGCAAGGCCAATGTGGCTGTCAGTGTAGATCGTTATAACCTTCTGATTTCCCTTCGGTTTGTGCCGAAGACCATCGTGATTGCAGCGCTGTTTGCCATTGTGCTCATCGCGCTGATGTACTGGTATTTTGGTACGTCACAGGGATGCGCTATTCGTGCAACGGGTTCCAATCCGGCTATGAGCCGGGCACAGGGAATCAATATCAATCTGATGAAAGTCATTACCCTGGCATTGTCCAATGGTGTGGTGGCCTTGTCCGGTGGTCTGATGGCTCAGTACCAGGGGTTTGCAGATATCAATATGGGACGTGGCGCCATCGTAATTGGTCTGGCGGCCGTCATCATCGGGGAAGTGCTGGGGCATGCCCTGTTTGGCAAGCGTATGAACTTCATTATCCGTATGCTGTTCGTTGTGCTGGGTGGTGTGGTCTACTATATTGTGATTGGTATTGTATTATGGCTGCGGATGCCTACCAATGATCTGAAACTGTTTACGGCAATTATTGTGGCAATCTTTTTGGCTGTGCCCTATCTGCGGGGACAGGCCAAAAGTTCCTTCCGCAAGGCAGCCAAGAGAGGGGGAAATGTATAATGCTTCAGGTAAAAGAAATCTATAAGACATTTAACCCCGGAACCGTCAACGAGAAGCGTGCGTTAAACGGTGCGTCATTGACGCTGGAGGAAGGCGAGTTCGTTACAGTGATTGGTGGAAATGGTGCAGGAAAGTCCACATTTCTCAACGCCGTCGCCGGTGTCTGGCCGGTGGACGCAGGCAGCATTGTCATTGACGGTGAGGATGTTACCGGCCTATGCGAATACAAGCGTGCCAAGTATCTGGGACGGGTGTTTCAGGACCCCATGACCGGAACGGCAGCCGATATGGAGATTCAGGAGAATTTGGCGTTGGCGGCGCGGCGCGGTCAGCGACGCGGCCTTGGCTGGGGAATCTCCGGCAAGGAGAGGGAGCGTTATCATGAGATGCTGAAGATTCTGGATTTAGGACTGGAAGATCGTATGACCTCCAAGGTGGGACTGCTCTCTGGTGGACAGCGTCAGGCGTTGACTCTGTTGATGGCTACCTTACAGAAGCCGAAAGTACTTCTGCTGGATGAGCATACTGCGGCGCTGGATCCCAAGACGGCGGCAAAGGTATTGGAGACCACAGAGCGGATTGTGACGGAGAATCATCTGACCACCATGATGGTGACCCATAATATGCGTGATGCCATCGCCCACGGCAACCGCCTGATTATGATGAATGAAGGTAAAGTAATCTTAAACATTGCCGGAGAAGAGAAGAAGAAACTCACCATCGAGGAGTTGCTTCACAAGTTTGAAGAGGTTTCGGGCACGGAATTTACCAACGATAAAGCGATTTTATCTTAGAACGGCTTGCCAGATGGTAGTCGTATCTGATAGAATACGGAAGTATCAGTTGGAAGAGAGGAGAATTGGAAAATCATGAAAAAGAGAATTATTTCGGTTGCCTTAATGGCTGTGCTTGCCATGGGTCTGATGGTAGGCTGTGGCAGCAACAAGGCAGAGGAAGACAATACACTGGTGATGGCAACCAATGCCACATTTCCACCGTATGAATATATGGAGGGTGACCAGTATCAGGGAATTGATATAGAGATCGCGCAGGCGATTGCAGAGGAACTGGGTATGACGCTGGAGATTCAGGATGTTGAGTTCGGTTCCATCGTGGGCGGTGTCCAGAGCGGCAAGTTCGACATCGGCATGGCGGGACTGACGGTGACAGATGAGAGAAAACAGAGTGTTAATTTCTCCAATACGTATGCCACAGCCAAGCAGGTGGTGATTGTTACGGAGGGTAGCAGCATCGCATCGGTGGATGATCTCAGTGAAAAGACACGAATCGGTGTGCAGCAGGATACGACGGGTGATATCTATACCACAGATGATTATGGTGAGGATGCCATCACACGTTACAATAAAGGAGCAGATGCCGTACAGGCGCTGGTTGCCGGTAAGGTTGACTGTGTGGTCATCGACAGTGAGCCGGCAAAGGCTTTTGTGGAGGCCAATGATGGACTCAAGATTCTGGATACAGAATATGTCGAAGAAGAGTATGCAATCTGCGTTGCAAAAGACAACGATGAATTGCTCAATCAGATCAATGATGCCCTTGACAAGTTAAAGAGCAACGGAACCATTGATGAGATTGTTGCGAAATACATTCCGGCAGAATAAAAGACAGATAGGAAGGGGCCAGACCTGTGCGTCTGGTCCCTTTGTGGTGCGTCATGGGACGCATATAGTAAGAAAGATGCAGTGAGAGAGGAATACACAATGAGTGCTTGGTGGCAGGATTTTATGGCGGACTTCCGGTTCGTTTTTTTGGAGAATGATCGATGGCAGTTACTGTTTCAGGGGTTGGGCAATACGCTGGTCATCACCTTTTTTGCCGTGCTGATCGGTATCGGTCTTGGTGCGGTGGTGGCAACGGTGCGTACCACCTATGATAAGAATCAGGAGGATTTAAAGAAACGGAATCCGGTGGGATATTATGTCTTGTATGTCTGTAATCTGATTTGTCAGATCTATCTGACGGTGATTCGAGGAACGCCGGTGGTTGTTCAGTTGATGATCTCCTATTTTATTATTTTTGCGGCGTCCAACAATTCCATTGCAGTGGCAATCTTTGCATTTGGAATCAATTCCGGTGCCTATGTGGCAGAGATTATCCGTGGCGGCATTATGTCTATTGATGAGGGACAGTTCGAGGCGGGACGTTCTCTGGGATTTAATTATGCTCAGACCATGATCTATATTATCATTCCACAGGTATTTAAGGTGGTTCTTCCCACCCTATGTAATGAGTTTATTGTACTCCTGAAAGAGACCTCTGTTGCCGGGTATGTGGGTGTCATGGATCTGACGAAGGCAGGAGATGTTATCCGTGGCAGAACCTTCTCCGCTTTCCTCCCGTTACTGGGAGTAGCGGCCATCTATCTGGTGATGGTGGTGATACTGACGGCTCTGGTAGGACGACTGGAAAGGAGTTTGCGTAAAAATGAACGATAATGTCTTGATACAGGTCAATGATCTGAAAAAATATTATGACGGCGGAGAGATCAAAGCTCTTGACGGCGTTTCACTGGAGATTGATCAGGGCGAGGTGGTTGTCATCATCGGACCCAGCGGCAGCGGCAAGTCTACACTGCTCCGTTCCCTGAATCTGCTGGAGGTTCCCACTTCCGGTGAGATTTTGGTGGATGGCGTGGATATTACAGATGCCAAGGTCGATATCAATGTGCACCGGCAGAAGATGGGCATGGTGTTCCAGCATTTCAATCTGTTTCCCAATATGACGGTGCTGAAAAACATGACCATTGCACCCATTAAGTTGCTCCATAAGCCTAAGGAGGAAGTGGAACAACGGGCGATGGAACTGCTTCGCATGGTGGGTTTGGAAGACCGTGCAGGGGCGTATCCAAGCCAGTTGTCCGGCGGACAGAAGCAGAGAATTGCCATTGTGCGTGCGCTTTGCATGGAACCGGAGATACTGCTCTTTGATGAGCCCACCTCTGCATTGGATCCGGAGATGGTGGGCGAAGTACTGGACGTTATGAAGAGTCTTGCCAAAGAAGGGATGACCATGGCGGTGGTTACCCATGAGATGGGCTTCGCCAGGGAAGTGGCAAGCCGTGTGGTATTCATGGATGCCGGCAGTATCGTGGAAGAAAATACACCTGAGGAAATCTTTGAGCATCCACAGAGTGAGCGGTTACAGAGCTTTTTGGCAAAGGTATTATAAGGAGAACACACATGACAACAGCACAGATTTCTATTTTGGCTGC
>CAMAKU010000058.1 GCA_945836255.1 uncultured Roseburia sp. | reverse complement strand
TTTCTTTTCAATTTAGAACAAGAAGTATATTCTGGTCCAGATTTCGGGCGCATTTTCCTAATTTATTTGTGTTTGTTATTTGAATAATGAGTATTGTACATGTTATTTGTTTTGCTTACCCACGAAAGTAGGCATAATTGTCGGTTGGTAGGTAAGAGGGAGGCAAGAGAGGCGGGCGAGGACAAGTTGGATACCTACGAAACCGAGAAAATCTGTCTGCAAGTAGGTAAGAGGGAGGCAAGTAAGTCGGGCGAGGACAAGTCGGATACCTACGAAACTGAGAAAATCTGCCCACCGGTAGGTAAGAGGGAGGCAAGCAAGGCGGGCGAGGACAAGTCGGATACCTACGAAACCGAGAAAATCTGCCCGATGGTAGGTAAGAGGGGGCAAGAGAGGCGGGCGAGGTGAAGCCGGATACCTACGAAACTGAGCAAATCCGCCCACTGGTACGTAAGCCGACGAACGACAGGCGGACGTGAGCAAGAAGTATAGGAAACATTCAACAAAAACCATAATTTTACAGAAGAAAAGGAGTGATTATAAGAGTTGTTCTGGAAAGATGTGGAAACGGAGCGGAGAAAGATGGAAGCCTTGCTGGTTCAGGTGGAACGTGATTTGCAAAACGTGCCAGAAGGTCACTTGCGGATTGCGCATAAGGGAAATGTACCACAGTTCTACTATTGCACCAGAGAAAGCCGCGCGCAGTATCCTTCGGGACGGTATATTAGTAAGGAGAATCGGGATTTGGCGGAACGCTTGGCACAACGCGACTACAATTTGCAAGTGCAGCGTGTATTAAAAGAACAGTTGCATTTGCTTGCCACGTTGCAGGACAAATTTGATTCCAAGAAAATATTTTCATGTTATGATCAGTTGTCGGATGCAAGAAAGAAATTGGTTACTCCTTGCGTCTTAAGTGACGAGGACTATGTACAGGCATGGATGGATGTCACTTATGAGGGGAAGACGTTTGCGGAAGGCGCACCTGAAATCTATACAGAGCGTGGTGAACGTGTGCGCTCAAAAAGTGAGAAAATCATTGCTGATAAATTGAATTTGTTGGGGGTGCCGTATCGTTATGAATATCCGTTGTATCTGAAAGGATATGGGACGGTTTACCCAGATTTTACCATATTACATATCCGGACGCGTCAAGAATGCTATTTGGAACATCTGGGGATGATGGACAATCAGGAGTATTGTAACAAGGCTCTGCGAAAAATTGAATTATATGAGCACAATGGGATTTTCCCCGGGAAACAACTCCTGCTTACACATGAGACTTCGGCATATCCATTGAATACGAAGATTTTTGAAAAATTGATTCTTGATTGGCTGAACACGGGAAGTAGCGCAAACTCATAAAAAATTGACACCGGATATGCCTCTTGCATACACGCTTGCACCAACGGATAATAATTGCTTGCATCGCCAGATAATGATTGCGAGGCACTGACGGGAAGAATGCGGACGCCAACAAACCATACGCGCAGAATCCGACAGATATCATACCTGAGGTTTACAGTTCGGCCCGAAAGGGGTAAAGTATTATGTTGGTGGGATATAAATAATTGATGGAGGATTAGGACAACAATGTTATGGTGGATTGTGGCGACGGTGTGCTGGGAATTCTGTCGGGTTTTCTGTGCGGCCTTTACGGGATTGGTGCGCTGTTAGGTGCGTACGTCAGCAGAGTCACCGACGATAGCAGTTCCTTTAAAGCCAATATTTGTGTCGTGTTTTTCGTGGAAAATACAGTACGCATGGTTTTTTGTATGGTATGTGGAGCGGGCAGAGAGCCAATGACCGGATTGCAAAGAAATTGGTGCTCATTTTGCTGATTGTCTCAGGGGTTGCGATTCTGCTTACATGAGGGAACAACGGCATGCCATCAGGCGCGCCTAGATTGTGATGCGCATAAAAAAGTCCTACAGCGCACATAGATAACTATGTGTGGGCAATCCGTATATACTGTTCTACGACATAGATAATTGAGAGAAAAAGAGGTTACGACAAATGCAGGATTATATTACAACGTACACAAAGAAACATTTCACGGTGATGGAACCGAAGATGGAGGACATTGACATCAATGATATCGCCCATGCGCTCTCTCTGATGACGAGAGCCAACGGCCATTTCAGCCAGTTCTATTCCGTGGGACAGCACAGTGTTAGTTGTGCCTATGAAGCGGCGGAACGCGAGTATTCGTCCCGTGTGATTCTGGCCTGTCTGTTGCACGACGGCAGCGAGGCTTACATGGCAGATGTGACGCGGCCGCTGAAAAAGCATATGCCGGAGTATCGGCAAGTGGAGGATGTCTTACAGAATATGATCTTTGAAAAATTTCTCGGGACGCTGCCCACGGAAGAAGAACTGGCGCAGGTCAAGGCCGTGGATGACGCACTTTTGTTCCATGAATTCAAGTGTTTCATGAATGAAGAACTGGATCTCCCGGAGCATGAACTCATGACAAAGCCGGCGTTTAATACGAAGCCGTTCTCCGATGTGGAAGAGGAATTCCTCTTAATGTTTCACCGCCTGATGACATCTTTGGGCAGGGAATAGAGATAGGAGGAGAGGATGAACGAAATCTTACAAAGCCTGTATCAAAGAAAATCGGTGAGGGTGTATGAGGACAAACCAATTCCGCAGGAGATGAAGCAGGCCATTCTGGAAGCGGCAATGCAGGCACCCAGTGCCGGCTGCCAGCAGTTATACACCATTCTTGATATCACGGATCAGAAACGAAAAGAGGCGTTGGCGGACAGTTGCGATCACCAGCCTTTTATTGCAAAAGCACCCATGGTGTTGGTGTTCTGTGCAGATTGTAAGAAATGGTACGACGCCTATCTGGAGGCGGGCTGCCAACCCAGAAGACCCGGCGTTGGAGACTTGATGCTGGCGGTTACCGATGCGGCAATCGCAGCCCAGAACGCCGTTGTGGCGGCAGAGAGTTTTGGGATTGGCTCTTGCTATATCGGAGACATCATGGAGAACTGCGAAACGCAGCGCAACTTGTTGGAACTCCCGGCGTACGTGTTCCCGGCAGCGATGTTGGTATTTGGCTGGCCGACGGAACAGCAGAAGCAGAGGAAAAAACCACAGCGTTGTGCGCAGAAGTATATCGTGCACGAGAATACATACCACAGCATGGATGGTGCAAAACTGCGGGAAATGTTGGCAGACAAGTGCGGACAAGCATCCTATGAAGAGTGGTGTGCAGCCTTCTGCGAGCGCAAGTACAACTCGGATTTTTCAAAGGAAATGACCCGCTCTGTGGATGAATATTTGCGACAGTTTCAGGGAGACTAAGTGTGGGATTTGCCTGAAACGATGCGGTTTGTCCAACTTTTTCCTGACGAATTTTCCGTGAAAAAAAGGAAATGAGGCTTTTGTCCGTAAAATAAATCAAGAGAGAACTAGGACGCGCAACAGTATGCGACGCCGTATAAGAAGTATGGCACGGTGCAAGACAAGCACAGACTGCCAGAAAGGATATGCTATGACCATTCGAGAAACCATTGAGGATATGGAGCGTAAGACCTTGAGTCCGTATGCCACATTGAATGAGAATTCCAGAGGACGGGATATGGATGAACCCCAGTGCGACATTCGTCCACTGTTCCAGAGAGATCGCGACCGTATTCTTCATTGCAAATCCTTTCGTCGTCTAAAAAATAAAACGCAGGTTTTTCTGACACCCAAAGGGGATCATTATCGTACACGGATGTCCCACACTCTGGAGGTCTCCCAGAATGCGAGAACCATCGGCAAGGCGCTTCGCCTCAATGAGGATTTGGTAGAGGCGATTGCCCTGGGACATGATCTGGGACACACGCCATTTGGACATGCCGGGGAGCGGACGCTGAACAGTCTGTGTGTGGGCGGCTTTGTTCACAGTGAGCAGAGTGTGCGTATCGTTGAGAAATTAGAAAAAGACGGGCAGGGATTGAATCTGACTTGGGAGGTTCGGGACGGAATCCGCAATCATCAGACCAGTACGTTGCCTGCCACTTCCGAAGGCAAGATCGTGCGGCTCTCCGACAAGATTGCCTATATCAATCACGATATTGACGATGCGATTCGCGGATTGATTCTGACGGAGGAAGACATTCCCAAGGAATTGCGCAATACGCTGGGACATTCCACCAGAGAACGACTGGACAATCTGATTCATGACGTAATCATGAGCAGTTTACATAATATTGACATCATGGATAAAGAATGTCGCAATGATTTAGAGCCGGTGGCCATGTCAGCAGAGATGGAGCAGGCGATGTATGATTTGCGCAAGTTCATGTTTTCCAATGTCTATCAGAATCCGGTGGCGAAAGCGGAGGAGATTAAGGCTCAGCGTATGTTAAGTCAGTTATTTGAATATTATATGGACCATATCGAACAACTGCCCACCAAGTATCTTCGCATGGTGGAAGAGGAAGGCGAGGCGAAAGACCGCGTTGTGTGCGACTATATTGCCGGTATGACCGATCAGTATGCAGTCACCAAGTTCAACGAGTTCTTTATGCCGGTGTCATGGCAGGTTGACGGATACTAAAGAGAGGCGGGACAAGTAATGCCGTATTATGACAATGATATCATTGAAGAAGTGCGTTCCCGCAACGACATTGTGGATGTGATATCGCAGTATGTTCATTTACAAAAAAAAGGCTCATCCTATTTCGGATTGTGTCCTTTTCATAATGAAAAGACGGGGTCCTTTTCCGTGACGCCCTCCAAGCAGATGTATTATTGCTTCGGGTGTGGCGCAGGTGGCAATGTATTTACCTTCCTGATGGAGTATGAGAATTTCACCTTTTCCGAGGCCATGGAAGCGTTGGCGGATCGAGCGGGGGTGGAACTGCCCAAACAGGAGATGAGTTCCCAGGCAAGGCAGGAAGCGGACAGGCGGAGCCGGTTGTTTGAGATCAATAAGGAGGCTGCCAAATATTTTTACAGCCTTTTGCGTAGCGAAAAAGGAAAGCAGGCGTATGCCTATTTTACCAAGCGCGAATTATCCCCCGAGACCATGCAGAAGTTTGGTCTTGGATATTCGGACAAATACAGTGATGATTTGTATCGTTACTTGCGGAGTAAGGGATATGAGGATGAACTGCTCAAAGACAGTGGCTTAGTGACCATGGATGAACGCAGGGGAGCCCATGATAAGTTCTGGAACCGGGCCATGTTTCCCATTATGGATGCCAATAACAAGGTGGTGGCCTTCGGCGGACGTGTGATGGGGGATGGCGAACCGAAATATCTGAATTCCCCGGAGACCATGATTTTTAATAAGAGCCGGACGCTGTACGGACTGCATCTGGCCAGACGGACCAAGATGCCGCAGTTTATTTTGTGCGAGGGTTATATGGATGTGATTGCGTTGCATCAGGCGGGGTTTGACAATGCCATTGCCTCGCTGGGGACAGCCCTGACCAGTGGTCATGCCAATATGATCAAGCGTTATGGCAAGGATGTCTACCTGAGTTATGATTCCGACGGCGCCGGAACCAAGGCGGCCCTTCGGGCGATTCCCATCCTCAAGGAGGCGGGCATCACCTGTAAGGTGATTAACATGAAGCCGTACAAGGACCCGGACGAATTTATCAAAGCGTTGGGTGCCGAGGAATATCAGCGGCGGATTGACGAAGCCGAGAACAGTTTTATGTTTACCATCCGAATCTTAGAACAGGATTATGATATGAGTGACCCGGAGAGTAAGACTGCGTTTTACCAGGAGGTGGCGCGCAGGATTTTGGAATTTCCGGAGGAATTGGAGCGTAATAATTATATCGAAGCCATTGCGTCCCACTATCAGGTGGGGTTTGAGCAGATGCGGCAGATGGTGCATCATCTGGGAACCAAAGTTGGGATTGTCAGTGAGCGTCAGCCGCTGAAGTCCGGGATACAAAAGAAACGTACCCGGGAGGACGGCATGATGCAGTCGCAACGCCTGCTTTTGACGTGGCTTGTGGAGCGCCCGGAGATCTACCCAAAGATTGCTGCTTACATCGAGCCGGCAGATTTCACGGAAGGTATCTATGCTACGGTGGCGCAGGAATTGTTTGCCCAGTTTGCAGCGGGGGAGGCGCTGAATCCCGCGCGCATCGTGAGTATGTTTTCTCAGGAGGATGAACAGCGTCAGGTGGCAGAGATTTTTAACACCTCCGTGGACGGCATGGAGCGTGAGGCAGACTGGGAAAAGGCCATCAAGGAGACCCTGATTCGCATCAAGCAAAGCAGCATGGAGCGAAAACGACAGAACCTGGATGCCACCGATATGGATGGATTAAAGCAGATTATTGAAGATAAGCGCAGGCTTCAGGAGATGGAGAAACTGCATATTTCCCTGAATTAGGGGCAAAATACATGAGAGAGGATGTAAAAAATGGCGAAAAAAAGCGAAAGTAAAGTAGAGACAAAAGAGACAGCAAATGACACCAAAAAAGAAGAGTTCCAGAAGAAGTTAAACGAGTTGTTGGCCCTGGCGAAGGACCGGAAAAATGTTCTGGAATATCAGGAGATCAATGACTTTTTCAAGGATATGCAGTTGGGACCGGATCAGTTTGAGACGATCCTTGATTTTCTTGAGAAGAATAATATCGACGTACTGCGTTTGCAGGACAGCGACGATGATATCATTCTGGATGATGATGACGATATGGATGTGGAGATGGAGAAGATCGACCTCTCTGTCCCGGACGGTGTCAGCACGGAAGACCCTGTGCGGATGTATCTGAAAGAGATTGGTAAGGTGCCCCTGTTGACGGCAGAGGAAGAGATTGAACTGGCGAAGCGTATGGAACTGGGGGATCAGGAGGCAAAGAAGCGCCTTGCTGAGGCCAATCTGCGTCTGGTTGTCAGTATTGCCAAGCGTTATGTGGGACGTGGTATGCTGTTTTTGGATTTGATTCAGGAAGGTAATTTGGGTCTGATTAAAGCGGTGGAGAAGTTCGACTACCGCAAGGGTTACAAGTTCTCTACGTATGCCACATGGTGGATTCGTCAGGCGATTACAAGAGCGATTGCAGATCAGGCAAGAACGATTCGTATTCCGGTGCATATGGTTGAGACCATCAACAAACTGATTCGTGTTTCTCGTCAGTTGTTGCAGGAACTGGGACGGGAACCAACCCCGGAAGAGATTGCCAAGGAAATGGATATGCCGGTGGAGCGCGTCCGTGAGATTTTGAAGATTTCACAGGAACCGGTTTCTCTGGAAACACCGATCGGTGAGGAGGAAGACTCTCATCTGGGCGATTTCATTCAGGATGACAATGTGCCGGTACCGGCAGATGCAGCCACCTTCACCTTGTTAAAGGAGCAGTTGGAAGAAGTACTGGGCACCTTGACTGAGCGTGAACAGAAAGTACTGATTCTTCGTTTTGGACTGGAAGATGGCAGAGCCAGAACGCTGGAAGAAGTGGGAAAAGAATTTAATGTCACAAGAGAACGTATTCGCCAAATCGAAGCCAAGGCGCTGCGTAAACTGCGTCATCCCAGCCGCAGCCGCAAATTGAAGGATTATCTTGAGTAATGGCAGTGCGTTTATCGAAGCGCATGGGTGCACTGGCGCAGATGGTCACAGCGGGCAACCGCTTATGTGATGTGGGATGCGATCATGGGTTTCTGCCCATTTTTCTCGTGCAGCAGGGGGTGATTCCATCGGCGATTGCCATGGATATCAATGAGGGACCGCTTGCAGCAGCGCGGGAGCATATTGCCGCTTACGGACTACAACAGCAGATCACCACAAGATTGTCGGATGGATTGTCCGGTATCAAAGAGCAGGAGACGGATACGATTCTGATCGCCGGAATGGGTGGCGCTCTGGTGATACATATATTGACGGAAGGGCGCAAAGTGGCTCAGAGTGCGAAAGAACTGATCCTTCAGCCCCAGTCGGAGGTGGCACAGGTACGCCGCTTTTTGTGGCAGGAAGGCTATGACATTCTGGCAGAGGACATGGTGGTGGAAGACGGCAAATATTATCCCATGATGAAGGTTAGCTTCGCTTCCACCAATCGGCAACAGGAAGCGCCTACGGAGGCTGCGTTTTTATTTGGGCCGTTGCTGTTGCGACAGCGACACAGCGTTTTACAGGAATATCTTCTGCGGGAACAGAAGATTCAGAGAGAAGTACTCGGCAGATTACAGGCGCAGGAGCAGACCGATGCCATTGCGTTACGGGAACGGGAAATCCGGGCGTATTTGGCGCAGATCGACGGATGCCTTGCGCAGGGGGAATGACCTATGAAGATCAAACAACTGATGGAGATGATGGAAGCGGACATGCCGCGTCAGGCGGCATTGGACTGGGATAATGTCGGTCTTTTGGTGGGGGATGAAGAGCAGGAGGTCAGCCGCATCTATTTGGCACTGGATGCCACGGATGAGGTGATTGACCACGGAATTGCTTTTGGCGCCGATCTGATTCTGACCCATCACCCGCTGATTTTTTCCGGCATCAAAAAGGTGACGGCACAGGATATGACGGGTAGGCGTATTCGCAAGATGATTGCGCATCAGATTTCATATTATGCGATGCACACGAATTTTGATGTGTGCGTGATGGGGAATCTGTCGGCGCAATATCTGGGCTTACGGGATGTGGATGTACTGGATGTGACCTATGAACCGGAGGACGGAAAAAAAGGAATCGGCTGCGTGGGAAGTCTGTCCTGCCGGAAGACGCTTCTGGCTCTGGCAAAAGAGGTCCGACAGACCTTTGGACTCAGCCATGTCAAAGTGTTTGGTGATGGCGATACGATGATGGAGCGAGTGGCAGTTTGTCCGGGCTCCGGTAAGAGTGAGATTGCAGCCGCCAAGGCCAAAGGTGCGCAGGTGTTGATTACGGGAGATATTGACCATCACTCCGGTATTGATGCGGTGGCAGAAGGCCTGTGCATTGTAGATGCCGGACATTATGGTATCGAACATATCTATATGGATTATATGAAAGAATGGTTGATGCAGGCGGCACCCCAGATTGCGGTGGCGCAGGAGCCCATGCAGGAACCGTTCTGGATCGTATAGGAGGGGTTATTATGGAGCAGATGGTGACACTTACGATTGAAGAGCAGGCAAAACAGTATCCGGCAGGAACGACTCTTTATGAGATTGCCCAAGAGTATCAGCCCCGGTACACGGATGATATTATTCTGGCGCAATACAATGACAAATTGATTGAATTGCAGAAAAAGGTGACGGAAGACGGAACGCTGACGTTTTTGACCACCGCAGATAAGAATGGTCGCCGGGCCTACCGCCGCAGTGTGGTGATGCTGATGCAAAAAGCATTGACGGAACTATGCCCAAATCAGCCGGTAGATATTCTGGTGGATCATTCGCTGGGACAGGGGTATTATTGCCGGATTCGGGGTGAAATTGCCATTACACCGGAGTGGCTGGCCACCTTAAAAGAGACGATGCAGCAGTTGGTTGCTAAGAATTTGCCCATTGTCAAGCAAACCGTCAAGACCGATCAGGCACGCAAACTCTTTGCATCCCGGGGGATGGAGGATAAGGAGCGGCTGATGCGCTATCGTACCAGTTCCAACATCAATGTCTATGAACTGGATGGCTGTGTGGATTATTTCTATGGTTATATGGCACCCAATACCGGTATGCTGGGGTATTTCGACTTATATCCTTATGATCAGGGATTTATCTTACAGTTCCCAGATAAAGACACGAAAAAGACAGCAGATTTTCATCCGGCCAATAAACTGTTTCAGGTGCTGCAGGTATCGGAGCAGTGGGGCGCAGGGATGGAGATTCCTACCGTTGGCGCCCTTAATGACGCCATTTGTGAAGGCAGAACCCGTGACATCATCCTGACTCAGGAGGCGTACATGGAGCGTCGGATTGGTGCGCTGGCAGAGCAGATTGCCGCCGATCCCGAGAAAAAGTTTGTCATGATTGCAGGACCTTCCTCATCGGGGAAGACCACCTTTTCCCATCGTCTGTCTGCGCAGTTGCGGGCATTGGGGGTGAATCCTCATCCGATTCCACTGGATGATTACTATCTGGACCGGGATATGATTCCGTTGGATGAGTTCGGGGAAAAGGATTTTGAGTGCATTGAAGGGCTGGATATTGCCCTGTTCAATGAGGATATGGGGCGTCTGCTGCGGGGCGAGCGTGTACTGCTGCCGTCCTTCAATTTCAAGACAGGTAAGCGAGAATACAAAGATCATTACATGCAGTTAGGTAACCGGGACATTCTGGTGATTGAGGGCATTCACGGATTGAATGACCGTATGTCAGAATCGCTGCCCAAAGAGAGTAAATTCAAGATCTATATTAGCGCATTGACCCAGTTAAATATTGATGAACATAATCCGTTGTCCACCACGGACGGTCGCCTGATTCGCCGTATCGTGCGTGATTCACGCACTCGTGGCACGGCAGCGAAAGACACCATCGCCATGTGGGATTCCGTGCGGCGGGGAGAAGAAAAAAATATTTTCCCATTTCAGGAGTGTGCAGATGAGATGTTCAATTCCGCACTGATTTATGAGATGGCAGTGTTAAAGACTTATGCCATGCCGCAGTTGCTGGCCATCGAACCGGGGTGCCCGGAGTATGCGGAGGCGAAGCGTCTGATTAAATTATTAGATTACTTCCTGAATATTCCGGCGGATGATATCTGCAATAATTCGCTGGTGCGCGAGTTTATCGGGGGAAGTTGTTTTAACGTGTGATGATAACCACCACAATCTACAACCGTACAATAGCAAAAAAGGAGTAAGACAAGTAATCGCGGCTGCAAGTGCCGAAAGGCAGCAGGTGAGGAAAGTCCGGGCTTCACAGGGCAGGATGCCAGATAACGTCTGGTGGAGGTGACTCCAAGGAAAGTGCAACAGAAATATACCGCCACAGTGTGAGACGACGCAGGACATGGTCCGTGCACGGCTCTTTGTGGTAAGGGTGGAAAGGTGGTGTAAGAGACCACCGCTTTGCTGGTAACAGCAAGGGTCCCTGTAAACCCCATCCGAAGCAAGACCGAATCGAAACGTATGTGGCCCGCTAGTTTCAGGTTGGTCGCTTGAGGCGGCTGGTGACAGTCGTCCTAGATAGATGATTACTCAAGACATAACCCGGCTCATCGTCTTGCTCCTTTTTTGCTGTTGTACGGTTGGCATTTGCGAAACTTTTGCTGTGTTCCGGCGA
>CAMAKU010000057.1 GCA_945836255.1 uncultured Roseburia sp. | reverse complement strand
GATGACCGATGATTACAGATAAGCGCGCTATTTTTCCTCTACTTATCTGTAATTCTCGATTTTGTCCTTCTGACAAGATTCTTCAATTGGAACACCAACGGCGTGCCACCCCCACCTCTTCAAAGTGTTTTATACAGAAACGAGATACGCTCCCGCAAATCTCGCTCTGATTAGCGGTCATCAAATGTTCGTATGTGCAAGCACAACGTCCATTTTCCTCGTCGCCATAACAAAAAGTGCCTTACCTCTCCTATGAAAAGTCAAGGTAAAGCACTAAAATCCCATCTCTGTAGTTCCTGATTTAAAATCCAAAGCGCAGGGATCTATTTCTTTATGAGCAATTCATTCGAATACCAGTATCATGATTGCTTAAAACATTTTCTGCGTGATAGGACTCATAGATGACTTTTATATCATTTCGGTCCATATCCGGGAAACAGTCATATAACGTATCTAACTCCATACCGGTTGCACACATGGATTCCACTACTCTTATATTTCTTTCTTCCATATTCTCCTCCCGACTTTAGAAAATCATGGCAAAAAGTCATTTGGTCTAAATGTTCTCTTCAGTTGATAATGCTATTCAAACCCACCCAACATTTTCCGTTTCCGCTCAATCATCTCATCGATTCTACTCATGTAAGCAGCCACATCTTTCACATTTTCACTCCGGGTCACCGTCGCTCCATGATCTGTAACATATTTGCATGCAGAACCTGCACCCAGTGCCATGATTGTCTGCTTTTCCTCCATAATCAGGATATTATACAGCCCTTCCATACCGGGTTTGGCAAAACCGATATTCTCCAGATTGCCGGCCATATTTTTCTGGCGATACAGATAGTACGGCTGCATCCCCATTTCGCCCGCTGCCGCCATGGCCAATTCCATATGCTGCTGGGAATTCTCCATATGGCAGTCGCGATATTTATCCCACTCCAGATTGAGTCGCGCTGACCGCTTAATTGCCAGCGAATGCACCGTGAGATTGTCCGGCTCCAAGCGACGAATCTGTTCCAGCGTATGCGCCACATCCGCTATCGTCTCTCCGGGCAGTCCCACAATCAGATCCATATTGATCTGAGGTATTCCCATCCGGCGCGCCATCTCATACGTTGTAATCACCTGCTCCACCGTATGATGACGACCAATCAAATCCAACGTCTTCTGATTCATCGTCTGCGGGTTGATGGAAATACGACCGATTCCATGGTCGGCAAGCACCTGCAATTTATCCTCGGTGATACTGTCAGGCCGTCCCGCCTCCACTGTGAATTCCAACAAATGACGCAAATCAAGCGAAGTCTCCAGTTTCGTCAGCAGCCGGTCTAACTGTGCCGCATTCAGGCTCGTGGGCGTCCCGCCTCCGATATAAATCGTATCCAGCGTTCTGCTCCCCAGACGCTCAGCCACAAAATCAATCTCCCGGAACACACAATCCAGATATTCATCCATCCGGTCTTTCCAGGATGCCATGGGATAGGATGTGAAAGAACAGTAAAGACAGGTACTGGGGCAAAACGGGATGCCGATATACAGGCTGTATCCGTTCTCATAGTCGATGGGCTCCAACAGTCGGTGCTCTGTCTGCGCAATCTGATAGCAAAGCGCAGCCTTTGCATCGGAGATGGCATAAGTCCCCTTCATATAGGAAAGAATATCTGCTTCCGTACCACCCTGCTCCAGCATATTTAATGGGATCTTGGTGGGGCGAATGCCGGTCAGCGTCCCCCACGGCAGTGTCCGTCCGGTCATCTCGCACAGCACCTCATAGACCAACATCTTCAATCGATTCTTGGTATCTTTACGATCCCCATAGGTAATCTGTATCTCCCGGGGCTCCCATGTATCAAAGGATACGCTCTGCAAAAAAGCCTCGGACAACAATCCGCGGCTCTCCGGCAAATCCGGTACCCGATAGGCCAGATGAAGACGCCTCTGCTCGTACGTAATGGCAAAAAACAGCGCAACCCCATCCACTTCAGACGGTTCTTCTGTCCCAATGACAATCTCTTCCCGTGCGAAAAAAGCCTTCATCAAAGAATAGATATCGTATTCAAAATTAGATTCATTTAATGTAATATAGATCATTGTTTCTTTCTATAAAAACGGATTGTACATCCGCTCCTGTTCAATGGTGGTACGGGCATCATGTCCCGGGCATACCACGGTCTGCTCCGGCAGCGCCATCAACTTATCCCGCACGGCGCGTACCAGCACCGCAGCGCTTCCCCCCGGAAAATCCGTCCTGCCGATGGAACCACAAAATAGGGAATCCCCGGTGAAGACAACGTCTTCCCGCGGAAAATAATAACAACAGCCCCCGGGCGTATGTCCCGGCGTGAACAACACACGGATGTGAAAACCCGCCAGATCCAGTTCCTGCTCATCCCGTACATACACGTCGGCATGGTAGCGTGCGGGTGTCCCTGCCATGGGTCCCGACAGATTCACTCGGGGATCTTCCAGTGTCTGCTGCTCATCCGCATACGCATAAACCGGAATCTGATAAGCCTCCGCAATCTGATTCGCATCCTGTGCATGATCAAAATGACCGTGGGTCAAAAGGACTGCCACCGGCGTCACCTCCAGGCGCGCCATCTCATCCATCAGGCGCTGCGCCTCCGCTCCCGGATCAATCAATAATGCTTCTTTGGTCTGTGTATGATATATCAGATAACAGTTGGTGGCCACCATACCTACCACATACTGCTCCATATGCATCTGGTCTGTCATCTCGTTTCTCCCTTTCGTCAACCGGTGGTTCGCTCCACGTCGATCACACTCTCGATCTGACGCAATTTCTCGATGAGATTCCGCAGATCCGCCTTACTTCTGGTTCCGAAATTCACAACGATGGTAGCAATTCCCTGCTTGCTGGTCTTGGAATGAATCGAATTAATGTCGATGTCACGCTCTGTGAACACCTTGGAAACATCCACCAGCAGACCGGTACGGTTGTTGCCATAGATATGCACCTCTGTCTGATAGAGTTCTCCGGATCTCTGCTCAATGGCATCCGCCTGCCATTCCGCCTCAATCAGTCGAACACGCTCACTGTCCGGCAGATTCAGGACATTGATACAATCGGTCCGATGGATGGAAACGCCCCTGCCACGGGTGACAAACCCCACAATCTCATCTCCCGGCACCGGGGAACAACACTTGGAAAAACGCACAGAAACATCGTATAAGCCTTTGACGGTAATACCACTCTTGGACTTATGCTCCTGAGGACGCTCTTTGGGTGCGCCGGATGCATCCTCTGCCTGATTCTCCGCCAGAATATCTTCATCGGTAATCAGAATCGGATGGTCCTTCTTGTATGCTTCATACATACGGTTGACCAACTGGCCTTCCTTGAGTCCGCCATGACCCACGGCAGCCAGACAATCTTCCCAGCTGTGGAACCCGTACTTATGAATGATCTTTTCCTGATATTCCGGGCGGTTGATATCCGCATAGTTGATTCCCTTCGCCTTGGCAGATGCCATCATCAGTTCCTTGCCTTTAATGATGTTCTCTTCCTTGAACTCATTGCGGAACCATTGATTAATCTTGGTCTTGGCCTGCGTACTCTTTACCACATTCAGCCAGTCACGGCTGGGGCCTCTGGAATTCTGTGACGTCAGTACCTCGATCCGGTCACCATTCTGAATCACATAGTCGATGGGAACTAACTTGCCATTCACCTTAGCCCCCACCATCTTATTGCCCACCGCCGAGTGAATGCTGTAAGCGAAATCGATGGGTGTGGAACCATTCGGTAGATTCTTTACATCACCGGATGGGGTAAAGCAAAAGACCGTATCAGAAAAAAGGTTCAAGTCGCTCTTGAGCAAACTCATAAATTCCTTGTTGTCCGACATGTCCCGCTGCCATTCCAGAATCTGGCGCAGCCAGCTTAATTTCTCTTCTTCTTTATTGATTGTGGCACCTTCGCCGCTCTCTTTGTATTTCCAATGGGCAGCGATACCATACTCTGACGTTCTGTGCATGTCATAGGTGCGAATCTGAATCTCAAACGGTGTACCGGTAGGTCCAATCAAGGTGGTGTGCAGCGACTGGTACATATTGGGCTTCGGCATAGCGATATAGTCCTTGAAGCGCCCCGGGATCGGCGTATACATCTCATGGATGACCCCCAATGCCGCATAACAGTCTTTCACCGTCTTAACGATAATACGAATGGCAAAGAGATCGTAGATCTGATCGATGGTCTTATGCTGATTGACCATCTTGCGATAAATGCTGAAGAAATGCTTGGCACGTCCCTCAATGTCCGCCTGGATTCCTGCGTTGACAATATGCTGGCGTACTTCTTCTACTAAGCCGTCGATATAGGCCTCGCGTTCCTGCTTGCGCAATGCCACCTTCTCCACCAGATCATAGTAAGCCTCTGGCTCCAGATACTTCAGGGACAGATCATCCAGTTCGATCTTGATCTTGGAGATACCCAGCCGCTGTGCCAGCGGGGCATAAATCTCCATCGTCTCCTTGGCTTTTTCCTTCTGCTTCTCAGGTGCCATATACTTCAAGGTACGCATATTGTGCAGCCGGTCTGCCAACTTAATCAAAATGACACGGATGTCCTTCGCCATGGCCAAAAACATCTTGCGTAAATTCTCCGCCTGGACTTCCACCTTGTCCGCATCATAAGACAACTGTCCCAACTTGGTGACACCGTCCACCAGCAATGCCACTTCCTCGGAGAACGCATCCGCGATCTCATCAATGGTCATCACGGTATCTTCCACCACATCATGCAATAACCCGGCGACAATGGTCTCCTTATCCATCTCCAGATCTGCCAGAATAATCGCCACACACAAGGGATGGATAATGTACGGCTCCCCCGACTTACGGCACTGCCCTTCATGCGCTGTTCTTGCAATGTCATAGGCCTTCTCTATCATGGAAATATCAGTGTTGGGGTGATATTTTCGAATGCGGGCAATCAGTTCCCGATGAAGTTCTTCCGGCTCCACAAAATCCTCGGTGGCAATGATACCCTTGCGTTCCCGATCGATATTGCGTTCCAACTGTTCTAATTCTTCTACAGTGAAATCTGCCATTCGTCATCTCCCCTTTCTGATTATTTGTCGTGAAAAGTAGCACAAATTTTATATATGATTATAGTTAAAAATCTCCAAAAAAGCAACAAATCTCGTGCCATTCTTTATAAAGTATAAGAAAAAATCCATTCCTCCCCGTCCGACACTTTCTCAAACCCCAATTTCGTCAGAAAACAGATGGAGGGTTCATTATCTCTGTGAACCCTGCAAAGCACCCGTTCCATGCAGAGCCGTTCTCTGGCATACGCGATAATAGCCCTGCATACTTCCGTGGCATATCCCTGCCGCCAACGTTCCGGACGGATGACATATCCCAGTTCCACTTCCGCTTCGCCGCACGGTTCCCTGTGTTCCACGCCTGCCCGGCCGATCAGTTGTCCTGTGTTTTTGTCAAACACAAGCCACATACCAAAGCCGTAAAATCCATACACATGCTGGATGTAATTCTGTTCATACTGCATTTCCTGTTCATAGGGATACAGCGGTTCAATGTAATCGCTCAGATGTGGCTGGTCATACAATTCAAACAAGGCATCCAAATCTTCCATGGCAAATTCCCGCACCAGGCAACGCTTTGTCTCCAGAATCTTCCACGGCAGATGGTGCCAGCGTTGGTAGACACGAAGCAGATCCTCATGGGTCACTTCCTCCAAGCCCAACACCACATACGGTGCCTGCATGAGTTCCTGTGTATCTGCGGAAAATCCCACAACGGCAATCCCCAGTCCCTGCATCTGCCCCGCCACCTCCGGCGAAGTGGTCAGACACAGGCTCTGTCTTGCATCGCCCAGTGCAAAAAGTTCTTCTGCATTCTCCTGCTGCAAATAAAAGACCTGCTCAAATGTCTGCGCCAGCCGCCTGACATGCTCCATCTGTTCCCGGTAGACCTCCGGCGCAAACTTTTCTTCTTCCATGTAGCAAATAAGTCGTTTCATTTGTAGCGTATCTTTTGTATTCGGTAGCATCATCGTCAATTTTCCCCTCCCCTGACTCTATGCTTCTTTTGTACAAAAAGGGTCGCGCAATGCATAACTGCACTGCGTGACCCTGACTGCTGTTTCCCCTTATAATGCTTTGATGCGCTCCAATGCACGGACAGAATTCTCGTGGCTGCCAAATGCAGTCAGGCGGAAATATCCTTCTCCGCTGGGTCCGAATCCGCTTCCCGGCGTACCTACCACATTAGCCTTCTCCAACAGGAAATCAAAGAAATCCCAAGATGTCATATGATCCGGTGTCTTCAGCCAGATATACGGTGCATTGACACCGCCATACACTTCATATCCGGCCTCCTTCAGACCGGTGTAAATCGTATGGGCATTGTTCATGTAATACCCTACCTGCTCCTTGACCTGTGCCTGACCTTCTGCAGAATAGACTGCCTCGCCGGCGCGCTGGATAATATAAGGAGCCCCGTTAAACTTGGTTCCATGGCGTCTTGCCCACATGCTATTCAGCGATACGCCGTCACATACCAATTCCTTCGGTACCACCGTAAACCCAAGACGTACACCGGTAAATCCGGCATTCTTGGAGAAACTGCGAATCTCAATGGCACATTCCTTGGCTCCTTCACATTCATAAATCGTGTGTGCCACATTGCTCTCAGAAATATATGCTTCATAAGCGGCATCGTAGATAATGACCGCACCAATCTTATTGGCATAGTCCACCCACTCCTGTAACTGATCCCGTGTCAGCGTGGTGCCTGTGGGATTATTGGGCAGACACAGATAAATAATATCCGGATTCTCCTTGGGGAACTCCGGTACGAAATGATTCTCCGCTGTGCATGGCATATAAATCACATTACTCCACATCTGTGTCTGTGGATTGTATTCACCAGTCCGTCCTGCCATCACATTGGAATCCACATAAACCGGGTATACCGGATCACAGACAGCAATGCGGTTATCCTGGGAAAAGATCTCCTGAATGTTACCGGAATCACTCTTGGCCCCGTCGGAAACAAAAATCTCATCCGCATGAATATCACAGCCCCGCGCCTGATAGTCGTGGGACACAATCGCCTCCCGCAAAAAATCATACCCCAGATCCGGTGCATATCCCCGGAACGTGGCTGCATCTGCCATCTCATCCACCGCCTTATGCATTGCTGCAACCATAGCCGGTGCAATGGGCTGTGTGACATCGCCAATACCCAGACGGATGATATCTGCCTGTGGATTGGCCTCGCTAAAGGCACTGACTTTCTTTGCAATATTGCTGAACAAATAACTGCCCGGTAATTTCTGATAGTTGGTGTTAATCTTATACATGTTGTCTTCTCTCCTCTTCTTGCAATCTTCTATCTATGTCTGCTTTTGCCGGTACGACTCCATCGTCATGGACGTTGTACTAGGCTTCCCACGGTAACGTAATCTCGCCGGTATACACCTCCGTGGCAGGACCGGTCATAAATACATGCCCCGTCTGCTCGTCATAACAAATCTCAAGGTGTCCTCCCAGCAATTCCACATCCACCTGACGCTCGGTATAGCCATCCAGAAATGCGGCAACCGCTGTGGCACAGGCGCCGGTACCACAAGCAAGGGTCTCCCCGGAGCCACGCTCCCACACACGCATACGGATGTGGGTCCGATCCAGTATGTTAATAAATTCTGCATTGACACGTTCCGGAAATAACGGGTGACGCTCCACGAGAGGTCCCACCTGCTCCAGTGCGAATTCACGCACATCCGTATCAATCACGGTGACACAATGAGGATTACCCATAGACACACAGGTAATCTCATAGGTCTTGTCATCGATACCCAGCGGTCTCTGCACAATCGGTTCCGTCGTGTCCTCCGGCAGCCCCAGTACCGAAGCATCCACCGGCACACGCGCCGGGATACACTCCGGTGCTCCCATATCCACACGCACCTTCTGTACCTTACCATCTGCCACCGTCAGTTCCAGGGTCTTAATTCCCGACTGAGTATCAATGGTAATGGTCGTACGATCCGTCAGTCCGTGATCGTAGACATACTTCGCCACACAGCGGATTCCATTGCCACACATCTTTCCCTGTGAGCCATCCGCATTGTACATATCCATCTCAAAATCCGCCACCGAAGATGACTTGATCAGAATCAGACCGTCCGAACCAATCCCGAAATGGCGGTCGCTCACATAGACCGCCGTACGTTCGATCTCCGGAATCACTTCCTTTGTACAATCCACATACACGTAGTCATTACCACATCCATGCATCTTTGTAAATTTCATAATTCTATGTCCTTTCCTATTCCGTGCCAAACCATCAGACATCCTGCATATACTTCAGCACGGTTTCATAATTGAGCGGACCTCCAAACAAATCCAGTGCAGACCCAATGGTAATATTCAACTTGCCGTCACTCAATTCCTTAATATGGGTAATCTCCTGATAATCGGAAATACCTCCGGCATAGGTCATGGGAATCCGTCCCCAGGTACCCAGCATCTGTACCAGTTCCTCCTCAATGCCCCGGCACTTGCCCTCCACGTCAGCGGCATGAATGAGAAACTCATCACAGTAGCCGGACAACTCATCCAGCAAATCAGGTGTCACCTTCTCTTTGGTGAATTTCTGCCAGCGATCTGTCACCACATAGTAATCATCGTCTCTGCGACGACAACTCAAATCCAGCACAATGTGCTCTTTGCCCACCGCATCTGTCAAACGACGCAAATGCTCTTCGTTGATCCTTCCGTCTGCAAATACATAGGAAGTCACAATCACATGGCTCGCTCCCTCATCCAGAAAATACGCCGCATTCTCCGCCGTAATACCACCACCGATCTGCAGCCCCTGAGGGTATGTATGCAATGCCAGCAACGCCTGTTGCTTCGTCTCCTCGTAGTAAGGGCTATCCTGCTTATTCAACATGATGACGTGACCGCCCTTGAGTCCATCCTTTGCATAAAACTCCGCAAAGAAATCTGCATTACGCTTGGAAACAAAATTCTCGTCCGCCCTGTCACCCTCGTCTTCTAAGGATGCGCCGACGATCTGTTTCACCTTGCCATTGTGTATATCAATACACGGTCGGTATTCCATAATATTTGATAATCATCCTTTCTTTATGCAAAATAATCAATCTATCCCAAGAAGCATAGCACATTTTTCGTTAAAAAGAAACCTTTTGTTCTACTTGCGCATTACTGTTTCTTTTGCTAAAATTATTTATTAATAAACATCAGTAGAAAGAGAGGAAAACACACAATGGGTACAATTATTGGCGAAGGCATTACGTTTGACGATGTATTATTAGTCCCTCAGTATTCTGAGGTTACCCCCAATATGATTGATTTGACTACCAATCTGACCAAGAAAATTAAGTTAAATATTCCGATGATGAGTGCGGCGATGGATACCGTCACCGAATCCAAGATGGCAATTGCCATGGCTCGTCAGGGCGGTATTGGTATTATTCATAAAAACATGTCCATCGAAGCACAGGCGGAGGAAGTTGACCGCGTAAAGCGTTCTGAGAATGGCGTCATCACCGACCCGTTCTATCTCTCCCCGGAGCATACCCTCAAGGATGCTGACGAATTGATGGCAAAGTTCCGCATTTCCGGTGTGCCGATTACCGAAGGTACGAAGTTAGTCGGCATCATCACCAACCGTGATCTCAAGTTTGAGACCGACTTCTCCAAGAAGATCAAAGAGTCCATGACCTCCAAGGACGACGGACTCATCACTGCCAAGGTGGGCATTACATTAGACGAGGCTAAGGCGATTCTTGCCAAGGCGCGCAAAGAGAAATTACCGATCGTGGATGATGACTTTAATCTCCGCGGCTTGATTACCATTAAGGATATTGAGAAGCAGATTAAGTACCCGTTATCTGCCAAGGATGATCAGGGACGTCTGCTCTGTGGTGCCGGCGTTGGTATTACCGGCAATATGATGGAGCGTGTGGAGGCTCTGGTCAATGCCCACGTGGACGTCATCGTTCTGGATTCCGCTCACGGACATTCCAAGAACATCATCGAAGCAGTAAAGCGGGTTAAGACCGCTTATCCGGATCTGCAGGTCATCGCCGGCAACATTGCCACAGGCGATGCAGCAAGAGCACTGATTGAAGCCGGTGCGGATGCCGTTAAGGTTGGTATCGGACCGGGATCCATCTGTACCACACGTGTAGTTGCCGGTATCGGTGTTCCGCAGATTACCGCAATTATGGATTGCTACGAAGTGGCCAAGCAGTACGGCATTCCGGTGATTGCCGACGGCGGAATCAAGTACTCCGGTGATATCACCAAAGCGCTGGCAGCCGGCGGTAACGTATGTATGATGGGTAGTATGTTCGCCGGATGTGACGAGGCTCCCGGTACTTTCGAATTATTCCAGGGCAGAAAGTACAAAGTATATCGTGGCATGGGCTCTATTGCTGCTATGGAAAACGGCAGCAAGGATCGTTATTTCCAGGAAGGTGCCAAAAAGTTGGTTCCGGAAGGAGTGGAAGGACGTGTCGCTTATAAGGGTTCTCTGGAAGACATGATCTTCCAGTTAGTGGGCGGTATCCGCTCCGGTATGGGCTACAACGGATGTCCTACCATCCCTGAGTTGCAGGAGCGTGCAAAGTTCGTCAAGATCTCTGCTGCTTCCCTCAAGGAAAGCCATCCTCACGATATCCACATCACCAAGGAAGCACCAAACTACAGTGTCGACGAATAAGCATGTGATGCGATACGCATCTTCATAAATAGGAAACGACGTTTCCTCGTCGCTATAACACAAAAACGCAGAATCTGTCGGACATACCGTCCGCAGGTTCTGCGTTTTTTAATGCTTTGTTCCTCTGATTTCCAATACGCCTACCATCCGTTCATTTCTTGTCTACTCATCACGGAAATGTCCCGCAATGATATCACAGATACACCAGATGCCTCCGGCGGCTGTGGAAGCAAAAAAGATCTTGATGATACAAATCAATAAGGATGTCTTCGTCAACGTTCCTGCCATAAAACCAACATATAAGAAACGAACCGGTCGGATAAACAACCAGTAACCACCCACATACAATGCCAGCACCGTACCCAGGATGCCAAAGAAAATCGCTATTACTTTTCTGATACTCTTTTTCACTTTTGTTCTCCCTCTCAAAAAAT
>CAMAKU010000056.1 GCA_945836255.1 uncultured Roseburia sp. | reverse complement strand
GATACCAAAGCATATGAGATTCTGGAGACCTATCAGGGCAAGGATCTGGAATATAAGGAATATGAGGCGCTGTTCTCCTGCACGGCAGAAGCAGCAGCCAAGCAGAACAAGAAGGGTCATTATGTGACCTGCGATTCCTATGTTACCATGTCAGATGGTACCGGTATCGTTCATATCGCACCTGCTTTTGGTGAGGATGATGCCAATGTGGGACGTAAGTATGATTTGCCGTTTGTACAGTTTGTGGATGGCAAAGGTGAGATGACGGAAGAGACACCATATGCCGGCAAATTCGTCAAGGATGCGGACAAAGACGTATTGGTGGATCTGGATAAGGAAGGTAAACTGTTTGCGGCACCGAAGTTCGAGCATGATTATCCTCACTGCTGGCGCTGTGACACACCATTGATCTACTATGCAAGAGAGTCATGGTATATTAAGGAGACTGCGGTCAAGGATGACCTGATTCGCAATAATAACACGGTGAACTGGATTCCCGAATCCATCGGAAGCGGCCGTTTCGGTAACTGGCTGGAAAATATTCAGGATTGGGCAATCTCCCGTAACCGTTATTGGGGTACACCGCTGAATATTTGGGAATGCGAATGCGGTCATCAGGAATGTATCGGCAGCCGTGCCGAACTGGCAGAGCGCGCAGGAGATCCCAAGGCAGCAGAAGTAGAACTTCACAGACCGTACATTGATGAAGTGACGTTCACCTGCCCGGACTGCGGCAAGACGATGCACCGTGTACCGGAAGTGGTGGACTGCTGGTTTGATTCCGGTGCCATGCCGTTTGCACAGCATCATTATCCTTTTGAGAACAAAGAATTATTTGAACAGCAGTTCCCGGCACAGTTTATTTCTGAGGCGGTGGACCAGACCAGAGGTTGGTTCCATTCATTGATGGCAGAGTCTACCATCTTATTTAACAAGGCGCCTTATGAGAATGTCATCGTGTTAGGGCATGTGCAGGATGAGAACGGACAAAAGATGTCCAAGTCCAAAGGCAATGCCGTGGATCCTTTTGAGGCACTGGAGACCTACGGCGCAGATGCCATCCGCTGGTACTTCTACACGGCAAGCGCACCGTGGATTCCCAAGCGCTTTTCCGGCAAACTGGTGCAGGAAGGACAGCGTAAGTTCATGGGAACACTGTGGAATACCTACGCATTTTTCGTTCTCTATGCGAATATCGATGAATTTGATGCCACCAAGTATACACTGGACGATGCGACGTTGTCCGTGATGGATAGATGGATTTTGTCACGCTTGCATTCCACGGTAGCTGCTGTGGATGATCATCTTGCAAATTACCGGATTCCGGAGGCTGCCAAGGCACTGGATCATTTCGTAGATGATATGAGTAACTGGTATGTCCGTCGCAGTCGTGAGCGTTTCTGGGCAAAGGGCATGGAGCAGGATAAGATCAATGCGTATATGACGTTGTATACCTGCCTTGTGACGATTTGTAAGGCAAGTGCACCGATGATTCCGTTTATGACGGAGGAGATCTACCAGAATCTGGTGCGCAGTATTGATAGCGATGCGCCGGAAAGTATTCATCTGTGCGACTTCCCGGTAGCGGATGAGAAGTACATCGACAAGGAACTTGAGGCAGATATGGATGAACTCTTGAAGGTGGTTGTCATGGGCCGTGCCTGCCGAAATGCAGCCAATATCAAGAATCGTCAGCCCATCGGTCATATGTATGTGAAGGCAGAGAAGACCCTGCCGGAATTCTACGTGGACATTATTGCTGATGAGTTAAATGTGAAAAAAGCAGAATTTACCGAAGATGTATCTGCGTTTACCACGTATACCTTCAAGCCGCAGTTGCGTACGGTGGGACCGAAGTACGGTAAATTCTTAAAAGGAATCCAGGAAGCCCTGGCGACGCTGGATGGCAACAAGGCCATGGCAGAACTTAAGGCAAATGGTGCCATCACCCTTCCGGCGGTAGATGCATCCATCCGCCTGACCGAGGAAGATTTGCTGATCACCATGACCCAGATGGAGGGTTATGTGACGGAGAACGATCAGGATGTGACGGTGGTACTGGATACGAATTTGACAGCAGAATTGCTGGAGGAAGGCTTTGTGCGCGAACTGGTAAGCAAGTTGCAGACCATGCGTAAAGAGGCCGGATTTGAAGTTATGGATCAGATTGCCGTATATTATCAGGGCTCTGAGAAGGTGGCAGGTATCTTTGAGCGAAATCGCGATGCCATCAGCAAGGAAGTGCTGGCAACCAGCGTGCAGTCATCCGCAGAGGGAGTATACCAAAAAGAGTGGAACATCAATGGCGAGACAGTGACTTTGGGGGTAACGAAGCAGTAAATGAGATTTTTTTGGAAGAGAAAGGAGCAAAATACCGTGTCACAGACCTTTGATAAAAAAGCATTCAAGAAACAAATAAAAGATAATGTGAAGAGTCTCTACCGCAAAGAATTTGAGGAAGCCAGCAACCAGGAGGTCTATCAGGCAGTGGCACTGGCCGTCAAGGATGAGGTAATCGACAATTGGATTGCAACCCAGAAGACGATGGATCAGAAAGATCCAAAGACCGTCTATTATATGTCAATGGAATTTCTGATGGGAAGAGCACTTGGTAATAACATGATTAATCTGTGTTCTTATCAGGCGATTAAAGAGTGCTTAGATGAGATGGGGTTTGATATCAATGCGATTGAGGACGAGGAGCCGGATCCGGCACTGGGTAACGGCGGCCTGGGACGTCTGGCAGCCTGCTTCATGGATTCCCTTTCTACTCTGGGTTATCCGGCATATGGGTGTGGAATCCGATACTGTTACGGTATGTTCAAGCAAAAAATCGAGGACGGTTATCAGAAAGAAGTGCCGGACAACTGGTTAAAGAATGGCTATCCATTTGAGGTGAAACGCCCGGAATATGCGTATGAAGTGCGTTTTGGCGGTCATGTACGCAGTGAGCAGGGGGACGATGGCAGGACACATTTTATCCATGAGGATTACAGTTCCGTCATTGCCGTCCCGTATGATATGCCGATTGTTGGTTATGATAACAATATGGTCAATACGCTCATGATCTGGGATGCTGAGCCAAAGGAAGTCTTCAGCCTGGATTCCTTTGACAAGGGAGAATACGACAAGGCTGTGGAGGAGGAGAACCTGGCACGTAACCTTGTGGAGGTACTTTATCCCAATGACAACCATATTTTTGGAAAAGAATTACGCTTGAAACAGCAGTATTTCTTCGTGTCTGCCAGTCTGCAAAGAATCATCGAACGCTACAAGAAGCATCACGATGATATTCGCAAACTGCATGAAAAAGTGGCAGTACAGATGAATGACACCCACCCCACTCTGGCTGTGGCAGAACTGATGCGTCTGCTGCTGGATGAGGAAGGCCTGGAATGGGATGAGGCATGGGAAGTGACCACCAAGACCTGCGCCTATACCAATCACACCATTATGGCAGAAGCATTGGAAAAATGGCCCATTGAGATTTTCTCCCGTCTGCTTCCGAGAGTGTATCAGATTGTGGAAGAGATCAATCGGCGATTTGAGATTGAGATCCGTAACCGTTTCCCGGGAGACGAGTCTAAGGTGGCACGTATGGGCATTATCCGGGATGGACAGATTAAGATGGCTCATCTGGCCATTGCAGCCGGATATTCCGTGAACGGTGTGGCAGCATTGCATACGGAGATCTTAAAGAAGCAGTCTTTGAAGGACTTCTACGACATGTATCCGGAGAAGTTCAACAACAAGACCAACGGTATCACACAGCGTCGTTTCCTGTTGCACGGCAATCAACTGCTGGCATCCTGGGTGACGGATCATATCGGAAGAGAGTGGATTACGGATCTCTCCCAGATGAAGCGTCTGGAAGTGTATGCCGATGATAAAAAGGCACAGCAGGAGTTCATGAACATCAAGTATCAGAACAAGCTGCGTCTGGCAGCCTACATCAAGGAGCACAATGGGATTGATGTTGATCCCCGTTCCATCTTTGATGTGCAGGTAAAGCGTCTCCATGAATACAAGCGTCAGTTGCTGAATATTTTGCATGTGATGTATCTGTACAACCAGATTAAGGAACACCCGGAGATGGAATTCTACCCCCGGACCTTTATCTTTGGAGCAAAGGCGGCAGCCGGTTATAAGAATGCCAAACTTACCATCAAACTGATCAATAATGTGGCTGAGGTTATCAACAATGACCGCAGTATCGACAACAAGATCAAGGTGGTATTTATTGAAGATTATAAAGTATCTAATGCAGAATGGATTTTTGCTGCTGCGGATGTGTCTGAGCAGATTTCCACGGCCAGCAAGGAAGCGTCCGGTACCGGCAACATGAAGTTCATGTTAAATGGTGCCCTGACCATCGGTACCATGGATGGTGCCAATGTGGAGATGGTGGAGCAGATGGGAGAGGAAAATGCGTTTATTTTCGGTATGAGCGCAGACGAAGTCATCGCCCATGAGCAGAATCGGGACTACAATCCTATGGATATCTTCAATAACGATCAGGATATTCGCAAGATTCTGACACAACTGGTCAATGGTTTTTACAGCGGCAGCGATTCCGAATTGTTCCGGGATTTGTATAATTCCCTGCTGAATACCCAGTGTACACAGTACGCCGACACCTACTTTGTGTTGGCAGATTTTCGCTCGTATGCCGAGGCGCAGCAGCGTGTGATGGAAGCCTATATGGATGAAGCGGGCTGGGCGCGCAAGGCAATCTTAAATGTTGCCAATGTGGGCAAGTTCTCATCAGACCGCACCATTCAGGAATACGTGGATGACATCTGGAAACTGGATAAGATTAAAGTAAATAAATAATCAAAAGGGAGCGTATCAAAATGAAAACGGGCCTGATTGTTGAAGGCGGAGGAATGAAATGTGCGTACAGTGCCGGTGTGCTGGATGTTTTTTTAGATGAGCAGATCGGGTTTGACTATTGTATTGGTGTGTCGGCGGGAGCGGCCAATTGCGCCTCGTTTCTGGCGGGGCAGCGGGAACGCAATCTGCGCTTTTATACGCAGCATGTCAAAGATCCCAACTATATCAGCGTGCGAAGTCTGGTGAAGACCGGTTCCCTGTTTGGTCTGCATTATATCTATGGAGATATGACCAATGAGGGTGGGGTGGATCCACTGGATTATGATGCCTACCAGGCAAATGCCACGGATACCTATCTGCCGGCGACGGATGCGGCCACAGGACAGGCACATTATTTTAACAAATCACAGATACATCGAAATGCGTACGAGCCCATCATGGCCAGTTGTGCATTGCCGGTGGCATGTCAACCCATCGAATATGAGAACCATGTCTATTTTGATGGGGGTGTGGCAGATTCCGTTCCCATTCAGCATGCACTGGATCATGGCTGCGATCGCGTGGTGATTCTGTTCTCCAAACCTCGGGGATTTCGCATGAAACCACAGGGCGGCAGACTGGCGTACACCTTGAAATTGCGTCACCGCTATCCCAAAGTGGTGGAGGCGTTGAACCATCGCCATGAGATGTATAATCGGGAAATGGATCTTGTGGATGCGCTGGAAGAACAGGGGAAAGTCATGACGTTCTGCCCATCGGCTGACATAGAGATTGGTACATATACAACAGATCCCGGCATCATGCAGCAGTTGTACGACAACGGTATCCGCGATGCCAAAGCACAGATGAATGAGGTAAAGGAATTTCTAAATGGAAAATAAAGCAAGCAATATTTTAAAGTGTATTCTGCCCAGTGTGATGATCTTTGCACTGCAAATGTTTTTGTCCGGCGCCGGTGCGTTTGTGATGTTTTGCAAACAGGCCCATGATTACACGTCGGGCGGTCTGAGTGGCTTTTTTCAGCAGTATTATGATGCGGTCATGTCGACAGACTTCAACGTCGGTGTTATGCTGATGTACGCCATTGTGGCAGGTGGACTCTTTATCGCGTGGTATTACTACGATGGCAAGCCCGTAGTTCGTGAAAAAAGAGGACTGGCGGTATTGACGGACAAGCCCCTTGCCTTTTTTGCCGGGTTGGTGTTGCTGGCTGTGGGTATGCAGTATCTGTGTACGTTCTGTATGAATCTACTGTCTCTGTGGTTCCCGGATTGGCTGGTGGAGTATGAGACCCTGATGGAAGGGATGGGATTAAATGATACGGTAACGCTGCCGTTAGTGCTGTATGCCGTGATTCTGGGACCTGTCTGTGAAGAGTACGCTTTTCGCGGACTGACCATGCGTTATGCCAGAAGGGTTATGCCTTTTTGGACGGCCAATGTGGTGCAGGCATTATTGTTTGCGGGAATGCATATGAATCCGCTGCAGGCCACGTATACCTTTGTGTTGGGATTGGTGCTGGGCTATCTGGTGGAGCGCAGCGGAAGCATTGCCATGGGTGTTTGGCTGCATATCGCCTTTAATGCGGCCGGCGTGTTCTCCGGTGGTATCAGCGTGGGTGCCAATGGGCCGATTTTTGTCTTTTTGCTGTTGTTTGGTTCTATGGCAGCGACCTACATCGGCTTTGTACTGATTAACAAAAATATTCCCGCACGGGTTAATGATCAAGCAAAGTCATCCGATAATCATTTTACAGCGTAGTTGATGGTAATCAACGGTAACATGACATCAGGGACGGCATATTTTGGGAGAGGGAACTCCCGGAATATGCCGTCCCTGTTTTGTCAGCAAAAATCGGAGAAGGGAGAAATGTTATGATCATTCAATCACAGGACATTACCATGTCCGCAAAGCGTAATTATGAGAGAAAGGTGAGTGCGTCGGTGCAAACCACCACCCAGACAATCGGTGTGGGGCAGACCCAAGGCGGGTTGTCCTTTGCCACAGATCGGCTGGGAGGTCAGACCGGTGGCTTTATGGGAACACTGGGTTATTATCTGGACGGTTCTTCGGAAAAGGTGGAGGAGATGTCAGAAACCGCATCTACGGCAAACAAGAGAGACGAAGTCTCCACCCGAGTACAGTTTGAGACGTTGCATTATCTGCTTCGTTGGCTGTTCTGGACGCAGGGACGTCGGATGAATGGCGTGGGGACGGCGCAGGAGCAGACCAATCTACTACAGTTGTTGTCGAGAAACAATATGCAGCTACAGGCGACCACCACGGAAATCCGTTATGAATATCAGGAACGGGAAGAGACATCCTATGGTACGAAGGGAACCGTTGTCACTTCGGATGGCAGGGAGATTACCTTTGACGTTTCGGTGACCATGAGCCGGCGTTTTACGGAGGAGATGGGAATGCTGGCAACCGACTTAAATCTTGTGATGGGGGATCCGCTGGTCATCAATCTGGATGCGGATGTGGCGGATGTGACCGATCAGAAATTTTATTTTGATCTTGACCAGGATGGGGAGGAGGAAGCCTTATCTACGTTACAAAGCGGCAGTGGATTTCTGGCGCTGGATCGCAATGGCGATGGCAGTATCAATGATGGCGGGGAATTATTCGGTGCATCCTCCGGCAATGGCTTTGCTGACTTGGCCGAATACGATCTGGATGGAAATGGCTGGATTGATGAGGCGGATGAAGTATTTGAGCGTCTGGTAATCTGGACGCCGAATGCAGACGGTACTTCCACCTGTTACCGGCTGAAAGAACAAGGGGTTGGCGCTATCTGCCTGCAAAATGTGGTGACGGATTTCACCTTGCAGGATGACAGTCAGACCACCAATGGTGCCATTCGGCGCACTGGGATTTTTCTCCGGGAAACAGGAGAAGTTGGAACCGTTCAACATGTAGATTTGGTTATGTAATTATGCTATACTAATATCATTGTGACAGGCGGTTGCAGAGACGTTTTGGTTGCAACCGCCTTAGAATTTACGATGAAGCGAGGAAGTTACGATGGCATTTGTTCATTTGCATACCCATACGGAATACAGTCTTTTGGATGGCTCCAATAAGATCACGGAATATGTGGCACGCGTCAAGGAACTGGGCATGAATGCGGCTGCGATCACGGATCACGGTGTCATGTACGGCGTCATCGATTTCTATAAAGAGTGTCATAAGCAGGGGATCCGCCCGATCTTAGGGTGTGAGGTGTATGTGGCACCGGAATCCCGTTTTGACCGGGAACTCTCCCATGGGGAAGACCGATACTATCATCTGGTGCTTCTGGCAGAGAACAATACCGGCTATCAGAATCTGATTAAGATCGTCTCCATCGGATTTGTGGATGGGTATTATTACAAGCCCCGTGTGGACATGGAGACTCTGGAAAAATATCATGAGGGCATTATTGCGCTCAGCGCCTGCCTGGCCGGTGAGGTGCCTCGTTATTTACAGCGGGGGATGTATGAGGATGCCAAGGCGATTGCGCTTCGGTATCAGCAGATTTTTGGAAAGGATAATTACTTTCTGGAATTGCAGAACCATGGCCTGGAAGCACAGGAACTGGTGAATCAGCAGTTGGTGCGTATGAGCAAAGAGACGGGGATTGAACTGGTCTGCACCAACGATATCCATTATACCTACGCGAAGGATGCCGGGCCCCACGATGTGCTGTTGTGTATTCAGACAGGCAAAAAACTGGCCGATGAAGACCGGATGCGTTATGAGGGGGGACAGTATTTCGTCAAGTCCGAAGAACAGATGCATGCGCTGTTTCCCTATGCGCCACAGGCGTTGGAGAATACCCAGAAGATTGCAGACCGCTGTAATGTAACTATTACCTTTGGCGTTACCAAGTTGCCTCATTATCAGGTGCCGGAAGGCTATGATTCGTGGACCTATCTGAACAAACTTTGTTTTGAAGGATTGCAGCAGCGTTATGGGGATCGGGCCGACAGTCTCAAGGAGCGGCTGACCTATGAACTGGATACGATTCAGAAGATGGGTTACGTGGACTATTTTCTGATCGTTTGGGATTTTATTAATTATGCGAGAACCCATGGGATACCGGTCGGCCCCGGACGTGGCAGTGCCGCGGGAAGTCTTGTGTCCTATACCACCGGTATTACCAATATCGACCCCATCCGCTACAATCTGCTGTTTGAGCGTTTCTTAAATCCGGAGCGTGTGTCCATGCCGGATATTGATATTGATTTCTGCTTTAACCGGCGGGGGGAAGTGATTGATTATGTGGTGGAGAAATACGGCAAGGATTGTGTGACGCAGATTGTCACCTTTGGTACCCTGAAGGCGAAGGGCGTTATCCGTGACGTGGGACGTGTGATGGATATGCCGTACAATTATGTAGATTCCATCGCCAAGGCAGTGCCGGACGAATTAAATATTACGCTGGATGTGGCGCTTACTACCAGTCCGGATCTGCGTCGGATGTATGACGAGGATCCACAGGTCAAGAAACTGATTGACACGGCAAAGCGTTTGGAAGGCCTGCCGCGACACACAGGAATGCACGCGGCGGGGGTCGTTATCTCCCAGAAGCCCATGGATGAATATGTACCCCTCTGCCGTGGCGGTGACGGTACGATCACCACGCAGTTTGTTATGACCACTATTGAGGAACTGGGCCTTTTAAAGATGGACTTTCTGGGGCTGCGCACCCTGACAGTTATTGATGATGCGGTCAAACTGGTGCGGGACAATTATGGCGTTTCCTTAGATATGGATCGTATCGATTATGATGATAAAGGTGTGTTGGACCTGATCAGTTCGGGCAAGACGGAGGGCATTTTCCAGTTGGAAAGTGCCGGCATGAAGAGTTTCATGAAAGAATTACAGCCGGAGAGTCTGGAGGATATCATTGCCGGAATTTCCCTGTATCGTCCGGGACCCATGGATTTCATTCCGGCATATATTAAGGGAAAGAATGACAAGAGTTCTATTGTCTATGACTGTCCACAACTGGAGCCCATTCTGGCACCTACTTATGGCTGTATTGTATATCAGGAGCAGGTGATGCAAATCGTCCGGGATCTGGCCGGTTATTCCATGGGTCGAAGCGATCTGGTGCGCCGTGCCATGTCCAAAAAGAAGACCGAGGTCATGGCGAAGGAACGGCAGAACTTTGTCTATGGGAATCCGGACGAGGGCGTGGCAGGCTGTATTGCCAATGGCATCAGTGAGCAGGTGGCTAACAAGATCTACGATGATATGACGGATTTTGCAAAATATGCCTTTAACAAGTCCCATGCGGCAGCTTATGCGGTGGTGGCGTATCAGACAGCCTATCTCAAGCATTACTATCCGGTAGAATTCATGGCGGCACTTATGACCTCCGTGTTGGATAATTCGGGAAAAGTGGCAGAATATATTATGGTCTGCCGGGAGATGGGCATTGAGGTACTGCCCCCGGATATCAATGTAGGACAGGGCAAGTTCGCGGTCTTTGAGGGAAAGATCCGGTACGGTATGTATGCCATCAAGAGTATCGGCCGCCCGGTGGTGGATTTCATCGTTCAGGAACGGGCAGAGCGGGGCGAATATAAGACACTGGAAGATTTTCTGACCCGTGTCAATGGCCGAGAAGTCAATAAGCGCGCTGTGGAGAATCTCATCAAGGCGGGGGCGCTGGATAGTCTGGACGGTAACCGTCAGCAGATGATGATTGTCTTTCCCGCGATCATGGATGCGGTGAACAACGATAAAAAGAAGTCCATGGCGGGGCAGATGACGCTGTTTGATATTGCCTCCGATGATGTTCGTCAGGAGTTTGAGATCAAGATGCCGCCGGTGGAGGAATATGAAAGAGAGCAGTTGCTGGCACTGGAAAAGGAAGTGTTGGGTGTCTATATCAGTGGACATCCGCTGGAGCAATATCTGCCGATTCTGGAAAAGAATGTGACGGCGGGCTCCAGAGAATTTATGGTGGACGATGAGACACACCGGTCGTCCATCGGGGATGGCCGTATGGTGGTGATTGGCGGCATGATTACTAACAAGACCATCAAGTATACGAGAAACAATCAGACCATGGCATTTATTACCGTGGAAGATCTTCTGGGAAGTGTGGAAGTCATTGTCTTTGCCCGTGAGTATGAGAAGTACCGCAGTCTCATTGAGGAGGATAACAAGGTTCTGATTCTGGGACGCGTGCAGGCAGAGGAGGAAAAGGATGCCAAGTTGATCTGCACTGAGATGCATGGATTTGATGAGACACGAAAGGAACTCTGGATTCAATTTGCCACGAAAGAAGAATTTGAGGACAGACAACAGCAGTTGTTTGATGCCATCCGTGACATGGACGGCGATGACAGTGTGGTGGTCTATATTGCATCACCGAGAGCCATGAAGCGTCTGCCGGCGAACTGGAATATCAGTGCTGATG
>CAMAKU010000055.1 GCA_945836255.1 uncultured Roseburia sp. | reverse complement strand
GCAATGCCATCTCATCCGGGTAATTTCTGGTAGAGAGCGAGATGCGCTATCGGTTCACATGAAAGGCGTCCATCCCCGGGTATACACCGGTCGTTCCCAGTTCCTCCTCAATCCGAAGCAACTGATTATACTTTGCTACACGCTCGCTCCGACTCGGGGCACCGGTCTTAATCTGACAGGTGTTCAGGGCGACTGCCAGATCGGCAATGGTGGTATCCTCTGTCTCTCCGGAACGATGAGAGGCAATGGCCGTATAACCGGAGGCATGAGCCAGTTTGATGGCTTCCAGTGTCTCCGACACACTTCCAATCTGATTGAGTTTGATCAAAATGGAATTGCCACAAGCCATGGAAATTCCCTTCTGCAAACGGTTGGTATTGGTCACAAACAGATCATCCCCCACCAGTTGCACACGATTTCCCAGTTCTGTCGTCAATTTCTGCCAGCCTTCCCAGTCTTCTTCATCCAACGCATCCTCGATGGATATAATGGGATAGCGTTCCACCAAAAGACGCCAATGGGAAATCAATTCATCGGTGGTGTAGTCCAGATTTGCTTTCGGCAGATGATAAATCATCTGACCGCTGCTGGTTGCCATGGTATCCTGCTGAAAACATCCATCGCCGCATTTCCACTCGGAAGAAGCGGCATCCATAGCAATCATAAAATCCTTTGTGGGTTCATAGCCTGCCTTTTGAATAGCTGCAAGAATCGTCTCAATGGCCTCCTCATCGGAAGAAAGTGCTGGTGCAAAACCACCCTCATCACCCACCGAAGTCGCCATCCCCTGTTCTTTCAAAATGGCAGCCAGGGCATGAAACACCTCCGTACACCAGCGCAAACCCTCGGAAAAACAGCAGGCTCCCACCGGCATAATCATAAATTCCTGAACATCCAGACCGGAGGACGGTGCATGAACACCTCCATTAATTATATTCATCATAGGCACAGGCAAACGATTGCCGCTGATGCCTCCCAGGAACCGATACAGCGGAAGATCCAATGCATTACTTGCTGCCCTGGCGCATGCAATGGAAACCGCCAGAATCGCATTGGCACCCAGATTGGACTTATCTTTTGTACCGTCTGCCTCCATCATGGCACGGTCAATGGCATAGATATCCGATGCATCCATACCGGTGAGCACGTTACAGATGGTGGTATTAATATTTTCCACAGCACGGCTGACACCCTTTCCGCCATAACGGGAGGTATCGTCGTCCCGCAGTTCCAATGCTTCAAACTCGCCGGTGGACGCGCCACTGGGTGCTGCACCTCTGCCGACGGACCCATCCAGAAGGGTCACCTCCGCCTCCACCGTGGGATTACCCCGGGAGTCAATGATTTGCCGCCCAATGACTTTTTCAATTTCCAGATAATTCATTTTCTCACCTCTCAGTAGATTTTCTCCCTTATTTTTCCACTCAAGGCACATTTTATGCATGAAAAAGCGAGACAGCCAAACTGTCTCGCCATAGATAACCTTTGTATTGTGAAGGACGTTCTCAAATCCTATAAAAATGTCTTGATCTTGTTGTAAATGCCTGCAGCATCCAGACCGTATTTTTCCAGCAACTTGACTGCCGGACCAGACTCTCCGAACCGATCCTCCACGCCGATACGCAACAACTTCGCCGGTTGCTTCTCTGCCAGCACTTCTGCCACCGCACTTCCAAGACCACCGATGATGGAATGTTCCTCCACCGTAACCACCTTGCCGGTCTTGGCAGCCGAACGAGCCACCAGTTCCGCATCCAGCGGCTTAATGGTATGCATATTAATCACTTCTGCCCGAATACCATCCTGCGCCAGAAGTTTCGCCGCCTCCATGGCCTCATTGACTTCCAGACCGGTAGCGATAATCGTCAAATCAGTTCCTTCCTGCAGGACAACGCCTTTACCAATCTCAAAATGATAATCCTCGCGGTCATTGATTACCGGCACAGCCAGACGTCCAAAACGAAGATATACCGGACCTTCCATCTCATAAGCAGCCTTCACTGCCGCCTTTGCCTCAATATCATCAGAAGGATTGATGATTGTCATACCGGGGATTGTACGCATCAACGCAATATCTTCATTACACTGATGAGTCGCACCATCTTCACCCACGGAAATACCTGCATGGGTCGCACCAATCTTCACATTCAGATGTGGATATCCCACCGAATTACGAATCTGCTCAAAGGTTCTTCCTGCTGCAAACATGGCAAAACTAGAACAGAACGGTACCTTTCCGCAAGAAGCCAGGCCCGCTGCAATACCAATCATATTCGCCTCCGCGATACCGCAGTCAATATGACGCTGTGGAAATTCTTTTTTAAAAATACCTGTCTTTGTTGCTTCTGCCAGATCGGCATCCAAAACAACCAGATTATCATGCTCTCTGCCAAGTGCGGTGAGGGCATTACCATAACTCTCTCGTGTAGCAATCTTTTTTACTTCTGACATAATGCTTCCTCCGCCTTCTTTAATTCTTCCACTGCAATCGCATACTCCTCATCATTGGGAGCCTTGCCATGCCAGCCTACCGCATTCTCCATATAGGAGACGCCTTTTCCCTTAACCGTCTTCATCACAATGGCACTGGGCTGACCCTTTGTCGCTCTTGCCTCGGAAAAAGCTGCACGCAACTGGTCGAAATCATTCCCATCCTCCACTGGAATCACATGGAAATTAAATGCTGCAAACTTATCCGTAATCGGATACGGCGAATTGACCTCATCCACCGGTCCGTCAATCTGCAAACCATTGTTATCCACAATAACACATAAGTTGTCCAGATCATGTGATCCTGCAAACATAGCAGCCTCCCAGACCTGTCCCTCCTGAATCTCGCCATCGCCAAGCAGTGTATAAACGCGGTAATTGGCCTGATCCAACTTACCGGCCAACGCCATGCCCACAGCCACAGAGATGCCCTGTCCCAAAGAACCACTGGACGCATCCACCCCCGGTGTATGCTGAATACACGGATGACCCTGTAAATGAGAGCCGATGTGACGCAGCGTCAAAAGATCCTCCACCGGAAAATAGCCTCTGTTCGCAAGTGCCGCATACAACCCCGGTGCCGTATGTCCTTTCGACAATACAAAGCGGTCACGATCCGGCTTCTTCGGATCTGCGGGATCGATATTCATCTCCTCAAAGTACAGATAGGTAAATACCTCTGCCGCAGAAAGTGATCCGCCCGGATGTCCGGCCTTTGCTGCATGAACACCGTCAATAATGCCCTTGCGAATCTTTACTGCTTGTTGTTGTAGTTCCAGATTTGTCATTGCAATTTGTCCTCTCTGTTATTTTTCTTCACGGCCTTTTTGCTTTTTCTACTGCCAAAAAGAGCCATACCACATTCCATTAAGAATTGTACTATGACCCTTTTCCAATATCAATACAATTATTTACATAATTTTACGCATAATTTTGAGATTTTACTGGTGATTACACTCATCTTGCAATGTAATGAGAAGAATGTTCTTAATAGCGGATGCTACCGTCACCACATTTTCGTGAAAACGATCTTTGGCACACACCACATAGAAGGCATCCCCCTGCCGATGCAGTTGCTTTGTCTTCTCAATCATCGCCTTGACCTCTGCCACCTCAATCTCGCGCTGTTCATAAAAGCAAAGCGTAAAGATCGTAGCACTCTTCCCTTCCGTCTTGCCCAAGGATACCACATCAAATCCATCCGTGGTACCGGCCTCGTCATCGTTGGTCCACCAGTTGCCGGAACGCTCGATGACAAACGGCATCTGTCCTTTCCGACTACTGTCCTCCAGATACTGTCTACTCATGGCCGTAAACACGTGCTGCATGAAGTTATCAAGATCCGGCGCAATGAAACGATCCCACAATTCATCCCATGCCCCCTGATAATACAGATTCTGATGGGGCACAATAAAGCGATACCAGAATATGGTATTGCTGTTGACAATGGAGTAACGCGTCTTTTTACGGTTCGTCTCCTCTGTGATGGCCGTCTGCTTCGTGACCACCCCTATCGACATCAGCGCATTCAGATATGGCACCACAACATCCTTCGGCTTATCCACGGCAGCTGACAACTGATTCACACGGTTCATCCCCTGTGCCATCGCCGAGAGAATACAATTATAATAAGATAACTCCCGCAATTCCGATCCCATCACCTGTTCCGGAAGCAGCGCGGATTCACAAAAGACAACACGTGCCGCCTCTTTCGGTGTCAGACCCTGCATCTGCACCGCATGGGCCGGAATACCTCCACTGATTCCGTAATACAGCGCCATATCCTCCGGCGATGCGTCCGCGAAGAACTGCTTTGTCTCCTGAAAACACATGCCCTGTAACTTCAAATGCACATCGATGGAATCCTTCCACAGTGCCTTTTTCCCATAGACATACTTCTCCATCAACAGGAAAGCGTCCCCACAGAGGATCACCTTAATCGGCAGATCTGCCCATTCTTTCGTCACATAAGAAAAGAATATCTGATTAAAATCCGCTTCCGCTTTTACGAAATTGGGATACTGATCTATCATGAGTAACAGTTTGCCCTTTTTGCCTTTGGCAGTAATGGCATCCAGAATATCCTCCAACCGTTCTGCCTGCTGCAAGCCTGCCGCTTCCGCAAACAGTGTCAGTTCTTGCCGCCCCGTGGTCTCATAAGCACAAAAATAGATATGCTCCTTATTCTCAGCAAAATGACGCAACAATGCGGTCTTACCCATGCCCATAGACCCTGTCACGCAGGCAACTGCTTCTGTATTTCCTTCATAAAACGCATTAAGCGCTTCCGTCTCCTTTTGTCGTCCAATAAACATTGTATCTCCTACTCCCCTGCAAGTCATTCTCACGAGTCACACGTATCAAAACCGCATCCTCGCAAAGCGTCTTTGGATGCGGCAATTTTTATTGTAATATGTTTCAACTAAACATGCAATGCATTTTGAACAATTAAAAAAACTAGTGGTTTTTGACTGCTTTCTCACACAATATCTGGTATGAAAAAAAGAAGCCGACTTCACAATCGGCTTCTCTTTCGGGTTGGGCTGTTATCTAAAATAGAATAACCTGTTTTATTTGATGTCCTCTTCTCTCAGACCATTCGTACCGTCCGCATGCTCAAATGCTGCCAGTTCCGGATGCTCTCTCTTCTCTTCGGTATAATTTTCATATGCCGGCTTCTTATGCTTCTGCTCAGCCCAGATACGATCTGCAACCGGACCCCATTCTTCCGCGTAATGATCACACTTTGAGCAAAGTTCCTCTGCAGATTCTTCGCATTCCGCATTGGTTCCGTGCGCTCCTGTCTTCTTCACCATCTCGCGAAGTAACTGCGGATTCTCCAGCATCGGACATGGACGCAGGTGATTTCTGTTAAATGGCTGTCCTTCATGGTATGCCTTGAACAATGGGCTCTGCAGCATCTCCAGAATAGACTTGTCATGAATATTGGAATCAGAGAAATGAATGAATACGCATGGTTCTGCATCTCCCTGTGCATTGATGTGGAAGTAATTTCTACCGCCCGCAATACATCCGCCAACGAACTCACCGTCGTTCTGGAAATCCATCGGGAAGAATCCGATATCATTGTCACCGGTACGAACCCAACGGATTGTCTCGATGATCTTTTCACGCTGCTCTAAAGTCGGCATCAATTCCGGAGCCGCATTCTTTCCAACCGGCATATAGTGGAAGTAGAAACCGAATCTCGCACCCTTGCCTGCGATAAAACGAAGGAATTCCTCACTTGTTACCGCTTCGATGTTGTCTCTTGTATAGCAGATTGAAGTACCATATACGATGCCATATTCTTTCAGCAAATCCATAGCCTTCATAACTGCTGCATAGTGTCCGTCGCCACGACGACCATCATTTGTTTCCGGTGTACCCTCGATAGAAAGTAAGAAGGTGATATTACCTAACTCAACAATCTTCTGGCACAGTTCTTCATCAATCAGTGTGGAATTAGAGAATAACGCAAACATACAATCATTGTGCTTCTCTGCCAACTTCAGGATGTCTGCCTTACGTACCGTCGGCTCACCACCTGTCATAAAGTACAGATAGGTTCCCAACTCCTTACCCTGTGTAACGATCTTATCCATGTCTTCAAACGACATGTTGTTCTTATGTCCGTATGTACCTGACCAACATCCAACACAGTGCAGATTACATGCATCCGTCGGATCAAAAAGGATCAGCCACGGAATATTGCAGTTGTATTTTTTACGATTCTCGCGAATCATCTTGGTTCCACGGAAAAATGCTTCATATCCCAGATTCAAAAGGAACTTCTTTGCATATTCCGGATTCGTCTCATCCAATACCCGGTTGATGAATTTCACCCAGCGGTTCTCCGGGTTCTTTACATATTCTCTTACCTTTGCAAATTTCTCCTGATCGGTTCCGCTCTCTCCCCAGAAAGCCTCTGCCTTATCGATCAAAGAAAGATATGTCTCCTGTCTCTTTGCAATATCGTCTGTCTTTGTCAATTTGCCGACGATACCATTAATCATTATCTCAAACGCTTTTCTCTCTGCCTTATGCTGTGCATTTTCAACAAATGAAGCCATGCTAACTTCCTCCCTTTTTCAACTCAACTCTGTCATTATTTAACATTAGAAAGTATAAGAAATTCCCGCTTTTTTTGACATATACAATCAAAATTTTGTGTATCAATCGATTATACAAAATCTGAGTTTTGTATATTTTCATTTACAAAAAGAAGACTTTGTTTGCCTCTTTCTCTTTGGAAATCTTACGACTTGTCATATCATACGAATCTAATATTACATTATTGTTAAAAAAAGGTATGTTTTTTATGAATTTTACTTCATGTTTGTTGTCAGCCCTGCAGAAACTCAGCAATCTGATTGTAGATCGTTTCCATTAATTTGGTGCGCGCCTCCACGGAAGCCCATGCAATATGCGGTGTAATTATCAGTTTCGTGCTGTCCGTAATCCGGCGTAGCGGGTTCTTTGCATTCATAGGCTCCTCATCCAGCACATCAATCCCCGCCGCGGCAATGGTTCCATTCTCCAGCGCTTTGGCCAGATCTTCCTCCACAATAATCGGCCCGCGACCCACATTAAGCAGCACCGCAGAAGGTTTCATCTGAGATAACGCTTTTTGATCAATCAAATGATAGGTATTATCATCCAGCGGCGCATGAATCGAGAGGATGTCGGAGGTTGCCAGCAGCGTCTCAAAGTCTGTCTCCGCATAACGGACATCGTGATTGGCGCCGGAAGTGGAATAATATTGTACATTGCAGCCAAACGCCTCTGCAATCTCTGCAACCCGATGTCCAATGGCGCCAAGCCCTATGATGCCCCACCGCTTTCCCGTCAGTTCGTGAAAGGTCTTCGCAAAATGGGTGAACATCTTATCCTCTACATAACGGCCTTCTTTAACATAGTCATCATAATAGGCAAGGTGTTCATAAAGGTAAAACAGGAGCGCAAAAGTATGCTGTGCCACGGTCTCTGTGGAATAGCCGGCCACATTACGCCAGTCGATTCCCGCTTTGCCCAGATATTCCTTGTCCAGATTGTTGGTTCCTGTCGCTGTAACGCAAACCAATTTCAACTTGGTAGCATCCCCCACGGTAGATTGATCGATCCGGCACTTATTGGTAATGATAATATCGGCATCTGCCACCCGCTGCGGTATTTCCTCCGATGTGGAAAAATCATACGTCACAAATTCGCCAAAATCCGCGAATTTCTCCAGATTCAGATCATCCCCTACCGTTTTCCTATCTAAAAATACCAGTTTCATATGCGCTCCCGTTCCGGTTTCCCTGTTTGCCTGTTACGTTTTCCGTACGACTTACTGTCTTACTTTTTTATTTTATTCAACATGGCATTAATTGCAAGCACTTGTTCTTTCGGAACTGAACCAAAGCCAAGCATTCTCTTTACGGTAAATCCCATCATCATCCTTTGCGCAGCCTCCGGATCGATCTTACTTGCCAGATCTTTCATTCCTTTCTGGGGATCATCATCAGACGACGCTGCATTGGCCTGCTGCATTTTTGCCATCATGCCGCCCATCAGTTCTGCCCCTTGCGGATTACTCATAATATCCCCCATAGTATCCAGGATGGAGAAATAGCCCTCCGGTGCCGTGATCTCAAACCAGTTAATCACATCTGCGCTGACCGGCATACGATATGCAGGATTGGGTTCCTCCACTTTGCGGATCTTTGCCTCATCCTGACATTCTCCGGCTTTTGCAACCAACGTCGTCTCTCCCACATTCGGGATGGTAAAACGGAAGAAATGATCCTCTGCTGTCTGCTTTCCTACCGAGGTTCCATTCACAAACAATTCTACTTCCGGCTGGTTGGAATAGACTTTTACCGTAGTTTCCTCATCTTCGCGGTCAACATAATTCTTGCTGCACAGATGTACAAACGGTTCATCGGACAGCCAAGCCTTATAGGCATAGAACGCATCCTTTTTATACTTACGGTCAAAGGTCACCAGACCCTTATTGTTCATTCCTTTGCAACCGCCCTCATCTCTGGCATCTGCTGCAAAGTCAAACATATTCCAGACATGTGTTGCCCACACAAAATCTCTGGTATAGAGTTGTTTGATTAGTTCCTCGTGATAATATGCCTGATATTCTTCGGAATAATCACCCTGCTCCGGATGTGCACTGTGCCAGCCATATGACTCTGCTCCGTACTCACTCATACCAATCGGAATCTCGGGGTACATCTCATGGAACGCATCCATAAACGGTCCATTCTCCTCAATCTTTCCGCCATACCAGCCAAGATACTGGTTATAAGAAACCACATCCGGAATCTCAATATACTGGCGCTCAGAAATATCACACATGGTAATCACTGCCATGGTGGTTAATCTGGTCGGATCCATCTTGTGAACCATATCATTTAAAATATGATGGTTTTCCAGAAGATCCGGGTCCTTTGCACCCTGCATCGTAATCTCATTGGACAGACCCCAGAAGAAAATAGACGCATGGTTGTAATTCTGCACCACCAGTTCCTTCATCTGTGAAATGGTATTCTCTCGTCCCGCCGGCATGTGTACGGAGATATAGGGAATCTCAGCCCAGAGTACAAAGCCCAGTTCGTCACACAGATCGTAGAAATACTGATCATGCTGATAATGTGCCAGACGAATGGTGGTGGCTCCAAGTTCATAAATCAGTTTCGCATCTTCTTCATGCATCTCCGGTGTCAGAGCATTGCCGATATGTGGACGGTCCTGATGCCGTGATACACCACGCAACGGATAATGTTCACCATTTAAGAAGAATCCCTTCTTTGGGTCTACCGAGAAAGTACGACAACCAAACCGCGTCGTTCTCTCATCAATGACATTTCCGTCTTTCTTCAACGCCACATGCATGGTATACAGATGCGGATCTTTTCGTCCGTTCCATAGATGAACATGGGAAATCTCCTGTTCCACTTTCGTCTGGCTTGCCGCCACCGTCGTCGTTGCCACAACCGCGTCACCGTCGGTAATCGTAAAGGTCAGTTCCTCATCGCCCGAAGCATTGGTCAAAAATACTTCCGTTACGATCTTGGCATCTTCTCCGCATACTTCCGGCGTCACCATAATCGCCGGACTTCCATAATAATCCAAATCAAAATGTGTGGCATCCACACAAATCAGTGATACTTTCCGATACAAACCACCATAAAAGGTAAAGTCCGCATTCTGGGGATACACATGATCATTCGGCGCATTATCCACAGCAACCACAATCTCATTTTCTTCCTGGAGATACGGCGTGATATTCGCACGCCAGGTAGAGTAACCGCCATCATGCTTGGCAACCGAAGATCCGTTGACAAAAAGCTCCGCCGATGAATTGGCAGCCTCAAATTCCAGATAGACCTCCGTCCCATCTGCAACTTCAGATTTCGCTAAATGCTTCGCATAGAAACATGTCCCCCGATAATAATCGTTACCGCCATCCTGGCCATCCTCCCCATTCCAGGTATGTGGCAGATCCACTGCCTCCCAGTTGCCATCGGCAGTCACATCTGCAGTGATTTCAATGTGATCTTTTGTAAAATTCCATCCTTCATTCCATGTTATTTTTCTACTCATATGCGTTCTCCTTGTTCTGTTTTTTGCCCTTGGGCACACTTCTTGCTTGATACCATATATCATATCCTTTTCTAAAATTTCGTTTGTACAAATATTTGTTTTTTCATTCAATAATTCTCTAACTATAAAAACCTCCTAAAACAGATGGGTAACTACCGCCTCTGTCTTAGAAGGTTCCTGTCAATCTTGTGTACCATTTTTACTGGGTATTGTCCTTGATGAGAATCATCTTGACCCCCTGTATCTCAGCGACCACCGCCTGCTCATCCAATGCAAATGTTTCGCCGTCGTTTTTTGCTCTTGCCGTCCATTCCATTCCGTTGTACAGTGCCTTGCCTGTATTATTATGATTATCCACCGCTTCAATAATTCTGACCTTTTTGCCAAGGGTCTCTTCATAGTTGGTGGCTGTCTTACGGCTCTCCAGATAACGCTTTGCCCATGGACGGGTAAAGTACAACAGGACAAACGTCACCACGAAAAAGACACCCACCTGCAATCCCCAATGTCCGCCACAAAGACAAACAATCAACGCTGCAAGCGCTCCTCCGGCCAGCCATATCGATGTCAACCCCACGGTAATAATCTCTATGATAATCGTAACAACAATCACTGCCAACCACACAAACATCCAATCACTCATAATCAACTCCATCAGCCCTGCCATAACAGCATCCTCCGTTTTAGTATTTCTTATATTCTATCATAATAATCAGATTTCTGTTACATCATTCGTAACTGTCCTAAAATCGTTTCCACATGACGGATTGCGTCTTCTACCTGACGCTTTGTCTCATTAATCCTGTCCTGTACTAACCAATCCGCGACGACGCCATCAAAGAAAAAATCAGCAAACGTCAAAAAATCTCCTAACTCCAAATTCAGATTATGTACCATGTTCACATCCTGAAGTTCTCTGCTGAAATTCTGTAGATTCCATTTGGCCTGCTCCATGTAATTCTGTGCATTGCTCATCTTAGAATGCTTCACCAAGCCACTGATGAGTCCGCCTCCCAGCAAATCAACAATTCCCCAATTGCCTGCCGAGTTCAATTCATCACGAGCGGCTCTCAGGGAATCCAGCGCACGCTCCCCTGCCAGAATTGCTTCATTTCGCTCCTTTTCAAAATCATAACTCATAACTTGCTCCTCTCCATAAATATACTGTATTCTATGGTCATTCTACTTGGTGAGTATAATTATCTTTCAGAT
>CAMAKU010000054.1 GCA_945836255.1 uncultured Roseburia sp. | reverse complement strand
CGCTTTTTTGGACATGATTACACGCCGCTCGTCAAAACTCGCACCACGTATGCTTTCGAGAACGTTCGTATACGTGCTCAGACAGTCCAACGCGGCGTGACGTTTCAAAAAAGACGCTCACGAAGGCAGTCACGAATGCACGCATTCACATCCGCATCTAGGCGAACCGTGGGGTACAATCTGTCTAACCTTACGAAGACAAACTTGATGGACAAAAGGAAATCCCATCGGTTGGCATTGCTGCATTCTGTGATAGGAAAAGCAGTCAGATAAAAATGCATCACAATCCTATTTCGTAAACCCTCGCCGGAACACAGCACAAGTTACGCAAACGCCTATAGAATATTTTAATCATACCCGATTTCCCGACAAGGGAAAAGCGGATTTTACAGATAGCCATATTTTTTGCGATATTTCCACAACATCCCCAGAGACAACAGCAGCGACAACAATTCCGCCGCCACCACAGCGCCCCAGATGCCGTCCAACCCGAAAAAGATTGGCAGCAGATAGATCATAACCACCTGAAATACCAGTGTCCGCATAAAGGAAATCAATGCGGATACAGCACCGTTGCTCAGGGCCGTGAACAGGTTGGATGTAAAAATCGACAGTCCACAGAACAAAAACGATACCGAAAAAATTCGGATTGCACGCACGGTCAAATCCATCAGTCCCTGATCATAACTGACAAAAACTCCTGCCAGTACCTTTGACAATAATTCCGCCGTCAAAAACATGGCAATGCCGGCGATGACAATAATCATATAACTTTTTGCCATGACATTGCGCAGTTCCTTTTTGTTCGCCGCCCCATAATTGTACCCAATGATAGGTGCAGAACCAATGGAATAACCAATGAACGTCGCCGCAAAAATAAACGCAATATACATGATAATTCCGTATGCCACTACGCCATCCGGACCAATCAGTTTCAACAACTGCATATTATATAAAATATTCACCAGCGACATGGAAATATTCGACAACATCTCAGAGGAACCGTTAAAACACGCTCTTCCGATGGGACGCAATTTCATCCGCGCCCGGCAAAGCCATAAGTTCCCGGTTCTCTTTTTGCAGAAATAAATCAGTGGCACAATACCCCCGACACATTCCCCCAGCGCCGTCGCCGCTGCCGCTCCAAAAACGCCCAGCCGAAATACATAAATGAACAGGAAATCCCCGATCAGATTCGTAATTCCCGACGCAATGGAAATCGCCAGACCGATTCGTGGCCGTTCTGCCACCACCAGGAAACTCTGAAATGCATTCTGTAACATATAGCCGGTGAGACTGACCATCAGCACTCTGCCGTACACCACACAGTCCTCCAGAATCGTTCCGGTGGCCCCCAGCCATCCTGCAATGGGACGCATAAAAAGAAAGCCGGTTACAGAAATGAGAATTCCGGTAACGGCAACAAACTGAATTAACATGGAAAAATATTCCCGCGCCCGCTGATGATCTCCCTCTCCCATGGTGCGGGAGACCAGGGCACTTCCACCTGTCCCTATCATAAAACCAAGGGAGCCCAGAATCATCAGAAACGGCATAATCAGATTCACCGCCGCAAATGCCTCGCTCCCCACTATATTTGAAACAAAAATCCCATCCACGACACCATAGATGGAAGTCACAATCATCATGCCGATGGATGGTAACGTAAACGTAAGCAACTTCGCAAAAGAATAATGCTCTGCCAACTTCGTTTTCATGAGAAACCTCCTACTTTTTTTCAATCATCTCATTCATACTCCCCATGCGATATCCTTTCAAATCTAACGTAACATAAGAAAATCCCAACTGCTGCAACTGTTCATAAACCAGTCGACGATTCTCGTCGGCCATCAGACGTCCAAATTCCTCCGGCGGCAGTTCAATCCGGGCCACGGTTCCACTGCCTTGCCCATGTACACGGACACGAAACTGCGCAAAGCCCATGGAAAACAAAATCTGTTCTGCCGTCTCCACCATGGCAAGGCGCTCTTTCGTAATGGGTTCCCCATATGCGAAACGAGAGGCCAGACAGGCGAATGAAGGCTTGTCCCATGTGGGCAATCCCATCTCTTTGGACAGGGTGCGAATCTGTTGTTTGGTCAAACCGGCCTTTCGCAACGGACTTTCAATCTGCAATTCGGCAATAGCCCGCATACCCGGACGGTAATCGCCCTCGTCATCCAGATTGGAGCCCTCCACCACAGTGGTAATCCCATGCCTATGGGCCACCTCCAAAAATGTCTGAAACAAAGCGCGCTTACAATGATAACATCGATCCGGCGGATTCTCAGCAAATCCCTGAATGGTAAAGACATCCACCGCACAGGGAATCTGACGGATCCCCCGCTTCTGGCAAAACGCCTCTGCCTCATCCTTTTCCCGCTGCGGCATGGCATCCACAAAAGCTGTCAAGGCAAGCACATGATCTTTCCCCAAGGTATCCACAGCCGCCTGTAACAGAAAGGTGGAATCTACACCGCCCGAAAAAGCAACTGCAACGCTTCCATAAGAACGGAGGCAAGATTGCAACATCTGATAATTATATTCTGACATCGTATCACATCCTTTATCATTCATCACGAAAGCAACGCCAGCAATTCCGGCAGTTGCTCCAGAGAATGGATCTCATAGGTGGGCTGCATCCCCTCCTCAAAAGTCCCCTGGGGAGCGAAATCCGGCGACGGCTTGGCACCATCCCCATGATACCAGATGGTCGTAACCCCAGCACGATTGCCGCCCTGAATATCCGAGGTCAGGCTGTCACCGATCATCACCGCCTCCGCAGCCGCAAACGGCCGTCCTGTTCTGGCGGAAATATCTGCGAAGCAGGCGTCAAAAAAACGTTTGTCCGGCTTATTAAATCCCACATCTTCCGAGATATAGATTCCATCCACATACTGAGCGAGCTGCGCTCCCGCGATGCGGCTGTGCTGAATTGTGGAACTGCCATTGGAGAGGATATAGATTTGATAGTTCTTCCCCTGCAAGGATTCCAGCAATTCTCGTGCCCCGTCCAGATAATAATACCCCTGAGCCAGCAGTGCTTCGTAATGACGCGCCGCCTCCTGGGCCGGAAGTTCGATGGAAAACTGCTCAAAAAGGAGTTCAAACCGGCGAATTTTTAACCGCTCTCTTGTAATCAGTCCCTTTTCCAATAATTTCCACTGAGAAAGATTGATACGGCTGTACGCCGACAGCAGTTCCTGGGACGGCGTCACTCCCAGTTCTTCCATGGCGTGGCTGAGCGCCCACGCCTCCGATCTGGCAAAATCCAAAATGGTCATATCCATGTCAAATAATAAATAGCGAATCATACGTCCATCCTTATCTACTGTGCGATCTTAATCGGCCAACACCGCATCTGCCACTGCCGGCAGTTCGGCAAGACTATGGATCACCGGTGTTGCTGCATTGATTGTCCCAAAACCGTAGGCTGCATGGACAAACGGCAAGCCTGCCTCCATGGTGGCATCGTAATCCCCCTGAATATCCCCTACATAAACAGCTGCATCCAATCTGTTACGCTGATACAACAAACGGATATTATCGCCTTTTGCCTTACCATTGTTACCAAAGCACTCCGTATCCTCAAACAGGTCATGAAAAGCGTAATAGTCCAAAAAAGCCTCAATATAACCTGCCTGACAATTGCTGACAATATACAGATGATAGTTCTCTTTTAACAGTTCCATGGTGGAACGCAAATGGGGATACAGAACACCCCCGTGTTCCCGCAAGTAATCATTCTCCACCTGGCAGCATTCATCAAGCAGACGGCGGCGCTCGTCACCGGTCACAAACGGAAATAAGAGTTCTGCAATGCGATCCATGGTCTTGCCCATGACGCGATACATATCTTCTTGCGTTACGACACACTGCTCATAGCCACAGTGCTGCAACGCCAGCGTCCATGACTTGGCCACATTATCTGCGGAATCCCACAGCGTACCATCCATATCGAATATAATTCCCTTTTTCATTCTGTTCATCCTCTACATTTCATTGCCTGAAAGACAACTGCCTTTTGTCGGCATCGTCTCCCCATGGCTCATTATACCAGAAATCTAAATGCTTACAAGCCATACGGGCTCTGTCGTCTGCCGCTTTGAAGCACTCCCCGTGATTCTCTCAGAAACGCAACAACAGAGCCCACATCCGCGGACTCTGCTGCTGCACTTATCAATTATCAACTTAAAGGAGATCAGACCTTGGGAAAAATCCCCTTTAATGCAGGGTAAATTTGTCGGAATACCTGGTAGCGTTCTTCATACTTCGCCACCAATTCCGGCTCGGGTTCGATGGTCTTAGCAACGGATACAATCGCGGCTGCCGCCTCTTCCACAGAAGCATAAGCACCGCATCCCACAGCTGCTAACATAGCCCCACCCAGAGCAGGGCCTTCTTCCACCGCCAGAAGATCCACCTTCATATCTAATACATTGGCCATAATCCTGCACCATAACGGGCTCTTGGCTCCTCCGCCACAGATCTTCGTGCGTTCCAGATGCAACCCGAGGCTCTTTGCTACCTCCAGGGAATCTCTCATGGCAAATGCCACGCCCTCAAAGATGGCCTGCACCATATCTGCGCGGGTCGTATCCATGGACATGCCTAAGAAACAGGCTCTCGCCAACGGATCATTATGTGGAGAACGTTCTCCCATCAGATACGGTAGAAAATATACATGATTATCGCCTAATACGGTAATGTCTTTCTGTGCATTGACGTAATCCTTCTCCTGAAGAATCTCATCCATCCACCACTTATTACAAGATGCTGCGGAAAGCATACAACCCATCAGATGATACTTTCCGTCTGCATGGGCAAAGGAATGTAGCGCATTGTGGGAATCCACGCCAAAGCGCTCACTGGAAATAAAGATCGTCCCTGAGGTGCCCAGCGAAATATTACATTGTCCGTCACCTACCGTGCCGGTGCCCACCGCTGCTGCCGCATTATCCCCGGCTCCGGCGATTACTTTGACAGCAGAAGACAGCCCCAGTTCCTCGGCAATCTCCGGACGCAAAGTCCCCACTACCTCATAACTCTCATATAACTTGGGTAACTGTTCTTCCGTAATGCCACAAAGTTTCAGCATTTCCCGGGACCAACAACGATTCTTCACATCCAACAGCAGCATACCCGATGCATCCGAATAATCGGTGCAGAAACTGCCACTCAGACGATATGCCAGATAATCCTTCGGCAACATAATCTTGTTGATTCGTGCGAAATTGTCCGGTTCCTCATCACGCATCCATAAGATCTTGGGAGCCGTAAATCCCGCAAACGCGATATTGGCTGTATAGGAAGAGATCCGGGTGCGACCGATGGTCTCATTCAGATAATCCACTTGTGGAATGGTTCGTCCGTCATTCCATAAGATGGCAGGACGAATCACGCAGTCCTGAGCATCCAACACCACAAGGCCATGCATCTGACCTCCAAAACTTATCCCTGCCACCTGATGCTTATCGCATTCCGAAAGCAGTTCTTTCAGTCCATCAATGGTCTGTTCGTACCAATCATACGGATTCTGTTCCGACCAGCCCGGCTGTGGAAAAGACAGCGGATACTCCCTGGAAGTAATCTTCTGGATCTCGCCCTGGTCGTTCATCAACAGCAATTTTACTGCAGATGTCCCCAAATCAACACCAATATATAACATATATTTTCTCCTATTATGTCATAATTTGTCAAGCGCTTTTATCGGAACGGATTCTCTGTGGGATAGCGCACCCCTGCCGGCTGATTGTATCCAATCTCTTCCACCGGCACGCCGATATACTTAAAGACTTCAAATAAAGTCTTGCCATAATCGCCAAAAGCAACGGCTCCATGATGCGGGAAATTCTTCTCGATCAGGACATGACGATAGAATCTGCCCATCTCAGGAATCGCAAATACACCAATGGAACCAAAGGATCTGGTAGCCACCGGAAGCACCTCACCCTGTGCGATGTATGCGCGAAGCTTCGCATCTGCGGTAGACTGCAAACGGAAGAAGGTAATCTTGCCCGGTGCGATATCGCCTTCCAACGTACCGTTGGTCACTTCAATTGGCAAACTTCTTGCCATAATCTTTTGATACTTCATCTCGCAGAAGGATAACTTATCTGACGCGGTATTGCCGCAATGGAATCCCATAAAGGTATCTTCTAAGGTATATTTGAACTTGCCGTCAATATCTTCTGCAAACATATCCTTGGGAACGGTGTTGTTGATGTCCAAAAGCGTAACCGCATCCTGACTGACAGCGGCTCCGATGAACTCACTCAATGCGCCGTAGATATCTACTTCACAGGAAACCGGAATACCCTGCTTGGTCAGACGGCTGTTAACATAACAGGGAACAAATCCAAACTGTGTCTGGAATGCCGGCCAACACTTACCTGCAATGGCCACATACTTACGATATCCTCTGTGCTCCTCAATCCAATCCTTCAAGGTCAGCTCATACTGTGCCAACTTTGCAAGAATCTCCGGCTTCTTGTTGCCTGCTCCCAGTTCGGCTTCCATATCGGCTACAACTTCCGGGATTCTGGCATCGCCATCATGCTTATTGAATGCTTCAAACAGATCCAGTTCGGAGTTCTCCTCAATCTCAATCCCCAACTGATACAACTGATAAATCGGTGCATTACATGCAAGGAAATTCAGTGGTCTCGGTCCAAAGCTGATAATCTTAAGATCAGAAAGTGCTACTACGGCTCTGGCAATGGGCGCGAACTCAGCAATCATATCTGCACAGTCTTCTGCATCCCCCACCGGATACTCCGGAATATAGGCCTTGATATTACGCAGTCTCAAGTTGTAACTGGCGTTCAGCATACCGCAATACGCATCGCCACGTCCGTCCAACAGACTGTTGCCATGTTCTTCTGCTGCTGCAATAAACATCTTCGGTCCCTCAAAATGCTTTGCCAGCAACGTCTCTGAAATCTCCGGTCCGAAGTTGCCCAGATAAACCACCAGCGAATTACAACCCGCTTTCTTGATATCCTCCAGCGCCTGTACCATATGAATCTCACTCTCCACGATACAGATCGGGCACTCATACACATCCAACTGCGGATACTTGCTATGTAGCGCCTGCATCAACGCCTCTCTTCTTGATACTGACAAACTCTCCGGGAAGCAGTCACGACTCACTGCAACCACACCAATTTTTGCTTCTGGAATGTTATTCATCCTCTCACCCTCCAATATGATTGATTGTTACGTGTTCCGGCAAGTGCCACCTTACCGCACCTTGCCACCATGTGACTACATTGTATCAAATAGACCTATATCCTTCGACGTGTTACTTGATTGGTAAATATCAAATTTTTGATTTTTTCATATATTCACTGGGAAGCATCCCATACTTCTTGGAAAAGGCTTTCGCCATGGCACGACTGTCTGAAAAACCAACCTCCGTTGCAATTTCACTGATTGTCTTGTCACCGCGCTCCATTTCCTCCACCGCATGCTCCAAGCGAATGCCCGACAGATAAGACTTATAATTGATCTGGGCATACTTCTGAAACATCCGGGACAAATGTTCAATGGAATACCCGAACTGCTCTGCCAAAGACTGTAACGAGATCTCCTCCGCATAATGTTTTTTGATATATTCGGTGATCGGCGACAAACGCTGCAAGGCCTTGGAAGAACGGTAGAGTCTGTCGTCCGGCTCCTGCTGCCGATAGGAAGTCACCAGCAGATACATCATCTCATAATAATCCCGCAACATCTCATATTCATGTCCGGCACCGTCACTGCCCGTCCGATCATAAATCTGACGAATCAGCTCCATCATCCGATGCTCCGTCTCGTCCCGTTCCGCAAGAGAATGCTGGACAAGGGCACCTTTCCCTTTTTTGTGAAAAGAAATGAAATGGTCCGCAGTCAGATAATTCTTAAATTCACTGATGGGAATCTGCACATAAACCGCCATGTTGGCATCCTTTGCCCGGATGGAATGCAGTTCGTTTGTATTGATAATGATAAAATCGCCACTGGGAACCGTAATCTCTTTCTCCCGGAGGATAAAGTCCAGGCTCCCTTCGTAGATGGCAAAAATCTCAACGGAATTGTGCCAGTGAGGCTCCCGGATATAATTCCCCTTTGCCCCTTCAAAAATATCGATCTTAAAGGGCATCCCTGCCCGCGGCACAACCACCTCATGTTCGTAATTCATAACGTAATCCTTCTCCCTTTCCCCAATATCCCCGGTCCGGTATATTGTCTTCATTATAACGGCAATATCAAATATGTGCAATAGATAAAAAGAAAAAGCGGCAGATATCATATCCGCCACTTAAATTTGTGCTATTCTTCTGTTGTGGGTGCTTCCACGCCAAGCGAGGTTCGAATCAAGTCGGCAAAGCCGCTTCTTCCGGCCCCGTTTAGATGAATCCCGTCATTATAGAACCAGTCGGGATGCTTCGCCGCCTCCTCATCCCACGCAATGATCTTCACATTCTCATTATGTTCTGCCAGATTTCGGATCACCTGATTGGTTCGCTCCTGATCCTGTAAGTATTTGCCATAGACCGTAATCCAATAGATCTTTGTATCTTTGTCCAGATAATCAATGATCTCCTGTCCCGTACTCTCATTAAAGTAACTGTTCGTCCCCAGTTCAATCACCACGGTGCCGCCCAGTTTTTTGTCTGACTGCAATTCCTTAAGAATCGCCACCCCATCTCTGACCTGTCGACTCTCCTTGGCATCAATCACGCTGCCCGGAATCGTCTCCAGCAATTCCGGCGCCGCCCCCAGCATGACAGAATCTCCCACAAAGGTAATCTGTTGTCTGATCGCCTCCTGCTCTGCACTGGCCTTTTTGGCCTCCTCCTGCTGCTTTAGCAGTTCTGCATTCTCCTGAAACTGCTGTTGCAGATCCTGCGCCAGACGATCCGACGACTTAGAAGGTGCCTGAATCAGTCCAATCACAGCAATCACCGTAACCACCACCGTGATCACACCAAGAATCACTTTATTTAAATTCTTTCGATCTAAAAATTTCATATGCTGCCTCCGAACTGATGCTCATCCCCTGACCGGGTCACGATAAATGGAAGATAAAGAGTAATGGATAATGCCACAAATAAATCAAATAACTGTATCTGCCGATCCACTGTCCCACCTTGTTACCACATACCGATGAATCAGCAAAATGACAACAGTTCATCAGATAGATCATAAAGGCAAAAAAGAGACAGATTACAGCCATACCACCGCGGTACAACCACGACGCTTCGCCATTGACCACGAAAAATAAGACGCAGGTTACCAGCAGGGAAAGGTAAAACAGGACTTTGCCAATCACTCCGGTAAAGATCGCCGGTGCTTTGTGCTGCCACGTATCTTCACAAAGCCCCAGACACACGCCAATGAAAAACGCAAAGGAACGAGTGTCCGTACCATAGTAGACACGATTTACTTCCAAGGGCTGATACATCACGCCCATGGCAACGGTCGATGCCAGTGCCAACAACAGGAAAAACAATACACTTTTTCCTCCCAGACGCGGCTCAAGACATTTTTTATAAACAGCAAACAGCAATGGCCAGATCAGATATAACTGTAGTTGAACCCCCAGATACCACAGATGTGTAAAGGGTGAGTGTTCCGTCATCTTCATGAAATAAGAGGCCTGCGTCATCATTTGCCACCAGTTATTATAACCCAGAAAAATACTGGCTGTCTCCTCTCTGACTCCCAACAAGAGTTCCCGATGAAACAACGTAAAAAAGGCGATTACTGACATCACCATCAGATAGAGCGCCGGGTAAATTCGCAAAAACTTCTTCATGTAGTATTGGCGGATGTTATACCTGCCCTCTGCCCAGCGGAATTCGCTCTGTCGGGCCAGCAGATATCCAGATATTAAAAAGAAAAAACAGACGCCAAGAAAGCCGCCCTTCATGGCGAATGGAAAAACGTGATAGAGCACAATGCCAACAATGGACACGGCTCTGAGGAAATTAATCCCCATATTATATGTATGTAATGACTTCATTTGCTATCTCAATCTATATCAATTCTTCTATTAAAGTATATTATTCGTAAAGACCGATATCATTCCGGCGAACCATCATCCTTCTGATATCTGTACTCCCGATTTCTCTCTTCCCATAGAGTATTATATAACCGGATAGCATGATACGCAATTCAAAATTTTATAATTGTATATTTTTTTATATATGGCGTCTGTCGCTCCTTTTCACGCTAAGCGATAGGCAATTGGATTTCTGTCAGCCAATCGTCCACAGATTCTTGATTCCAGATGCCATCAATATAGCATTCCCGGGCAAGACCGTTGACCTGATAACCGTTCTCCTCGGCATATTTCATAATGTAGGCATAGGCCTCGCCAATCTGGTCGTACGCTCCCTTATGAAAAATGCTCAGCACCTTTGTGGCCGGAATCTCGCGGAATTTAATCGTTTCATTCTCTACACCGAAACTGACCACCGCTTCATTATGGCGAATCAGGACGTCGGTGTCTCTGTGTTCCTCATCGAGATATTCACAGAACTCATACGGTGGCTCCGCACACTTTAATCCCGGATTCAATCTCAGGCACTCGGCACCGATCGCGGGGATGTGTTGCATCATATCCGAATACTTCGGCAGCCTGACCTCTGAATAATATACAATGACTGACGGAATCTCTTTTACTGTTACCTGATACTTCATTTCCTCTTCCTCCAATATATGATTGATGATGGAGAGGCGGACATCCAAATCTTTTTTCTGTTCCTGCAAAATCCGTGCTTTGCGTGCCAGAATATCCTTGGCATCTTCCCCGGCAAAAATCGCTCGAATCTCCTCAATGGACAAATCTAACTGGCGGTATGCCTTTATCTTTGCTGCTGTTTCCAACTGCCAGGTCTCATAGAACCGGTAATTCGTCCAGGCATCTGTGGCCGCCGGCACCAAAAGCCCTTCCTTTTCATAGAATCTGAGTGCCTTCACCGTCAGATGCGATAGTTTTGAAAATTCACCAATCTTCAACATGGGATGTTCCTCCTCTGTGCTCTGCTTCATCCGCTTCGTGTCGACCCTCTGCGAACAGCCAGCATCCTGTTACGTTTCTTACATTACATCATCCTCTTAGGGGAGAGTCAAGCAGCCTTTTTATGCTTCTTCTTTTTTGTAATTCTTCACACCAAAGGTGAAGTACAACAGGTGAAATACCCACACACAGGCAAGCACAATCCGTCCCACCGGAACCTGATCCATCATAATAAATCCGATGGACATCAGAATGGTAACCATAACCATAATCCGAATCTTTGTCTTCCAGGTCATCCCCTGACCTTTCACAAAACTCTCCAGATTATTTTTATATAATTTGGTATTGATAAACCATTGGTTCAGCCGCT
>CAMAKU010000053.1 GCA_945836255.1 uncultured Roseburia sp. | reverse complement strand
TGGAAGGAATGCGATTTATCCATCATAAGGAGATGGAGCGGAGAAACGGACGATAGGATGGTGGAACATGGAACAACAGCCGGTAAGCCGTCTTACGATTGGTGACGTAACGCTGGATAACAATTTAATATTAGCGCCCATGGCGGGAGTGACGGATCTGCCATTTCGTCTGCTTGCCAAGGAACAGGGGGCAGGCTTGCTCTGTATGGAGATGGTCAGTGCGAAGGCACTGCAGTATAATAACAAGAACACGTACCGCTTACTGGAAGTGGACCCGAAAGAGCGGCCGGTGTCTTTGCAGTTGTTCGGTTCTGATCCGGATTGTATCAGTGAGATGGCCAAACGCATTGAGGACAAGCCATTTGATATCCTTGATATCAATATGGGCTGTCCGGTGCCGAAGGTGGTCAACAATGGCGACGGGTCGGCACTGATGAAGAATCCGCAGTTAGCGGGGGAGATTATGCGCAAGACGGTGCGCGCCGTTCAAAAGCCGGTGACAGTGAAGATACGAAAAGGTTTTGATGATGCACATGTCAATGCAGTGGAGATGGCAAAGATCGCAGAGGATGCCGGTGTCGCTGCGATTGCTGTGCACGGACGAACCAGGGAACAGTATTATGCCGGGAAAGCAGATTGGGAGATTATTGCCAGAGTCAAAGACGCTGTCAGTATACCGGTCATCGGGAATGGCGATCTGTTGTGTGCCGAAGATGTGATTGCGATGAAAGAACAGACGGGCTGTGATGGCTTTATGATTGGACGTGGAGCGCAGGGGAATCCGTGGATTTTTCATCAGATTCTGCACTATTTTGAAACCGGAGAGATCATTGGCAAGCCACCAGTCGACGAACTGGTAGAGACGATGCTGCGTCATGCCAGAATGCAGATCGATTTTAAGGGAGACGAGCATTATGGCATCCGGGAATTTCGCAAGCATGCGGCTTGGTACACCTCGGGCTATCATAATTCTGCCAGCCTGCGTCGTAGGATGAATGAGATTGAGACCTACGCGCAGTTAGAACAGTTGCTGGATACTTTGCGCTCATAAAAGGAACAGACACCACAATCATATCACACAGGGTGCCTGCTCCTTATTTTTGTCCGTCAATCATCAACGGCGTGGATTATAGATGCCAGATATCTTCATTATACTGAGCAATGGTGCGGTCGGAGGAGAAGAAGCCGGCCTGACTGATATTGATCAGCATCTTCTTTGCCCAAGCCATGCGGTCTTCGTAATCGGCATACATCTGATTTCTTGTGGCTTTATAGTCTTCAAAATCAGGCAATGTCATGAACCAGTCTTTGTTCAACAGTTCGTGGTATAGACGTTCCAGATTTTCCCGCTGTCCCACGGCCATCATAGTGTCGCTGACTAAGAAATCAACAGCGCGTTTGATGGTAGGATCCTGTTCATAATAATCTCTGGATACATAATCTGCCTTTTCATAATGTGCAATCACATCATCTGAGGACTCGCCAAAGATGTAGATATTGTCATCTCCCACAAACTGATGCATTTCTACGTTTGCCCCATCTTCGGTTCCAATGGCAACGGCACCATTTAACATGAATTTCATGTTGGATGTGCCGGATGCTTCTTTGGAAGCAAGGGAAATCTGTTCGTGAATATCAGCAGCAGGGATTAGTTTCTCTGCCAGTGTCACATTGTAGTTCTCCACCATCACAACAGATAAATAAGGTGATACTTCCGGATCGTTGGCAATAATCTCCTGCAGACAGAGAATCACATGGATGATGTCCTTGGCAATCGTGTACGCCGGGGCAGCCTTTGCACCGAAAATGACTGTGATCGGACGCTGGGGAAGTTTGCCCTCCTTGATCTCAAAGTATTTATCAATGACGTACAGCGCGTTCATCTGCTGACGCTTATATTCATGCAGACGTTTAATCTGAATGTCGAAAATGGAATCCGGATTGATATCGATATTCTGTGTGTTCTTCAGGTATACAGCCAGTTCCCGCTTCTTTTCGTTCTTGACTGCCAGTAACTTTTCAAGCACGCAGGAATCATCTGCAAACTGCGCCAGACGCTCCAGTTCCGTGGCATCCTTTTTGTAACCGTCGCCGATGAGTTCCGTCAAAAGATTAGCAAGGGGATGGTTGCAGTGTAACAGCCAGCGACGGAAGGTAATACCGTTGGTCTTGTTGTTGAACTTCTCCGGATAGATCTGATAGAAGTTGTTCAATTCACTGTTTTTCAGAATCTCCGTGTGAAGGTAAGCAACGCCGTTGACGGAATATCCATAGTGGATATCCATGTGTGCCATATGCACGCGGTTTTCGTCATCAATGATGGCAACGCTCTTGTCATGGAATTTGTCATTGACACGGTTGTTTAGTTCATAAATGATGGGGAGCAACTGGGGTACTGCCTTCTGCAAATAGTGGGAAGGCCATTTTTCCAGTGCTTCTGCCAAAATCGTGTGGTTCGTATATGCACAGGTATTGGTTACGATGGTGATGGCTTCGTCCATCTGAATGCCACGTTGGAGAAGTAGACGAATCAATTCCGGAATCACCATACTGGGGTGGGTGTCGTTAATCTGGACGGTTGCGTAATCTGCAAGGTCATGCAGATTGCTGCCCCGCGCAACGGCTTCATCTAAAATCAGATGTGCTGCATTGCTGACCATAAAATACTGCTGGTACACACGAAGAATCCGACCGGCTTCGTCGGAATCGTCAGGATACAGGAATAAGGTCAGGTTTTTGGCGATGTCTTCTTTGTCAAAAGAGATGCCGTCGCCCACGAGGGTTTCATCAATGGTATCCACATCAAACAAATGTAACTTGGTGGTTCTGCCTTCGTAGCCTACCACATCAATATCATACATGCGCGATGTCAGAGACATGCCGCCGAAGTCAACACGGTAGGTGGTATCCGTTTTGGTGAGCCAACTGGTCTCCTCCATCCAAGGATTGGGCGTCTCTGTCTGCAAGTTATCACGGAACACCTGACGAAACAGACCAAAATGATAATTCAGCCCGACACCGTCACCATTTAATCCCAGAGTCGCAATAGAATCTAAGAAGCAGGCTGCCAGACGTCCCAGACCGCCATTGCCCAGTGATGGCTCCGGCTCAATCTCTTCGATCTGCGCCATGCTCTTGCCGTATTGTTGCAGGCAGGTTTCCACCTCGTCATACAGACCGAGATTGATCAGATTATTGGATAACAGTTTTCCGATCAGAAATTCTGCAGAAATATAGTACAGTTTCTTTTTTCCTTCATTGGATACTTTCTTGGACGCTTCTTCTTTGACCATCTGGAGAAGTGCCACATAGATCTGCTCGTTGCTCACATGGGCCAGATCTGTTCCGAAAGTATCTTTGATCTTTACTTCTAATGCGTTCATAAAAACCTCCTAACATATATGTTATGCTGCATTGTATAGTTTCAGTATAGAGAGAATGAGAGAAAACATCTTGTCAAATGCTAGCAAATAATAGTACAATCCTATCATCAATTCGTCTATATTTTGCCAAAAGGGGAAAAAATGAACATAAAAGAATACGAAAACTATCACGAAAGGAAAGAACATGGGGTCGAGACATTCCCGTATAATACTTACTTATGTTCCATACCGCTGGATTTTGCGGAGGTGCCCGTCCACTGGCATGATGAGATGGAGATTATCTATATCAAAAAGGGCAGGGGCGTCGTCTCCGTGGAATTTGAAGAACGTCAGGTGTGTGGCGGTGACTATGTCATAGTATTACCGGGACAGTTGCATGCCATACGTCAGGCAGAGGATGAGCGCATGGAATATGAAAACATCATGTTTCGTCCGCAGATTCTGTATGGAAAACAGGATGACGGAACCAGTGAAAAATACTTTCGTCCCATTCTTCGTATGAAAGTTACGATTCCTACCTTTTATCATGAAGGAGAAGCAGGATATGATGCCATACGCCGTTGTCTGGATCAGTGCGATGCCATCTGTGAAGCACGGCAAGAGGGCTACGAACTTCTCGTAAAAGCCCAATTACTTCTGGTTTTTTTTCTTCTTTATACGGAATGCGCAGACCGGACGTCACACAAGACACAGCAGACACATGAGCAGATGAAGACGGTTTTGAAATATGTGGAATTGCATTACGGGGAAAAACTGACCATTGAACAGATGGCAAACCTCGTGGGTTTCAGTAGTTCCCACTTTATGAAATATTTTAAGACGACCATGGGGCAGAGTTTTATTGATTATCTGAATGATTACCGTCTGGTGATGGCGTCCCGGCTGCTGTTGTCGTCCGAGGATTCTGTCCTTGAAATTGCACAGGAAGTAGGATTTACAAATATTTCTTATTTTAACCGTATCTTTAAGCGTCGATTTGAAATGACACCGCGAGAGTATCGAAGAAAATTTGCACAAAAATAAAATGGTGATTTCGGCGAAAATGGCAAAAATTACCTCATGCCGTTGACACAGGAAAAATAGCGGTATAAGATATACGCATACCAACTGGAAACGTTACCAGAACCGTTCCCGGTAACGTTTCTAAGCAGACGTTTCCCAAGAGAGACCGGTCGATGTCCGATTGTGTTAACTCCCGGCGGAAGCGGGGAGGGCTTACATATGACAATTAAGGATATCGCCAGAATCAGTGGTGTAAGCGTCAGTACAGTTTCCAGAGTTTTGAATCAGCATCCTGACGTGAGCGAAGATGCCAGAAACAAGGTACTGGAGATCGTAGAAAGATATAATTACATTCCGAATAACAGCGCGAGAGCCTTGGGACAGTCCAAGTCGGACAATATCGGATTGATTGTCCGGGGTATTTCCAATCCCTTCTACACATCTATTATTCATGAGATTGAGAAGGATATTGAGGATGCCGGTTATACGCTGGTGATGCAGCAGATTGCTTCCACGGCGGATGAACTTCTGGCGGGAGCCATGATGGAGCAGGATAAGCGATTGTTGGGATTGATTTTTCTTGGCGGTCGTCTGGATTATACTAAGGAGCAGGTCGCAGCCATCGACATTCCGTTTGTCAGTTGTTCTTCCAATAATGCTTACGGCACCTTGGATAGCGATAGTTATTCCAGTGTTTCCATTGATGATACCCAGACGGCGTACGAAGCAGTCAAGGGATTGTATCAGGGTGGTCATCGCCGGATTGCCGTTCTGTTATCCCGACCGGATGATGGTTCTGTTTCTCAGATTCGTTATGAGGGATATGTCAAGGCACTGACAGAGATGGGGATGGCACCGGAAGAAGACTTGATTATTTCGGTGGGAAGTTACAATATTGCGGATGCCTATCAGGGTATGTTGCAATGGTTGGATCGTGGCATTTCATTTGATGCTGTCTTTGCCATAGCAGATAACTTGGCTATGGGAGCCATGCGGGCAATGCGCGAGCGGGGAATTGAGATTCCCAAGCAGTGTTCGGTGGTGGCAATTGATGGAATTGAGGTGTCAGAGTATATGGCACCGGCACTGTCTACTTATTGTCAGCCCATGGAACAATTGGGAAGCACCAGTGTTCAGTTACTGATTGATTTGATTGAGCAGGAAGGGGCACATCAACAGGTGGTTCTGCCAACGGTCTTCCGACAGGGCGGAACAATCATGGAAAGATAATACAATTTATTGTCATATTTTTCCGTAAAGATACACATACTGATTTTTGATCGTGGCAAAAGCGCAATGCCGCGATTGGAAATAAATTACTTATCAATTATCAATATAAAGGAGAGGGTAATCATGAAATTCAAGAAAGTATTAGCACTTGCAATGGTTGCTACCATGGCAGTGGGCGCATTCGTAGGATGCGGAAGTAAGGATGAGGGTTCTGCAACCTCCGATTCCGGTCAGGTATACTACCTGAACTTCAAGCCGGAAGCAGATGAGGCTTGGCAGGCTTTGGCAAAAGAGTACACAGAAGAGACTGGTGTACCGGTTACAGTTGTAACAGCAGCTTCCAACAAGTATGAGGAGACATTGACCGTGGAAATGGATAAGAGCGAAGCTCCGACCCTGTTCCATGTAAACGGACCGGTTGGTCTGAATAACTGGAAAGATTATTGCTTAGATCTTTCTGATTCTGAAGTATATGGTAATCTGAACGGCGATGAGTACGCTTTGATCGACAATGGCGAAGTCAAAGGTATTGCAATGGCTGTAGAGACCTACGGTATTATCACAAACACCAAGTTATTGGCAGAAGCTGGATATACGGTTGATGATATTCAGAGTTTTGAAGACCTGAAGAAGGTGGCAGAAGACATCACAGCGAGATCAAGCGAGTTAGGATTCGCTGCTTTCACATCTGCTGGTATGGATGATTCTTCTGACTGGAGATTCAAGACACATTTGGCTAACCTTCCGATCTACTTCGAGTATCAGGCAGAGGAAGAGACCAGCACAGATGCTATTAAGGGAACATATCTTGAGAACTACAAGAATGTTTTTGATCTTTACATCAACAATTCTACCTGCAAACCTACCGAACTGGCAAGCAAGACAGGTGATGACTCTGAGAGCGAATTCATCAATGGCGAAGCAGTATTCTTCCAGAATGGTTCTTGGGAGTATGGCAATGTCGTAGGTGATGGCAAACTGGCAGCAGAAGATGTTACGATGATTCCGATCTACATCGGTGTTGGTGACGAGGCTAACCAGGGATTATGTACAGGTACAGAGAATTACTGGTGTGTAAACTCAGCAGCCGATGAGAAAGATATTCAGGCTACACTTGATTTCATGAACTGGTGTGTATCTTCTGACAAGGGAACAACCGCAATGGCTGATGACATGGGCTTTGTTATTCCGTTCAAGGATGCAAAAGAGACTGACAATGTATTTGTAAAGAAGGATACAGAGATGCAGGCAGCTGGTAAGACAACGATTCCGTGGAACTTTACCACGATTCCTTCTGAGCAGTGGAAGGCAGACCTGAGTTCAGCACTGACTGCATATGCAGCAGGCACTGGCTCATGGGATGATGTTAAGACAGCATTTGTTGACGGATGGGCTACAGAGTATAAGGCAGCCAACCAGGAATAATCGGATCTTCGTATAAGATGTTATGCCCGGTATGCGCTACGAGTAACATCGCTTATAAATTGTTTTGAATAGACGGAGGGCGGGCTATATCGCCTGCCCTCTGTATTTATGTAGTTTTTTGAGGAGGACACTATGGAAAAAGCAGTTAGAAAATATTGGCCTGTCTTTTTATTGCCTACGGCAGCAGCTTTTTGTGTAGGTTTTTTGTATCCATTCATTCAAGGATTATATTTATCTTTCTGCAGCTTCATTACGATCGACAGGGCGAAATTCAATGGGTTGGAGAATTATAAATATGCCTTGACAGATGCAACCTTCCTGCATTCGTTCTGGTTTACGGCATTGTTTACCATTGTGGTAACGATTCTGATTAATGTGGGCGCATTTGCACTCGCACTGGCATTGACCAGTAAGTTAAAAGCATCCAATCTGTTTCGTACCATCTTTTTCATGCCGAATCTGATTGGTGGAATTGTGCTTGGTTATATCTGGCAGATCCTGTTGAATGGTGTGTTGACGCTTTTAGAAAAACCATTACTGGCACTCGATGAAAGATATGGCTTTATCGGGCTGTTGATATTGATGTGTTGGCAGCAGATAGGTTATATGATGATTATTTATATCGCGGGATTGCAGTCGATTCCGGACGATTATATCGAAGCAGCGAAAATTGATGGAGCTACAGAAGGACAAATATTGTGGAAAATTAAGATTCCGAATGTGATGCCTTCCATTACAATCTGTATGTTCTTGTCACTGACCAACGGATTTAAGTTGTTCGATCAGAACCTGGCATTGACCGGAGGTGAGCCGGCGCATGCATCCGAGATGTTGGCGTTAAATATCTACAACACCTTTTACGGACGTTCCGGACCCCAGTGGAGAGGTTATGGTCAGGCGAAGGCAGTGCTTTTCTGTATCATGGTAATTATTATCTCCATGATTCAGTTGCGGGCAACCAGATCTAAGGAGGTGCAGCAGTAATGGAAAAAAGAAAATCAATCAAAAGCAAAATCTTATTTGTTGTACTTCTGGTCATTAGTTTGGCATGGATTTATCCAATCTTTATGATCTTTATCAATGCGTTGAAAGAAGATCGAAGCATTACAACAAGTACCGTATTTCAGTTGCCTACGTCAGAGACATTTGCCGGATTGTCCAATTTTGTGGATGCTTTGACATCGAAAGGGTTTGCACAGGCATTTGGTTACAGCCTTTTGATTACGGTTACATCCGTGGCATTGATTCTGATCTGCTGTTCTATGTGTGCATGGTATATCACACGTGTCAACAGTATTATATCGAAGATATTGTATTTCCTTTTCGTATTTTCGATGGTTGTACCGTTCCAGATGTTGATGTTTACGCTGGCATCCACGGCAGATAAGTTGGGGTTGAATACGCCGTTTAATATCTGTATTATTTATCTGGGCTTTGGGGCAGGACTGGCGGTGTTTATGTTCTGCGGCTTTATGAAATCCATACCGCTGGAAATCGAGGAAGCGGCGATGATTGATGGGTGTAATCCGATTCAGACCTTCTTTCTGATTGTGCTGCCGATCTTGAAGCCCACGCTGATTTCTGTGGGTATTCTGGAGACCATGTGGCTGTGGAATGATTATTTGCTGCCATATCTGGTGCTGGATCGTAAGAAGTACATGACGATTCCGATTTTGGTCCAGTATTTCCAGGGAAGTTACGGAAAGGTGGAAATGGGACCGATGATGGCTTGTATCCTGATGACCGTATTGCCGATCATCATTGTATATCTGGTGTGCCAGAAATACATTATCAAGGGTGTTATCGCAGGTGCCGTCAAGGGTTAATCTGTTTGCCGCCGATATCATAGGATTGAGGTAGAAATCATGAATAGAAGTAGTGGAATATTGCTTCCTATTTCTTCATTACCTTCCAAATACGGGATTGGGACGTTTGGCAAGGCTGCATATGAATTTGCTGATTTCCTGCAGGAAGCAGGACAGAAATACTGGCAGCTTCTGCCACTCGGTCCCACCAGTTACGGAGATTCGCCGTATCAGAGTTTTTCCACATTTGCGGGCAATCCGTATTTTGTGGATTTGGAACTCTTGATCGAGGATGGTCTGCTTGCGCAGGAAGAAGTGGAAGCATGTGACTGGGGCACGGACCCGCGCAATGTGGATTATGGTAAAATCTACGAGAGCCGTTTTGACATTTTAGCGAAAGCCAAAAAACGTGGCTGGAAACGAGACTATGAAGATGTCATGGCTTTTTGCGATGAGAATCGCGACTGGATTGATAATTATGCGCTTTACATGGCGTGTAAAAGACATTTTGGCATGCGTGCATGGAGTGAATGGGAGGATGAGGACATTCGTCTGCATCGCCCGAAGGCTGTGGCAGCCTACAAGGAGAAACTTCGTGACGACGTAGAGTTATTTATCTATATACAGTTTTTGTTCTTTGGTCAGTGGAAGGCATTAAAAACGTATATCAACGATCTTGGTGTAGAGATCATTGGCGATCTGCCAATTTACGTGTCCATGGATTCTGCAGATGTGTGGGCAGAACCACAATTTTTTGCACTGGATGAGGACAACATTCCACATGAAGTGGCCGGGGTGCCGCCGGATTATTTTAGCGAAGATGGACAGTTGTGGGGCAATCCACTCTATGACTGGGATGCCATGGCAGAAGACGGATATAGCTGGTGGGTTCGGAGAATTGCCGGAGCCAGCAAGTTGTATGATGTGATCCGCATTGATCATTTCCGTGGATTTGACAGTTATTGGGCGGTGCCATACGGCGCAAAGACCGCGAAGGTGGGCGAATGGCGCAAAGGTCCGGGGATGAAGTTGGTTGGTCTGCTCAAAAAGACGTTCCCCAATCTGGAATTTATTGCAGAAGACCTGGGTGAGCGCTCTCCCAGTGTGATGCAGTTATTACAGGATAGCGGTTTTCCGGGAATGAAGATTCTGGAGTTTGCTTTTGATTCGGAAGAACCCAGCGATTATCAGCCCCATAAGTATCCGCGACATTGTATCTGCTACACAGGGACACATGACAATAGTCCGGTGATGCTGTGGAAGCAGGAGGTCAAGAAAAAGGATGCGGCGTATGCAGCGGAATATCTGGGAATCGGCAATGAGGAATATCATTGGGGATTCATCCGCGGCGGGCTTCGTTCGGTAGCGATGCTTTTTGTGGCGCAGATGCAGGATTATCTGGGTTATGGCGAGGGACATCGCATGAATGTGCCGGGGACTTCGGAAGGAAACTGGAGATGGCGCATGCTGGAGGGAGAGGCCGGCAGTAAGATTGCGAAGCGGCTCTATAAAATGACAAAAATGTACGGGCGATTGTCTGAGTAGTCCAAGGCAGGAAACCGTTTTATTTCCTCTTGAGAAAGCTGTGTACATCGGTGTGGTGTATGCAGCTTTTTTGGTACATCTTTTATATAGGGATTCCTTGACAATCCAGGGGCTTTTTGCCTATAATAGATTGATTATAAAGCAGAAAGGATATGCAGCAATGGAAAAGAAAAATATCTTGACATATGAAGGACTGAAGAAATTAGAGGACGAATTGCAGGATCTGAAAGTTGTCCGTCGTAAGGAAGTAGCACAGAAGATCAAGGAAGCCAGAGAGCAGGGCGATTTGTCCGAGAATGCAGAGTATGATGCAGCTAAGGATGAGCAGCGTGATATCGAAGCACGTATTGAGGAATTGGAGAAGATTCTCAAGAATGCAGAAGTGGTTGACGAGGAAGAGATCGACCTAGACAAGATCAACGTCGGCTGTAAGGTCAAGATCTTGGATATCGAATATAAAGAGGAATTGGAATACAAGGTGGTTGGTTCCACAGAGGCCAACAGTCTGACGGGAAAGATTTCCAATGAATCGCCGGTGGGACGTGCAATCATCGGTGCAAGCGTCGGCGATATTGTGACGGTTGAGACGCCGGCAGGCGAATTGCAGTATAAGATCTTAGAGATTCAGAGATCGAACTAGTAAGATACAAGAGGTGTTACATGGCAAATCAAAATAATACACAGGGACAGGATGTGAATCAGCTGCTGAAGGTGCGTCGTGAGAAGTTGGCTGCATTGCAGGAAGCAGGGAAGGACCCGTTTCAGATTACCAAATATGACGTGACACATCACACGTCGGATGTTCGTGAAATCTATACAGCGCATGAAGAGGAGTTGCTGGGCGATCGGAAGACGCCGGATGTGGAAGGATTGGACGAGGAACAGGCAAAGGAGATCCTCAAGCAGGATTATGAGGAGCGAAGAAGCATCATGGATGCCAGTCCGATTACCGTGTCCATCGCAGGTCGTATGATGTTTAAGCGTGTGATGGGGAAGGCTTCTTTTGCCAATATTCAGGATCTGAAGGGCAATATTCAGATCTATGTAGCGCGGGATGCCATCGGTGAAGAACTGTATGCCACCTTTAAGAAGTCTGATATCGGTGATATCTGGGGCATCAAGGGGTATGCGTTCCGTACCCGGACAGGGGAAGTATCGATTCATGCACAGGAGATGGTGCTCTTGACGAAGTCGTTGCAGATTCTTCCGGAGAAGTACCACGGCCTGACCGATACAGATATGCGTTATCG
>CAMAKU010000052.1 GCA_945836255.1 uncultured Roseburia sp. | reverse complement strand
AAAAACCCCCGCGATGGTTGAAAAACTCCTCCGGCTAACGCCGGAACGCCCTACAACCATCACGGGGATGTCATATCTCTGATGAAAAATGATCTGTACGATGTACGACTATTCGGACACGTCACGCATCAGGCGGGAAATCTCCGCAATACGCTCCAGATTACGATTCATATTCTCCAAGGTATTCATGCTGTCATCACTCAAAGCCAGTGCATTCTCGGAAGATGCTGCCACCTCCTCGGATGTGGCTGATAAGTTGGCAATACTGTCTGTAATCCGTGAATTCGCCTCCAGAACATTCTCCACAGAAGTTGTCACCTTATTGACATTATCATTCAATGCATAAGTATTATTCTGAATATCATTCAGCTTCTCGCCGGTGGTCAGGATCATCTCATTCTGACGCTCTGCATATTCGGTAGACTTGGTCATACTCATGGTGGCTTCTGCAACCTCAGCCGTCAACTTAGCGATAATGCTGCCAATCTGTTCGGTAGCCTGCTTGGTCTCCTCAGACAACTGCCGAATCTCATCTGCCACAACCGCAAATCCCTTGCCTGCCTCGCCGGCTCTTGCCGCTTCAATAGATGCGTTCAGTGCCAACAGATTCGTCTGGGAAGAAATCCCTAAGATCGTCTCCGTGATGGCATCCACTTCTTTGATACGGTCATTCAGATTATTGGTAGAGTCACTGGCTGCACGGTTGATCTGTGCAATCTCTCTCGCCTGCTCTTCCAGTTGCTGAACCAGTTGAACGCCTTCCTCCACAGCGCTTCTCGTAGCTCCGGACAGTGAACTCATCTCCTGTGCCTGCTGTCCCACATCCTGTAGGATATTCTGGATTTCTACGGTCTGCTCTGTCTGTGATTCGATGGCCTCTGCCGTCATCTTCGTACTCTCTGCAATCTCGTTGACGGAACCATGACTGCTATCCATGCTTTCATTCAAATGCTGAGATACCTGCATCGCCTCTTCAAACTGCTCTGTCAGATCCTCCGAATGCTGGATCATCGCCTTGGCCACCTCTGCCTGCTTTGCCGTACGCTCCTGAATCTCAGAGAACGTCTCGTCCTGATGCCGCTCCCACTGTGCACAAATCAATAGTTCGGCAACAACCGCAACCACAATTGACACAATCTGAAGTACAAAATTATCTCTCATGCCTTCAGCACCTTCGAACATCGTATATACCACATCAAAAAGCACATTAGCAGCAAGCGCCAATATCGCTCCGAGTTTCACAAGTTTTACCTTGCGATACATCATCACCAGCACGGCGATGGGGAATACCAGCGTATAGCACATAAAGTTTCTGCCTACGAAAATCAAAATCAGATAGAAAATAAACACCGAATAACAGCAGAAATGGTAATAATTCTCCTGATATCTGTACTTCTTGTAACTTACCCCTTGGACAACCATCGAAATCACGCCCACAACAAGCATGATAAATGTAGCGGGCTTGCTATCACCACCCAACAACGATAGCAATACGAGAATCAGCATTGCTGCCGAAATCATCATACCGACGATAAACCCAACTCTGTTACGTTCACCTGTTTGTTTTTCCTGTAGTGTCATTTGTACTCTCCTCTATGCAAACCTAAACTAATTATGGCAAAGCAACAAAATCATTATCTCATCTTATAATACGCTCGCCTCACCTTTAGAGTAACATACCACAATTTGACATTTGACACAACCGAAAAGATGTCAATTATGCGTTCTTTTTTTCACCCTCCGGGAAGATAATCTTAAATACAAAGAAGAATACCACCATGGAAATTCCGCCGGTGATGACCGTTACCAAAATGTTGTAAACAGCCGGTGCAAAGTATACCGCTGCGATGGGCATCCACAGATTATTTACGGCATTGCAGGCAATGGACAGAACCACCCAGGCGATAAAATACCACATTGCCTGATACCACGGATTGCCATGGCTCTTGAAGGTGATGTTTCGCTGCAACGGGAAGTTGATACACTGTGCCAGGAAGGTACCCACTTCATAACTGATAAAGTAACCAAGACCGCCGCCGATCATAACCTGACCCGCCTTATCATAGATGACCTCCGCTCCAAAAATACACCATGTAAAATCAACGCCAAACAGGTGCACCGGCACCTTCGGCCACATAAACGACATTCCCGCCAGTTCATAGCCCAGCAATTTCGGCATAAACGTAAATACCAGATACTGGAAAATCGTCACACCATTACTGAATATCACAAAAAATCCCACCTGATAAATCCACTTTGCTGCCACCGGATGTTGTTCCTCAAAACCAGCCCATTTTCTTTTGATTGCTTCCATTATCTTCTCCCTTCTAACCTTTAAAAATTGCTGCGATCAAATGACCGAGACCAATCAGTCCACGTCCATTGACAATCTCCACCAGACCGTCAATCATGCCTTCGTTCATGGCACCGCCCGTCATCTTGGACAGTCCACGGAACGGCATATTATAGATAAATAAGATGTTCAGATTGGGCGTACCCTTCTTTTCGCTGGCTTTCTTAATACTGCGCAAAATCCAGCAGATAAAACGTGCCAGCAGACTCTTGGCATAATACATCTGACAAATGGCATCGTTGACCCCCAGTTTGCCGGTGGTATCCCACTTGGCCGGGGGCAACGGTCTGCCATAGAGCATCTGATACTCTTCATCGGAAACAGCCGATACATCTCCGCTGTAATAAGACGGAAGTTGTTTTGCCGTGTACGGAATCGGCGCACCGGAACCCTGACGTTCGATCTCCTCCCGCAGACGAATATCTGCCACACTGGCGCCAATGTAAACCTGATAAGTTCCACCCTCAATCTCCCATTGGTCGGTTGCTACATTATAATAGCGGAATGATTTGTCATCAAACGGGATGGTCACCTGACGGCTCTCCCCCGCCTTTAAGAACACCTTGACAAATCCTTTTAATTCTTTCTTAGGGCCGAACAGTTGACTTCGATTATGCCCAATATACATCTGTGCAACCTCAGCACCATCCACTTCACCGGTGTTGCTTACTGTAAAATGCGCGCCCTCTTCATCCACAGACAGATTGCTATAAGAAAATGTGGTATAACTGAGACCAAAACCAAAGGGATATGCCACAGCCACATTGCGGGTATCAAAATAGCGATACCCCATGTACAGACCCTCACGGTACTCACTGCTACGCTCAGGGCTGGGATAATACGGTGTCGACGGCACATCCGACAGTGAAAACGCATAGGTTTCACTTAACTTTCCGCTGGGACACACCTTGCCGGTCAGCACATCCAACATGGCTGAGGCACCGGCCTGCCCACCCAGATATCCGTGTACAATAGCAGCCACGTCCTTTTCCCAGGGCATCGTTACCGACGAGCCTGCGGACATCAGAACCACCACATGCGGATTCACTGCGGCCACCGCCTCAATCAGTTCCACCTGTGCTTTGGGCATTTCCATATGAACTCGGTCCAGACCTTCCGATTCACTGATTTCATCCAGACCCACGCACAAGAGCACCACATCTGCCTCTTTGGCAAGTGCCACCGCCTCCTGCTGCAATTTGGCATTGGCCGGCTTGTTACGGACATAGCCTCTGGCATAATCCAGATAGTTGATATCGTAATAGTGAATCATATCACAGATACTCTCCACTTCTTTGGTGGGATTCACCAGAGACGAACCTGCGCCCTGGTAGCGGGGCGTCTTGCCAAAATCACCAATAACAGCCACACGGTCTGTGGTGTTCAATGGCAGAATGTGACGCTCATTTTTCAGAAGAACAATACTCTCCGCCGCTGCTTTTCTGGCAAAGGCGTGATGCGCCTCAATGTCAAACTTATGTCCTTTGTTCTGCTCTGTAGCATCGTGGGTAGCGAAAACAATCCGTAATAATTCATCCACGCGCTGATCCAGCAGTGCCTCATCCAGCCTGCCTTCTTCCACGGCACGAACAATCTGCTTTGCCCCCATCTTTCCGGTGGAAGGCATCTCCAGATGCGACCCCTGCCGCACCCCTTCTACATGATCATTGCTTCCGCCCCAGTCAGAGACGACCATACCTTCATAGGCCCACTCGCCGTATAAGATATCTCCCAGCAAATGCTCACTTTCGTTGGCGTATACGCCATTGATCTCATTGTACGCCGTCATAATTGCCTTGGCACCGCCCTCTTTGACCGCAATCTCAAAGCCCGTGGTGTACAATTCGCGAAACGTCCGCTCATCCACCACCGCATCCATTGCCATGCGACGCTCTTCCTGGCTGTTAGCGGCAAAATGCTTGGGACAAGCTGCAATGCCTTGACTCTGGATGCCCCGGATATAAGCCGCTGCCATCTTGCCTGCCAGATAGGGGTCCTCACTGAAATACTCAAAATTACGACCGCAGAGGGGGCTCCGCTTCATATTCAGTCCCGGGCCCAGCACAACATTGACCCCCAGATCCGCCGCCTCCTCACCGAGACACCTCCCCAGTTGTTCTCCCAACTCCACATCCCAACTATTTGCCATGGTCGCTGCCGTAGGGAAACAGGTTGCCGGCAAAGAAGCGTTGAGTCCCAGATGATCTCCCGCGCCTGCCTGCTTGCGAAGACCGTGAGGTCCGTCGCTTAAGAACATGGCCGGAATACCATGTTCTTTAAAATCTTTGGTTCTCCACGTATCCTGACCGGACATCATAAGTGCTTTTTGCTCCAGCGTCATGCCGGAGATGATATTCTGATACTGTAACATGATTCCTCCCACCTTTTGGGGCTGTCCGCGCACTGCGGTAACAGCCACCTGATTTCGTATGCTTATCATACCACGCCGACCCTTTTTTGTGCGCCAATTGGCATAACCGGTATCTTTTGCGGCATAAATTGCAAAAAAAAGAGGACCGATTCACCGGTCCTCTTTCCATCCCATTTGGATTACTGCACTTCAAATGTCATGACGCTGGTACTAGCATCGTCTATGTATACGGTGCGCTGTGCGCCAAACTGTCCAAAGAAGTCTTCTTTTTCTGTCATAACACCACCCGGAAGTTCCACCGGATAACTGTCTACGCTGTCGGTATCATAAGACAGATTATAGCCGCCCACATCCGAATAACTGTTATACAGAATCCGTGATGCCTCTGACAATTCACAAGAGGTATAACCGTCTGAGGAATCTCCCATGGTATAAGTACCATAAGTCGTTACCGATGTATGTGCCAGCAGCATCTCATAGGCATAAGTAGCTTCCGTCATAGTCATCTCATAACTGCCATCCGCATAGAGCGTCAGTTCGTATTCATCATAATCAGTTCCACCATACGGACTTTCTTTGTCTTCTCCATAAATATAGACACCTGTCATATCCTTTGCTGTACTTGTGGTATCCTGCGTGGTTTCGGTGGTACCCTTTCCTAAGAACTTCATTCCCAGACAGCCCACCAAAAGACCAACAATCACTGCCACAACAACCAGTACAACCACTTTATTCTTTTTCACGATATCATCTCCTTCCTCTTCTTTCTTCGGTAATGAATTTGCGTAAGAAATCCAACGAATTGTCGTCAGGACAATCAGAATTCCACAAATACCAAATACCAGGATATCCAGAATCAGCAATGCAATCTCCCACGGTGCTTTGGCATTTTCAACCGTGCCATCCTCAGCCACGGTATCCATAGCATTGGAGGTACCCACCGCATAGATCACATTCTTCGCCGCACGTGCCACATTGTTCATCACCGTAGCGTTGGTGGTCCAATCCACAACACTGCCGTCTTCTTCTGTGTAAGCATCCAATTTCCAGAAACTCTTATTCGTGTTCAGCCACAGATCCGTTCCTGCTGCAAGACCGGAAACAATATCCTGATAGAACATGGCCTGAACGGAAGCCTGATCCGTGATTACCACGCCTTCAAAGCCCCACTCATTCCGCAGCACATTGGTCATCAGCCCTTTATAGGCGCCTGCCCAGCGGGCACCGATACGGTTCATGCCTGCCATGGCAGCATTGCTGTTGCCAAGTGTTACTGCATATTCAAAACCTTTCAGATAGATTTCACGAATGGACTGCTCGTTAGCAAACATCGCTCCGCCATAACGGTTTGTCTCCTGATCGTTCAAGGCAAAATGTTTCATGTAGGTAATCACACCCTTTTCCCGGGCACCCTTAATCTCATTTCCGGCCATCTGTCCGGACAGATAACCATCCTCGGAAAAATACTCAAAGTTACGTCCGCTATAGGGTGAACGATGAATATCCACACCCGGCGCATACCATCCGGTGACGCCGGTCTGGATGGAATCCTCACCAAGGCTGCATCCCAGTTGATACATCAAATCTTTATTCCATGTACATGCAAGCACGGTCTCCACCGGATATGCCATAGCACTCTGACCACCTACCAGTGTTCCGGAAATACCGGCCGTACCATCCTTATCCGTTGTCGCCGGAAGCCCGATCACATCTGCCTGAAGCGTAGCATAGCCGCCCTGACGCACCAGTTGCATGGCTTTGTCCGCCGGCAACGCCTGTGCCAGTTCTGCCCAGATCGGATCATCGTAGGCGCTTTCTTTTGCATCCAGCACCGTGTGTTCCGTTGTCTCCTCAAACGCCGGCATAGAAGAACCGTCATCCGTCACTTCACTGCTTCGATCCCATTTCAGATCCTCCAGCAGTTCTTCACTGGCGCTCAGACTTCCATCGGCATACGTCGTTGGATATGTACCGGTCCAATCACTTCTCGTCAGATAGGTGAAAGAGTCATCATAATAGCGGATATCCGCACTGTCAAACTGATTTTCCACCTCATTGCCCGTCTCGGATGAAACAGCATAGGTTGTCGCATCTAATTCATCAACTGTTGTCTTATAAGTCATATCTGCATTGCCGGCTGCATCCATACCATCTGCAGTGGTACAGCCTTTGGCTGCCAGAATGTTATTCAATGCATCATGGGCATCCGTACCTGCTGCAAAATAATAATCTCCCGCATCCACAATATAGGTCTTGGCGCCCGTTGCATCGTAAGCCTTCATGCTTTCTTTTGCCACCGAAACGGTCACCGTCTGTGATTTACCCGGGGCAAGTTCCTCCGTCTTGGTAAAGCCTACCAGTTCCACGGAGGATTTTTCAATTCCGTTTTCCTGATCGTATGCCGTATAGGGCGACTGCATATAGATTTCCACAACATCTTTGCCCGCCACATCACCGGTATTTTTAACGGTTACAGACACTTCAAAACTGTCCTCTGTTTCCTCCACCGTATAATCCGACCATGCGAATTCGGTGTAAGACAAACCATAACCGAAGGGGAACTGTACGCTGGACGTATAATCATAGTCACCGGCATTGCCCTGCTGCAAAACACTGTCCTCGTACCGGGTCTCATAATAGCGGTAGCCTACATAAATGCCTTCCGCATATACAATATACTTATTGCCGTTTTGCACATCGCTGTTGACGATGGTGTAATCCCCTAAGTTGTTCGCCGAAGGTGCACTCTGGGAATCATAAGCGTAAGTGTCTGCCAGATGCCCTGAGAAGTTCGTATTCCCGGCAAAAGCCTCTGCCACTGCCTTGATGCCTTCCTGACCGACACCGCCACACCAGACGCATGCCTTCACATTGGCATAAGCCTCCTCCTCCAGGAAGCCCAATTCCATCGCATTGTTCGCATTCACCAGAACGATGACATTTTCAAAATTCTCACATGCCATTGTCAGCAGATCACGCTCGTTGTTATCCAATTCCAGATAACGGTAACCGCTTGCCAGTGGCTCCATGGGAATATCCGCACTCTCACCACCGCTTCGTCCGATGCAGACGATGGCAGCATCCTGATAATCCGCGAAACTGTCTTTTACCTCATCGGTATACACGTCTGCAGGCACCTCGTTGACAGCGAACTCACCGGCACCGGTCTCGTCCGGCACCGTCTTGCGGTAATCTTTCCCCGCGCCTGTGTCATAAAAATCCCACAGCGTCTCATTCACTTCAAATCCAGAGGCTTCCATGGCCTCTTTCAGATTCAACGCCATGGACACATCCACCGAACCGGAACCGGAACCGCCGTAAACAAAATCCACGGAATCCTGTCCCAACAACGATATTTTTGCCCCCTCAGAAAGCGGCAGCCCTCCCTCATTTTTCAGAAGAACCATGCCTTCCTCTTCAATCGTCTGACAGACCGCTGCTGACTCATCTGTCGTAACGACATCGGAACCACTCGTGTAGACGGTGATCAGTTCGCGATACAACCCGGCAAAATAATTGCCGATTGCTAACGCCACAATCAATACGCCACACACAATATAAGTCACAATGGACTTTTTCTTGCTAAATGGTTTCTTTTTCATCCTATCCTCCTTTTCCGGCAGTTTCCTGCCTGTTGTGATAGGATTACCTTATAAAAAAATGCCAGATCCCACAATAGATCTGGCACAACTGTCATTTTTCTGGCATATTTGGTTATTCTTTCGCAGCCACAGCATCCGCTCTGGCATCCTGTTCCCTCTGCTGCGCATAGAGGCGCAAAAACTCCGGTGGCATGGGCAGCAGAATCTGTAAGATAAACACATGATCCTTGACGGAAGTCACCATAGAGCCGCCATACTTGGTAGCAAGGTGGCGCATACTCTTCATCCCGAATCCATGATACTGACGATTGCGCTTGGTGGTTACCGGCAAGCCGTCTGCAAACACCACATCTCCCTCACAATAATTCTCTAACTGTATGCTGAGGAAATCTCCCACAGCTTTAATCGTCAAACTGATGACGCGTTTATCGTCGTCATCGTACCGACTGACATTCTCAATGGCATTGTCCAGCGCATTGCCCAAAAGCGCGTAGATATCCAGCGTACTCATAAAATCCAGATGGCTGGCATCCACCATGCAGGAGAGCCGGATATGACGACGACCGCACACCAAGGCCTTTTCGGAAATGATGGTATTCACCACTTCGTTGCCGGTCTCCACCACCGCATCATAGATACCAATGGCATCCTCCAATTCGCGCAGATACGCCCTCCGCTCCTTCTCGTCAATCTGTTCCAGTGCCCGGATCTGGTGTTTCAGATCGTGACATTTATGGTTGATGGTCTCAATGTTCTCCCGGGACAATTCATACTGACGCTTGCGTTCATACAGTAACTGCTCAATAATTGCCTTCTCCTGATTGATATTCTTATTCTGTAAAATACCATATTCGACCCACAGCAGGAGAACGCAGATCAAAAAGTCGATGGCTGCCCCCAGATAATTCACATCGTCATATTCATAGGAATTGCCCACGAAGAGTGCCTGACACATGAAAGAAGCAATAAATACAATCATAAATACCATGGCGGTAAATGCAATGTTATTGCCGGTATCCTCGTAGACTTTGCCGCCACTTCTTTGCAGGATGCCTCGATAAATCCGATACCCCCCGTAATATAGAAGAAACGTCGTAACCACACAAAGAGCAATGTAGGCGGGCAAATGATTCATCAATTCCGGAATCATACCCCGGGCCACCACTTCATTGACAATGACATACTCCATATGCTGCAAACTGTATGCTCCGCTACACAAAAAAACTGCATCGGCCATGGTCAGTTCATAACATTGATACACAAAGACCACCGTACACAGCGTCAGCAGAATATACCATCCCACGCTGGCCACGTTCACCCACAGACCGGATAAATGGGAAAACCTGTCCGATAAAACATCGCATACACTTCCGACACAACAGTAAGCACAACGACGCCCACCGTCACCCAAATCCCATAGCGGTCTTTTTTCTTTGCAAAATTATGGGCAAATAAATGCTCTGCCGCCATCAATTCCAGAATAAATCGCAACTCTTCAAACAAATCCAGTGCTGAAATTTCCATGGTTATGACATCCCTCCCACATATCTGGTGAACTGTTCGATAAATTCTGCTTTTTTATTCCGGCTGATGGGCAGTTGCTGGGATTGACATATCACATCATTACCACGAATCGCTTCCACATGCGCCAGATTCACCAGATAACTCTGACTGCAACGGGCAAAATGATACTGTTTTAACTGCTGCTCTGCCTCTTTCATGGAACCCCGCACTTCATAGACCGCATCTGCCGTGTGATAGTGCAGATAATGGCGGAACACCTCCACATACAACAGTTCCGCAATCCGCACCGGCTGCATCCCCTGTACCGTCTGCAACAATACCTGGCGATCCACCTCACGTCCCAGATAGCGCAGTACCTTTTTCATCTTCATAGCGAAATCCTGATATCCGATGGGTTTAATGACATAATCAACCGCTTCCACCTCATATCCATTCAAGGCATACTGTGCCATATTCGTGATGAACATCAACATCACATGGGTGTCAATTTTTCGTATTTCTTTTGCCAGTGTAATGCCATCCATACGGGGCATTTCCACATCCAAAAGCACCAGATCCATATCTTGTTCATAAGACTCCAGAAAAGCAACCGGGTCTTCATACAACTGCGCATCCATCTCAATCCCATTCTCCTGTGAGAATCGGGAAAGATACGAAGCAATCTGATCTGTCATGACACGCTCATCATCTACTACCGCAACCCGCATATCTTATCCTTTCTTTTCTGCCCGACGTTTTTTCAGAAACAGGGTGCCCAGAAGCATCACGATCGGAAAACCGATGGCTGAGAGAATCCCCATTTGCAGGTTATCTCCCAATACAGCGGACACGCGTCCCGCAACGGTAGGTCCCAGAGAACACCCCAGATCCCCTGCCAGTGCCAGATAAGCAAACATCATCGTAGCACCCCGGGGAATCGACGCCGATGCCATGCTAAAGGTACCCGGCCACAAAATGCCCACAGCGAAACCACAGATGCCGCACCCCAGCAGGCCCAGTGCCGGGAACGGGCTGAAGGAAATCAGCAAATAACTGAAACAGCACAACAGACTGCTGCCAATAATGGTCTTCTTCAAATCAATCCCTGCGCCAAACTTACCATACAATGCCCGGGAGGTCCCCATACAGATGGCAAAAAACATGGGGCCCATGAGATCTCCCAGTGTCTTGCTTACTCCCAGTCCCATTTCCGCAAAGGTGGACGCCCACTGACTCACCGCCTGCTCCGATGCACCGGCACAAGTCATCAGCACCAAAAACAGCCAGAATACTTTCTGGGACAGCAATTCTTTGAAAGACAGGCCATTCTCCCCCTCTTCCAGCAGCGTTCTCACCGGAACACGGGTAAAGAAGAGTGCATTCGCCAAGGGCACCAGAGACCAGATCACCGCCAGAATCTTCCAGTGTTCAATGCCAAAGACGGCAAAAAAGATGGTAGAAATCAGCACAACACCCACATGTCCCCAGCAATAAAAGGAATGGAGCAGGCTCATAGCCGCCTCTTTATTGTCCGTGGGACAACTCTCAACGATAGGGCTGATAATCACTTCGATCAGGCCTCCCCCCACTGCATAGAGCAGCATGGATACCATCAATCCAATGTAGGGTGACGCAAACAGATCCGGCAGAAATGCCAGACTAAACAATCCCAATGCCGCAAATCCATGGGCGACGACGGCTGCCGTGCGATACCCGATACGGTCCACCAATCTGGGCGACAACGCATCAATCACCAATTGTAAACCAAAATTAAAGGTTACAAGAAATGTAATCTGTGACAAAGGAATCCCATAAGTCTTATGAAAGGTCAAAAATAAGAGCGGTAAGAAATTATTTACAATGGCCTGCACGATATAACCTACAAAGCAGGCATACACGGTGTGCTGATATGTAA
>CAMAKU010000051.1 GCA_945836255.1 uncultured Roseburia sp. | reverse complement strand
CATCTGGGAATGCATAAATCTTAATTGTCTGTCCATCAACTGTGATAGAATCTTCACCAGCTACAACTGTATCAGCCTTTTCATATTTACCCTGTGATGAATCATACTTAAGAAGATGAGCAAGCATCTTAGGACTTGTTAAATCGTTGATTGCTACTACTTCATATCCTTCTGCTCCAAACATCTGTCTGAATGCAAGACGACCGATACGTCCAAATCCATTGATCGCTACTCTTACTGCCATTCTAAATTCCTCCTAAGATTTAAAAATACTGTGTCTAGAGAATAACATTCCCAAACTGCATATATTTTAACCAATTTTTACCGACATTTCAACCCTAAATGCAAAGTTTGATAATTTTTTCACTATATCTGGGAAAAGTGATCAAAAAAAGTACAGAATCACCTGCTTTTTTGGTAACAGATTGCATTTTAAAAATGCATTACTTATAATAGAGAATCATAGAAAAGAAAGCAAAAAAGAGGATAGCCGCTATGCAATTATGGGATAATCATATGCACTGCGCCTTCTCCGGTGACAGCAACACTCCACCGGAAGTAATGATTGCAGCAGCCAAAGAAAAACAACTTGCAGGAATAACCTTTACGGACCATCTGGATTGGGATTACAAAGAAGACCCGGGACTGTTTGATCTGGATCTTGCCACTTATCAGCAGCAGATCCGTCAATTGTCTCAGGTCTTTAGCGAGGGTTCTTTTACCATACTCTGCGGATTGGAACTTGGTCTCCAGCCGCATCTGGTTCCAAAACACCAGCAATTATTCAACGACTATTCTTTCGATTATGTGATTGGTTCCACTCATGTGGTCAACGGACGCGATCCCTACTATCCATCTTTTTTCGATCATCGCACCAGCCGTCAGGCATATACGGAATATTACGAAGCTGTCTACGCCAACCTTATGGCATTCGACGGGTTTGATGCCCTCGGTCATCTGGATTACATCTTCCGCTACGGCCATCACAATAATGATCCTCAGGACACTTACCACGGGTATTCCGAAATCATCGATGCCATCTTACAGGCCATCATCCGCAAAGATATTGCACTGGAAGTCAATACCGGCGCTTTCCGTTGTCATATGCAAGAGCCCAATCCCGGCTCGATTATCCTTAAGCGCTACCGCGAACTGGGCGGACAACTGATCACCATCGGTGCAGATGCCCATAAGCCTGTCCATGTAGGACTGGGCTATGATCTTCTGCCGAATATCCTGCGAGACTGCGGCTTTACCGAGTACGTGGTATACAAAAACCGCATCCCTTATCCCCATCTGATTGCTATCTAAGAGTGTTATCGTCAAGGATTCTGCCGCCACCGGCCACATAGTCGCCGTCGTAGAGCACCACAGCCTGCCCCGGCGTCACCGCCCGCACCGGCTCTGCGAAATCCAGACGCATCCTGTCATGATCGAGCATGGTCACGCGACATCTGGTTCCACTATGGGAATAACGAATCTTCGCCAGATACTCCTGTCCGTCTTCGAAAGACGGCACCGCCATACAATTGATCTGATCTGCAATCAGGTAATCTGTAAACACTTCTGCATCGTCTCCCAGCACCACCTCATTTCGTGCTGCATCAATCCGATTGACAAAAATCCGCTTACCGACAGCCACATTCAGTCCCCGTCGTTGACCAATGGTATAATGGGTAATGCCCTCATGCTGTCCTACCACCGTTCCGTCACGCATAACGAAATTCCCGGGACCGGGCACCCGATTCGGCGCTTGCCGATCGATAAACGCCGCATAGTCATGATCCGGTATAAAGCAGATATCCTGACTATCCTTCTTATGGGCCACCGGCAGTTCCAGTTTCTCGGCAATCTGCCGAATCTCGTCTTTCGTATAGGCCCCCACCGGCATCAACGTCCGCGCCAACTGCTCCTGCGTCAGATTATACAGTGCATAGGTCTGATCCTTTTGCGCCGTCACAGAGTTGGCAATGGCATAGCGACCATTGTCCAGATGGGCGATCTGCGCATAATGCCCGGTGGCGATATAATCCGCCCCAATGCTCACGGCACGATCCAGCAACGCCTCCCATTTTACATAACGATTGCATGCATTGCATGGATTTGGCGTACGACCATGTAGATATTCCTCTACAAAATAATCAATCACCTGCTCCTGAAATGCCTGCTTAAAATTCATAACATAGTAGGGAATCTCCAATCTGGCAGCGACCCTTCTGGCATCATCCACTGCGGACAACCCACAACAGCCGCCTTGTTCTTCCTGCGTAAACTCATCTTCGTCCTGCCAGATCTGCATGGTCACTCCGATCACATCATACCCCTGCTCCTTGAGCAGATAGGCAGCTACGGAAGAATCCACACCGCCCGACATTCCTACCACAACTTTTTCTTTCAATTAATATATTTCCTCTTCTTCCAGTTCTTCAATATCATTCACCGGAGGTTCCAGCCCCTCGATGGTGATATTGTTCTTCTGGGCATAATCCCAGAGCGCCGCATGGATGGCTTGTTCTGCAAGCAACGAGCAATGCACCTTAACCGGAGGGAGTCCGTCCAACGCTTCCATAACCGCCTTGTTGGTTACCTCTAACGCCTCCTGTACGGTCTTACCTGCCACAAGTTCGGTGGCCATACTGCTGGTCGCCACCGCAGCCCCGCATCCAAACGTTTTAAACTTCGCTTCTCTTATTATACCATTGTCGTCAATATCCAGATACATTCTCATAATATCGCCGCATTTGGCGTTGCCTACTGTGCCCACGCCGCTGGGATTTTCCATTTCTCCCACATTTCTCGGATTCTGAAAATGATCCATTACCTTTTCACTATACATCCTATCATCCTCCATCTCTATTCCTGCTCTGTCTGCGATTTAAGACAGATGCTTCTTTGCGTAATCTTCATATAACGGTGACATGCTCCGCAGTTTTGCAACAATCCGGCTTAACTCGTCCACCACATAATCAATCTGTTCTTTTGTGGTATCCTCCCCCAATGTCAGGCGAAGGGAACCATGGGCAATCTCATGAGGCAGGCCAATAGCAAGCAGCACATGGGACGGATCCAGAGAACCGGAAGTACATGCCGACCCTGACGAGCCGCAAATTCCTACCATATCCAGCATAATCAGCATCGACTCACCCTCAATAAAGCGGAAACAGAAATTCACATTGTTCGGCAGCCGCTTCGTACGGTGTCCGTTCAGTTTTGCAAAGGGAATCTCCTGCTCAATACGATCAATCAAATAATCACGCAGCGATGTCTCCTGCTCCATCCGCTGCTCCATCGTATCCATTGCTATCGTCGCAGCCTTGGCAAGCCCGACGATTCCCGGAATATTCTCTGTTCCGGCACGACGCTTTCTCTCCTGCGCACCGCCATGAATCAGGGAACGAAGTTTTAAACCCTCACGAATATATAAAAATCCGATTCCTTTCGGGCCATTTAACTTGTGGCCACTGGCACTAAGCAGATCGATATGCATCTGTTCCACATCGATGGGAATCTGTCCGTATGCCTGTACTGCATCTGTATGAAAAATAACGTTGTACTTGTGTGCAATCTCTCCGATTTGCTGAATGGGCTCGATGGTGCCGATTTCGTTATTGGCAAACATCACGGAAATCAAAATGGTATCCGGGCGAATTGCGGCCTCCACATCATCCGGATTGACGCAGCCCTCGGCATCCACATCCAGATAGGTCACTTCAAACCCGTTCTTTTCCAGATATTCACAGGTATGCAAAACGGCGTGATGCTCAATCTTTGTTGTAATAATGTGGCGTCCTTTGTCACGATACGCCTCTGCTGTCGCCTTTAATGCCCAGTTATCCGCCTCGCTACCGCCGGCAGTAAAATAAATATTCTGTCCTTTCGTATGCAGTGAACCTCCGATAATATCCCGGGATTCATCCAGCGCCTGCTTTGCTTTCTGTCCGAAATCATAGACTGCGGACGCGTTCCCATATATCTCAGTAAAATAAGGGAGCATCGCATCTACGACCTCCGGACGAACACGGGTTGTCGCCGCATTGTCTAAATAAATGAATTGTTTCATGTCTTTCACCTCTTCTATTTCCTACCTTTTTACTAGGATATAGATATACTAGCACCCCTTCTTTGTTCTGTCAACCATATTGTGACATATAATAATAAAAACGATTTTCCTCTGGAGAATACTGTGCGAAAAAATACACACCCCGTCTATTCTGGTGCTTTTCTGCTTACAATCACCGGTTTATTCTGCCGCTTCATCGGCTTCTATTATAAGATCTTTCTATCCCGTGCCATCGGGGCCAAAGAACTCGGTCTCTACCAACTGTCCATGCCATTGCTAAGCATTGGGATTGCTTTTGCCAACGCCGGCATTCATACTGCCATTTCCCGCTATGTGGCAGGTGCTGCCATCTCCTCAAAAGCAACCGGCAAACGATATCTTGCTGCCGGACTGCTACTCTCCCTGAGCCTGGGAGCACTCTTTTGTATTCCTGCCTACGCTCTGGCAGATGTCATTGCTGCCCGCTTCTTTTTGGAGCCTTCCATCACGCAACTGCTCCGCATCCTGATTTTCTGTATACCCTTGGAGTGTATCCACGGCTGTATTAACGGCTACTATTACGGTCTGCAAAAGGCTGCCATTCCTTCCGGGGGACAATGTATAGAACAATTATCCCGGGTGGGCAGCGTCATGGGTATCTATTATCTGTTGCAACAGATGGGCATCCCGTTTACCAAGAATCATGCCATGTTGGGGCTGCTGATTGGCGAAGCCGTAGCCACCCTTTACTATCTGACCATACTGTCATTGGACAGAGAAGATTCCTCGGCTCGCCGTCCTACCACATCGCTTACCTATCGGACGGCAATCCGAAACATTGGTTCTATGGCTTACCCCGTGACCGGCACACGGCTGTCTCTGACCCTTTTAAACAGTCTGGAGAACATTCTAATTCCTGCCAAACTAGCTGCATTCGGCATGACAAATACGCAGGCTCTCAGTATTTACGGTATTTACAGCGGCATGGCTATTCCCATGATTTTTTTTCCCACCGTACTTGCCAACTCCATTGCTGTCATGCTACTGCCTTCCATCGCCCGTGCCAAAGAAGAAAATCGTATCTCCTACATAACACATACGATTATCACCGGTTTTTTCCTATGCATGCTCCTTGGCTTTGCCTGTACCTTTTTCTTCTTCTTTTTTGGCGGTTTTATTGGACAGCGCATCTTCAACAACGAAGTAGCAGGAATATATATACGCACCCTTTCCTGGCTGTGTCCTTTCCTCTTCCTGGGCATCACCATGAACAGCATTTTAAATGGGCTGGGAAGAACAAAGGATACCTTTGCCATCAGCATCACCGGCGCACTGATCCGTCTGAGTTTTGTCATCTTCGGTATTCAGCGCTTTGGTTTCCGGGCCTTTTTGCTCGGTGCACTGCTCAGCCAGATCATTTCCTCTTTTCTGGCCTACATTCGTCTGATGAGCCTTTGCCCGGCTTCCGTAGCAAAAGAACAGGCAAATCGATGGCGCAAAAAAGCCGGTTTATGATTTCCATAAACCGGCCTGTCTTCCAAGCGCTTTGTCTGTTTTTATTAAATGCTTCTGCCTTTAGGCATAAATGTATTTGCGTTCAAACTCGTCCACTTCCAACGGCTTGTCATAGAGGAATCCCTGAATAATCTCACATCCGCAGGAGACGATCTTTTGTTTTTCTTCCTCTGTCTCAACACCTTCACACAGGACTTCAAACTCGATTTCCTTAAAGGTATTCACCAGATTCTTCAGTATGGTCATACCCATCTGGTTCTGAATCGAATGGAGCACAAAGCCACGGTCGAATTTGATAACATTCGCCGGAAGTTGTCCCAGAACATACAGCGAATTATAGCCGGAGCCAAAATCATCCAACGCGATGCGATATCCCTTCTCACGAAGCGCACTGAGTTTGGCAATAATCTGATCCAAATCCTTTGCCAGAACGGTCTCTGTCAGTTCGAATTCAATGAAACATTTATCCACCCCGGATTTTTCCACAAGTGCATCCAGAGACTCGATGAACTGGTCCTCCACCAGATCAATCCGTGACAGATTCACCGACACCGGAAACAGTTCATAACCGTCAGCCTTCCATTTGGCCAACAATGCCACACTCTTTTCCAGCACCTGATAATCCAGACGCGAGACAATCCCCGCCTGTTCCAGAATGGGAACATACACCGCCGGCGAAATAATCACACCATCCTCATCACAGAAACGGGACAGCGCTTCTGCACCAATAATCTCGTTGCTCTTCACAGAGAACTTCGGCTGTAAGAAAACCTGTATCCCGTCAGAATCCATGGCATGCTCAAAATTGGGAATGATGCTGGCCTTCTTTACAGACTTCTGGCGCAATTCCTCTGAATAAAATGCAATGGTATTGGAATAACTATGACGAATACTTCTTCTGGCATAGCGTGCATTATCCTGAGCATAGATAAAACTATCCCCCGGTTGCATCACATATAGACCACATTCTACATGGATCTTGGCGCGGTCGTAATGCTCGTTGACCCGTTCCAGAAAATGATCCATGATGTCCTGATAAAATCCCATAATCTCATCATGACTGTCATTCCCGGCCTCGCACAGCACCAGCAAATGGTCCGCGTAACTCATACTTCCCAGAATGCTCTTTTTGTTCTCTCGGCAAAAATAATCCACCATCAGAGAAATCAGCCAGTCTCCCTTCTCCGTACCGTAGATTTCATTAAAATACTTCAGGTTACGAATATTGAAACTTGCAAGCACCGGCTGCCGCATCTCATTGACAACCTTGGAGCCCAGCATCTTAAAACGCTCTAATGATGGTAATTCTTCAGTTTTGTGTTCTAAAATCTTATTTAGCATATCTTACTCCCACATGGATTCTATCATCTGGCGGAACTTTTCGCAACAAAAAAAAGAAAAGAGTGCCAAATAACTTCATAAAGTAACATAAAAAAATCAATTCATGTCGAATTATACCAAGATTTTGCGCACTTTTTGTCGAATCCTCTGGATAGCATTATCTATATTTTTTTCGCCTTTGTTCATTTTGGCGGCAATGGCTCTATAATCCAATCCCTGCGTCATATAGAAAAAGACTTCCAATTCCATCTTGCTCAGCACGGTGACCACCTGTTCCAGAATCTGCATCGTCTTTTCATTGTCAATCAACATATTTTCCGGGTTGCCCACATCATCCGTCAACAGCAATTCTATCGCCTGACGGTCGGTTCTCTCCTCATCCTCTGCCGGAAATATCGACACATAGGTATTGAGTGGCTGGTTCTTCATGCGATCTGCCGTCTCAATTGCCTTGTAAATCTGACGCGAGATACACAACTCAGCGAAGCGGTGAAACGGAACCTCATAGGAGCCGTCATAATCCTGAATCGCTTTAAATAGCCCAACCATGCCCTCCTGGATGACATCCTGCTCTTCCTGACCCTTGATATAATATTTTTTCCCATATCGCGATACAATATCACGGTATTTATTGCAGATGTATTCTACCGCGCCAAAATCGCCCGCATGATAGGCAGCCACGGCTTCCTCATCTGTCATATTCTCATAGTTGCTCATATGCCCTCTATTTTGCCTGCAAACGCTGTCGGACAATCTCATAGGCCAGAATGCCCGTGGCCACCGAAACATTCAGGGAATCGATATCACCATGCATGGGAATCGCTGCCATAAAATCGCAATGCTTTTTGACCAGGTCACTTACACCGCTCCCTTCATTGCCCATAACGACACCGATGGGCCCCTTCAAATTCAGATCATACATGGAATTACCATCCATATCCGCACAGACAAACCACATTCCCTGTGTCTTCAGTGCTTCAATGGTCTGTGAAAGATTGGTCACTTTGGCTACCGGTGTGTAGTTCAAGGCACCGGCACTGGCTTTAGCCACCGTCGCTGTCAGCCCTGCCGCCCGTCGCTTGGGAATCACAACCCCATGGGCACCTGCCAGATTGGCCGTACGGATAATGGCACCCAGATTATGTGGATCCTCCACATTATCAAGAAAAATCAGAAACGGATCTTCACCGGCATCCTTTGCCTTTTGTAGCATGTCCTCAATGGTGGCATAATGGTAGGCCGCCGCATAAGCGATCACCCCCTGATGTTTACCTGTCTCAGACATCTGATCCAGACGTTCCTTTTTCACATAGGAAATCACAGTATCGTGTTTTTTGGCTTCCCGATGAATTGTCTTGATGGGACCATCCATACATCCGTCCAGAAGAAACAGTTTATCGATTGTCTTGCCGGAGCGAAACGCCTCCAACACCGCATTCCTTCCCTCAATTGTAAGATTCTGCTCGTCCATAATACTCCTTATTCTACGCCGCCCCGGCCGTCTTATGACAATAACTGATCGAACTGACAACGCTGCAACGCCGTCGATACCAGTACCAGCAACCGCTCTGTCTGATCGGTCAGATACAGATAGCCCATCAATGCCTCAAATCCGGTGGCGCTCCGATAATCTGCCACCGTGGCATTTTTTGCCATGGTATGGGATTTGGCATTGCGTCCCCGGCGGTAGACATCCGCCTCCTGCTCCGTCAACTCGTCAGCAATTGCCTCCGCCATCTGCGCCTGAGAATGTGCTTTCACAATCTGACTGGTTCGATGATGCAGTTGATTGGCAGAGGTATTGCCGCCATCCACCACCAGGGAGCGAATGACCAGATCAAAGATCCCATCTCCAATATATGCCAGCGTCAGCGGTGAATATGTCCTGATATCCACATCCTTCACGGAAAATATTTGTTTGATCTGTCGATTCAGGCCTTTTTCCATTTTACACCTTCTCTGGTATCTTCCAGAATAATGCCCTGTGCCAACAAAGCATCACGGATCGCATCCGCTTTGGCAAAATCCTTATTCTTTCGTGCTTCCTGACGTTGCTGAATCATAGCCTCAATATCTGCATCCAACATTTCTTCCTGTGGACTGACAATAATCCCCAGCACGTCACACAACTGCTTGAGAATATCGTAAAGTCCTGATACATAAGCCCGGGATGACGCTTCATCCGTATGTTGATTACAGAACTTCACCAATTCAAACACGGCAGAAATGGCATCTGCGGTATTGAAATCATCTTCCATAGCCGCTTTAAACTTATCAATATAAGTATGTGCCTCTTCCAGATACTGCTGTTCTTCCTGAGTAAATTCTTCTGTTTTGGCATGATCCACCTGATAGCACAGATTCGCTGCCGCTGTACAAATCCGATCCAGACCGTTCTTCGCTGCCTCCATCAATTCGGCACTGAAATTCAGCGGGCTGCGGTAATGTGCCTGCAACATAAAGAAGCGCAGTACCTGTAAATCATACTTTTCGCCAATTTCACGAACCGTAAAGAAATTTCCCAAAGACTTGCTCATCTTTTTATTGTCAATATTCAGGAAACCATTGTGCATCCAATATTTTGAAAAAGTCACCCCATTGGCGGCTTCACTCTGTGCAATTTCATTTTCGTGATGAGGGAAAATCAGATCCTCGCCACCGGCATGGATATCGATTTCGTCCCCCAGATAACGCTTCGCCATCACAGAGCATTCGATATGCCAGCCCGGACGCCCCTGACACCACGGTGAATCCCAATAAGGTTCCCCATCCTTCTTCGGCTTCCAGAGTACAAAGTCAAAATCATCTTCCTTTTCACTGCCAACCACATTGATACTTCTGTGTCCGGCTTCCAACTCATCCAAATTCTTATGGGACAACTTACCGTAGTCCGAGAACCGGCGGGTGCGGAAATACACAGTACCATCCGATACCACATACGCATAGCCCTTGTCAATCAGGTCAGAGATCATCTCAATCATCCCCGGAATCTCCTGTGTTGCCAGTGGATGCGTCGTAGCGGGAAGCACGTTCATATCCGCCATATCTTTCTTGCATTCTTTGATAAATCGCTGGGATACTTCCTCGGCGGTGGTCCCTTCCTCCACGGCTTTTTTGATAATCTTGTCATCCACATCCGTAAAATTAGAGACATAATTCACTTCATATCCGGCATATTCAAAATACCGACGCACCGTGTCAAAAACAATCATGGGTCGGGCATTCCCGATATGGATGTAATTGTATACGGTGGGCCCGCAGACATACATCCGCACTTTTCCCTCTTCAATGGGGACAAACTCTTCTTTTTCTTTGGACAATGTATTATAGATCTTCATCTTGGTCTCCTTATATCCTACGTTTCATTCCTGTTTATCGTTGGTTGTATCCTGCTGCGTCTCCGCGCGTTTTAGACATTTGATTTCATTTTCCAGATCAAGCACCCGATTCACCAGTTCGGAATTCTCCTGCTTCAGTATGCTGATATCTTCCTTCACCGGATCCGGTAAATGGATCTGATCCATATCGCTGGTGGGAACTTTGACATTGTTCTGCCGGACAATTCGACCGGGTACCCCCACCACCGTACAGTTCGGCGGCACTTCCTCAATCACAACACTACCGGCTCCGATCTTGGAATTCTTCCCCACGGTAAAGGACCCGATAATCTTCGCACCGGCACTCACCATAACATTATCCTCCAGGGTAGGATGACGCTTGCCGGTCTCTTTACCGGTTCCTCCTAACGTCACACCCTGATACAGGGTGACATTATCACCAATTACCGAAGTCTCCCCAATAATCACGCCGGTACCATGATCAATGAAAAAGCCCTTGCCAATGGTAGCCCCCGGATGGATCTCAATTCCGGTTCTTCTGGCTGCCCGCTGCGAAATCCAGCGAGCCAGAAAATAATGCCCTTTTAAATATAATTTGTGTGCTCTGCGGTAACTGATCATTACCTTGAAACTGGGATACAAAATCACTTCCATCGGACTTTTGATGGAGGGATCTCTCTCCTTGATAATACGAAATTCTTCTTTTACATGGTCAAACATAGACCGATTCACCTCTTTTTACCTGTTTCGATTAATGTGCCGTACAGCCCGGACAGGACGTACATCGGCTCTCTGAATCAGCGACAGGCACGCTGCTCTCATAAAAAGACTCTAAAAGACAGACAGCCTGCGAAGCGATTCCTTCTTCTCTTCCTGTAAATCCAAGATGTTCCTCTGTCGTCGCTTTGATATTGACTTGCTCTGTCGAGATGCCCAGAACATGAGCCACATTCTCTTCCATCTGCCGGATATAGGGACGCAACTTCGGTTGTTGTGCAATGATTACAGCGTCAATATTGCCCACCACATAGCCCTGCTCACGCAACAATTCTGCCACATGCTCCAATAGACGCATGGATGAAATCCCCCGGTACCGCTCATCCGTATCCGGAAAATGCTTGCCGATATCACCAAGACCGGCAGCCCCCAACAATGCATCCATAATGGCATGTATCAGCACATCCGCATCTGAATGTCCCAGAAGCCCGCGCGTGTGTGGGACTTCTACCCCACCAAGAATCAGTTTTCGTCCCTCTACTAATTTATGCACATCATATCCTGATCCAATACGCATCGCCAGGCTCCTTTCTATAACCTACTGAAATAATCTATGAAAAAAAATAAAATATGTGACACAGGAAGCAAACGCTTTGCGGCTAGTATACCATAATAATCCCATCCTTTTCAACCTTGCATTCCCCAGCTTCCTTCGTGAATACGTGATTCGGCCTGTCAAAGCCACATCAGGATAGAAAAAAGCCTTGATCTTATGATCAAGGCATACAATAGCGAGAGAGAGACTTGAACTCTCAACCTCCCGGGTATGAACCGGACGCTCT
>CAMAKU010000050.1 GCA_945836255.1 uncultured Roseburia sp. | reverse complement strand
CCGTGGCTTTCTTGTAGCATTCATATCCCCAACCCACATCAAGGATCGGCATTCCGCCGACACTGACAACAAAAATTTCATCATCACTGTTCCTGCCTTCTTTGTCACCTAACAGAATCTCTCCCAATTCGGCAACATCCTCCCGGTCAATGAGCCCATCGTTTACCATATTGGCATAATACATACCCGGAGTTCCACTGGGCAGCCGGTTGCCCTCCTGATCATACTCCTGATATATATTGAGATATTCCTGGTACATATCATAATTATCAACCACTTTGCGTACATTTTGCAAGAGAAAATCTTCATCCGACAAATCCATCGTCCCGGACGATGTTGAAAGTAAATACAACCATAATGACCACCGACGCATAGATGAAGATGAACAGCTGTACCAGCTACTATGAAAGGATAAGACAAAAAACTGATGCAACTACCGGTATCGTAAGCACAGTGCGCCTGTCGATTATTCTCCCGGATGGCTGGAAATCACCTTGCCGGTGTTCCACAAGCCTGCTGCACGCTCTGCCGCCTCCTTGCGACCGGACGCTTCCTTGTAATCAATATTCACGGAATGGCTGCCGCAATCCACGCAGGCCACATAAAAACTGCTGCCATCCTCCTCCAACAGTCCTGCCCCGCCGCATATGGGGCAATCCTGTAATTCGATTGTTTCAAATAAATCCATGGTCATCTTACCTCTCTATCTCTTGCTTTTGGTCGATGCGTCAAGGCGATGGATGCATCTATGAAACATCTTAACATAATATTGCCTGAAAGTCGCGATAATTCTGCTCATCCCGTGGACCACAGTAGATGGCAAACTCAATCGTACGGAATGCTCTTGCATATTGTTCCATCACATGCTTAGCAGCAGTGGCTACTACTTTCGGATTATTTGCAAATGCTCCACAACCAAAAGCCCCCAAAACCACTGTTTCTACTTCGTTCATTACTGCTACATCCAAGATTCTCTGCAATCGCTTTTCATGCAACTGCATCAACTGCGCATCCGAAATCTCTACCGCTTTCATACCATCTCCAGAATTAAACAAATTGCTGGGATGTTCTCGCAGATTCGGCGCCGCGCAGGTAATCACATCCACCTGATACCAATCCTTTCGTTCCATTCGTTTCGGTCTGGCTGTATCCGTTTTAAATACCTCCACTCGCGGTGTATAAATAATGTCATCATTATGGAGGGGATTTTGTGCCAAACGATGCGGTCTGTAAAATCCGTCCCACATCTCCGGCACGGTTAAATTAAAATACAAACTTGAACACCGGCAAATACATTCTTCCTGAGCATTTGCTCCACGTTCTACACCACCACCGGGATTCGTTGCCGATGCAAAATTATGCACCGCGACTTTCTGATCCATATAGGCAGATGCCGCCTCCAATGTACGCTTTTTTGAGACAATAATGTTTGCCGGTACATCATAAATGTCCAAATCTATCTGTGGCAACACAGCCTGTTCCAATATGAGTTGCTGCGTCTCGTTGGATTGACGAATCATCGTCTGTAAATACTCATCCGACTTACACAATTTCTCTGTATCCTGAAATACGATGATATTTTCTTCTCTTCCCAAAAGATCACCTCCGTAAATGTCGAATTTTTTTATACAATATTGCATGGAATATACATATTGTGCTCATCAATTGGGAACACCGAATCCGTCATACACACAATCCCACCTGTCGAAACCTCTAACGAACTTTTCTCCAGCAAACGGAAACTTCGGATGGCCTTTTTTTCCGGGCTGGCCGCTCGTTTAATCTCCAGCGGATGCAACCTGCCTTCTTTCTCTATCACCAAATCAATTTCCTTTTGATTGGTATCCCGGTAAAATGACAGATTCACTTTACTGGGCGAATACGCATACATTCTTAGGAATTCACCAACAACATAATTCTCAAAGTAATGCCCACTGGCAGCCCCATTCATCAGTGTATCTCTACTGGTCCACATGGACAGATAAGCACACAGACCCGTATCACAAAAATACAATTTTGGTGTTTTCACCAGTCTTTTTAACTCATTATTGGAAAACGGTTCCAACAAAAAGACAATGCCCATCGTCTGTAGAACCTTCACCCATTCTTTCGCCGTTGTGACACTTACACTCGCAGCCGCGGCAATATCTGAATAATTGAGCAGATTACCCGCAAAGGATGCACATGCTCGCAATGCTTTTCGAAATCCCACGATGTCTGTAATTCCATTGTCATCGACTGCATCACGCATTAAATATGTGTCAATATACGATTCATAATATGCCTGCAACTGCTCATCGTTCATGTGGATGGTTCCCGGCATACCTCCCCGCCAGATATGATCATACACATGCACAATATTATTATCCGGAAACACGGCCTGTCTTTTTAAAAGTCCGTCATAATTCAATTCCAGATTGTCGACATCACATAATCCCAGTTTTTCCCTCTGCGATAAACTGTACATTTTCAAAATACAAACTCTGCCAGCCATAGAATCTCTTGCTTCTTTGAGCATTTTTTTGCTTTCGGAGCCAGTCAGCCAAAATAATCCACACTGATCTGATTCATCGCATAGAATTTTGATGGTTTCAAACAACTCTGGCGCTTTTTGAACCTCATCAATTAAAATTGGTGGTTTATAGATTTGAAAAAAAAGTTTCGGATCGCTCTGTGCCAGTTCCCTTTCCCTTGCATGATCCATAGATACAATCGTCCTGTGGTCTTTTTCAGCAAGTTTTTTCAGCATGGTGGATTTGCCAACCTGTCGCGCACCTGTCACCATAACCGCCTTAAAAACAGAACTCATACTCATAAACTTTCTTTCCAGTTCACGTTGTATATATTCCATACAGCCTCCAAAAATAAGTTTAATTTATATTGTACTTTAAATTAAACTTATTTTACACCACTTTTACAATCATTTCAACAGTAGATCCATGCCGCGGCATCCTTCATCCCTATCTATATCCATCATTTCTCATTTTTCATAGATACGGTAATCTTGAACATGTCGCCGTCAATGGTAATCTGCAAATGGCCATTCATCAGTTCGGTCAGGCTCTCTGCAATGGACAGACCCAGGCCGTGTCCTTCCGTATTGCGGGAAGTGTCGCCACGCACAAAACGCTCCTTCAATTCATCGCTGGAAATATTCAGCGGATATTTTGAGATATTTTTGAAGATCAACAGCGTTTCTTCTTCCTGAGGCACTACACTGATATAGACCCGTGTATGCTCCTGGGTGTATTTGCTGATATTGCTCATGATATTATCCAGCACACGCCACAGATGTCTGCCGTCTGCCAAAATCTGTGCCGGTTGCTCCGGCTGATTGACGATGACTTCAATACTGTTTTTCTGCAATTTGTCCTGATACTCACCCACAATCTGTGACACCATGACCGTGGCATCGCAACGTTCCAAATGAATCTCTACGTTACCGGTAGATGCCTTGGATGCCTCCAGCAAATCCTCGATCAACTTTTTCAGTCGTGCCGACTGTCGTTCCAACACGGCGACGTACTCCCTGAGCGTCGGATCCGTGATTTCCTGTTTCTGAATCAAATCCACATAATTGATGATGGATGTAAGCGGTGTCTTAATATCATGTGACACATTGGTAATCAATTCCGTCTTGAGCCGCTCGCTCTTCATCTGTTCTTCCACTGCAAGAGCGATTCCTTCCCCGACACGATTGATGTCAGCCCCATGTTCCGCCAACACCGGAACCATATGGGTTGTATCAATGGGCTGACTGTAATCCCCATTGGCCACGCGTCGACCGCCCTCCCGAAGCCGATTCATCATCAACACCAGATAGAAGATGGCTCCGGTCTCCAGTGTCTTATAAAGGAAGAACCAGACGATGATGGCGTCGGAATACATGGAGGCACTGATTACAAGCAGTTCCACCAATCCGATTACAAGCAATACCAACGCGATCCGAATACTCAGTTTCGTATTTTCACGAATCAGGTCAAGTAACCGCCTAACAGGCCGGGTCACCCAATGCCACAATGTATATTCCATGAAATGTCCGGTCTTCAGACGGGTTGCTACACTCATGCAAAAAGCAAACATCAGCAATTCCCACAATACCGCCACCAAAAGAGATAACATCACACATTCACTGACACCGAGCATGTTTTCATAGAACAGATAGCATATGCCAATATTACCGCATACCCCCAACGCCACGCCCAAAATGGCTGCCGCGGCATAGATGATAAATGGCACACGGTCAATCCAGCGCGTATGAATCTCGTCGTCTTCCGTGCGATGTCCTGACATCGTCATCAGCAACAGAAAGGAACCAATCAGCAATAAGATGGAAATCACAAAGCCCGGCAGATATCCCTGTTCGATCAGTGTAAAACACTCCGCCAGCACATACGGCACCCACAGATAATCCGACTGACCAACGGCAAACTGCACATCATCCACCCGCTGCTGCAGACGGCTCAACACCTCCGGTAAGTTAATCGGTTTCAGCGAGTACAGATTTCTTCCACCGGAAAAGGCGCCGATAGTCTCCCGTGCAAACAACTCATAGGTCTCCTCATCCGGCATCATATACACACGATAAAAAGTATACGCGCCCGACGGCAGCGATTCCACATCTCCCAGAATCATTTCCTGCTGTGACCCTGTCGCTTCCTCCTGCGCATACTCCACATCCACGACCGGTTCTCCGTTTTCATCATAATAGAGAATCTCGTCGTTCTCCTCATCCGTCGCATTATACGCGCCGTACCAGAACTGATAACCTTGAGAATCATAGATGAGGTCCACATCTCCATTCAGATTATCAATATCATGTGCATAGACAGACGACGCACAGATTCCCTGCAAGGAGTCCGTATTATAATTGTAAGAAGCATTGCGGAAGAAATCATAATAGTAGATGCCCTGTCCCGTCACATCCTGATTGCTTCGCATCTGATCCCGCAGACTCTCATCGCCATACGCCAATTCCGTCTGTCGGGTCACCTTCGTACCTTCCAAACCGTTTTCTACCGTAAATGTCACTTTATCCACTGCATAGGAAATGCCGGAACCCTCCAGCAAAGACCATCCCAGTGCCACCTCATCCGCCGTGAGATCGCCATAGCCCTGCAGGCTGCCATTCAGACTATTGCTGTCTTCCAGCCGCTTCGCATTTTCCACCAGTTCCGCCGCATAATTATGCAGCATCTGATCCTGCATACTCTGCACCAAAGGATCCAGATTGCCATTATATTCCGATCGGATTCCGGCACTGATGATCATGACCGTAGCGCCGAGAATCGTCCCGATGCAGGAGAGCACAGCCACAATAAGTGTGACAATTTTCAGCCACAACTGTCCTTTCCATTTCTTTACTTTCATTCTTGTTTCACCTTTCTGATTCTTTCCTTCCATACGATCCTGCTTTCCGGCAACACCAGCCCACACTGCTGCATGCCTACTTATCTTCCACCTTATAACCTCTGCCCCAGACCACCTTCACATAACGTGGTTCCGCAGGATTATATTCCAGTTTCTCCCGTAAATGACGAATATGTACGGCAACGGTATTCTCTGTACCAAAGGCGTCCTCTTTCCACACTTTCTCATAGATTTCTGTAGGGGAAAATACCTGTCCCGGATGCTGCATCAGCAGATGAAGAATATCATATTCGGTCCGTGTGAGATTCACCAGTTCTCCATCCAATGTCACTTCCTTGGAACGATCATCCAGTGTGATGGGACCAATGGTGATTCTGGAACAATCACTGACTGCCACCGTCTGATTGCCCCCCAACTGCATATAGCGTCGCAGTTGGGAACGCACACGCGCCTGTAACTCTACCGGGTTAAAGGGTTTGGTCACATAATCATCGGCACCCACCGTCAGACCCAACACCTTATCCGTATCTTCACTCTTGGCTGTCAACAAAATAATGGGCACATTGGAAGTCTCGCGAATGCGGGCCATAGTCTGAATGCCGTCCAGTTCCGGCATCATCACATCCAAAAGTACCAGATGTATCTCCTGTTCCTCCAAGATTTCCAATGCCTGCTTCCCGTTATACGCTGCAAACACCTGATAGCCGTCGCTCTCCAGATAAATCCGAAGCGCGGAAACAATATCTTTTTCATCGTCACATACTAATACGTTTACCATAACATCCTCCAGAGAATTCCCGGTGGCGCAGAGACGAGATACGCTTCCGCGAATCTCGCTCTGATTAGCGGTCGTCAAATGTACGTATGTGCAAGCACAACGTCCATTTTCCTCGTCGCCATAACAAAGAACCGCCACAACATGTATTGATTAATCTATACATATTGTAGCGGTTCTATAATTAAAAACCAATAGGGTAACTCCTTAAGACTTCTTTAAGAAGTTGTAATTCTCTTATGTACTTATGCCTCCTGCTCCGGCTTCGTCCCTTCCGGCGCCGCCTCGTACTTCAGGAATTCGTAGGAATAGGTAGCACTACCTCCGGTCAGTGAATGCAAGGTCGTACCAATACCATAGAGTGTGGCATACGGAATCTCTGCATCCACGAACTGGGTACCGTCATCCTGAGGATTCATACCGATAATCTTCGCCCGGCGTTTGCTCAGTTCACCCATGACATCACCCACCTGCTCTTCCGGTGCCACAACCCGCATAGATGCAATAGGCTCCAGCAGAACCGGCTTTGCTTTCATAATGCCATCACGCAACGCCATGGTAGCAGCCGTCTTAAATGCCGCCTCAGAGGAATCCACGGAATGATAAGAACCGTCATACAGGTTCACATGTACACCCACCACCGGATATCCGGCAAGCGGGCCGCTCTGTGTCCCCTCCTGAATGCCCTTTTCCACGGCCGGGAAGAAATTCTTCGGCACAGCACCACCAACCACCGTCTCCTCAAACTCATACGGCGTAGTCAGATCGCCGGAGGGCGATATCTTAATCTTCACATGTCCATACTGTCCATGACCGCCGGACTGCTTCTTATGCTTGTATTCTACGTCGGAGGTTCCCTGCACCGTCTCCCGGTAAGCTACCTTCGGCTTGGATAATTTCATCTCTACATTATATTTTGCCTTTAACCGCTCGCCCACGGCTGCCAGATGCTGTTCGCTGATACCATAGAGCAGTGTCTGACGGCATTCGCTGTCGTTGACCACACGAAGCGTCAGATCTTCCTCTGCCAACTTATGCAACGACTGGGTCACCTTCTCCTCTTCCTTGGGATCTAACGCCTGATACCGCATCGCACAATATGGTGTGGAGATTGTCGTGCGGATATACAGAATCGGATTCGCTTTGGTCGACAAACTATCCGTAGTCTGCAATCCTGCGACTTTGCTCAGGGCTCCGATATCTCCGGCATGCAATTCTGCCACTTCCTCAGCCTTCGTTCCGGACATCACATATAACTTGCCGCCACGCACTTCCTGACTCTTGTGGTGGTTGTATAATACATCATCCGCCTTAATAACGCCGGATTGTACCTTAATCAAAGAATACTTACCGATGAACGGATCCACAATTGTCTTAAACACATAAGCAGACTTTGGCTTTGAGAAATTATAATCCGCCTGAAATACCTCATTCGTCGTGGCATTGATACCGGCGCAGGTTCGCTGATCCGGTGCCGGAAGATACTTGATGATATCCACCATCAGAGTATACATACCTCTGCCCAGCAGATTTGATCCCATCATCACCGGTACGATACTGCCCTCTGCCACATTGTAGCGCAATGCCTGACGAATCTCATTCTCAGAAAACGTCTCCCCGTTAAAATAACGATCCAAGAACTCATCGCTGGTCTCAGCCACGGCTTCCATCAACGCTTCCCGATAGATCTCCAGATTCTCCTCCGAATAATCGGGCACATCACACTTCGCCACCGTACCGTCATCCTGCCAACGTTTTGCACGCTGCTGGATGACATTTACATAGCCTACAAACTGTCCATTCTCACGAATCGGCAGATGGAATGGCGCGATACACTTGCCATACATCTCCTGTAACTGCAACACAACATTCTTATACGATACATCATCAATATCCATGTCGCTGACATACACGATACGCGGTAGATGATACTGGTCACATAACTTCCACGCACGGCGCGTACCATTTTCCACGCCATTCTTACCGGAAATAACAATCACTGCCGCATCTGCTGCACTGACGGCTTCCTCGATTTCCCCCACAAAATCGGCAGAACCCGGTGTGTCCAGAATATTGATCTTATGATCTTCCCACAAGATCGGCAACACAGTAGTCTGCGTCGTTGCCACAGGTTCCGTCACGCGCTTAGCCCCGGCAGCAATACCGTTCATTGCAGCCACAAGACTGGACTTGCCAGCTCCGCTATGACCCAGAACGACCACATTGCGAATCTTGTCTGTTGTAAAAACCTTCATACATGTGTCCTCCTCGTATTCAATTTATCAGTTACTACTATTGTAGCAAGATAACAGCGGAATGGCTACTATTTTTTCAGAAAATTCTGTCATCTACATAGCGCCGAATCTCTTCCTCCGTCCGAAGGGTGAGACACTGATTGGCCATCCCCTCCATCTCCTCTAAAGTCATCCCTGCCAGTTTTGCTTTCACTGCCGGAATGGACGCATAATTCATACTGAGTTTGCGAGCGCCCAGCCCCACCAGAATAGCGGCCGCTTTGGGATTTCCCGCCATCTCACCGCAGACGGACACCGGTTTGCCCTCACTGGCAAAAGAGCGAAATACAAATCCCAAAATGCGCAACATTGCCGGCGAATAACTCTGGTAATATGCCTCCGTCTGCGCATTCATGCGATCCGCTGCGCACAGATACTGGGTCAGATCATTGGAACCGATGCTGGCAAAATCTACTTCCTTTGCCGCCAGATCGGCAATCAGAGCAATGGACGGAATCTCAATCATAATACCCAACTTGATTTCCTTATCGTAGGCGTATCCCTCCTGTGTCAGTTCCTCCTGTACTTGGCGTACCATAGACTTGGCACGGTAAATATCCTCCATGCTCCCAACCATGGGAAACATGATCTGTAACTTCCCATAGGCAGATGCCCGAAGGGCTGCTCTCAGTTGTGTTTTAAAAATATCCGGATGTAACAGGCACAGCCGCAGCGCTCTCATACCGAGAAACGGATTCGTTTCCTTGGGAAGTTCCATATACGGAAGCGTCTTGTCGCCACCGATATCCAGCGTGCGTAGCGTCACCGTCTTTCCCTTGGCCCGTTCCAGCACATTCCGATAGACCGCAAACTGTTCTTCTTCCGTAGGTAAATGTTCCCCTTCCATATACAGGAACTCGGAACGAAAAAGACCGATAAACGAATATGCCTGCTCTTCCCCCTCGTAGTGATCGGAACCAATGTTCATTCCAATCTGAATGGGCGTACCGTCTTTCGTCATCCCCGGACGACACAGATAAGTCTGCTCCTCCTGCTGTTGCTGCCGGAATCTGTCCCTGCGCTCCTCATATGCTTTTTCTTCGTCCGCTTCGTAGAAACAGATCACATTCCCCTCCACGGCGTCGAGGATCACCTTCCATCCATCCTGAAGTGCTCCGGTAATTCCCTCCACCCCCAGAATGGCAGGAATCAAAAAACTTCTGGCAAGGATGGCGCAATGGGAATTGGATCCTCCCACCTCCGTAATCATTCCTTTTACATGTTCCCGATCCAGAGTAGCCGTATCGCTGGGCAGCAAATCATGGGCCACGAGAATCACATCCTCGTCAAACTGATCCAGCCGTTTTTCCTGCTTGCCCATAAGGATCCGCAATAAGCGTTTCTTCACATCAATTAGGTCTGCCGCTCTTCCTGCAATCAGCGGGTCCTCCACTTGAGCCAGCATCTGAGCGAACTGGTCAAACGCTTGCTCGACGGCATTTTCCGCCCCTATGTGCTCTTGGTTGATTGCTGTTTCCACTTCCTCCAGAAGTTCCTCATCCTCCAAAATTTCCTGATGTGCAGCAAAAATCTTCGCCTGCTGGGGATGCTGGATACAAAGCCGGTCATACAACTCCTGCAACTGTTCTTTGGCCTGTGCTAACGCTCCCTGAAACCTGTCCATCTCCCCGGTAACAGCCGTGGGTGCAATCTCTCTGGGTTCCACCGCAAGTATCGTCGGCTCATAGAGAAACACTTTTGCTATGGCAATGCCCGGGGAAACCGGATTACCTTTCCATGCCTTTCTCGCCTGTTGCATCTGCGCTCTCCTTTCACTCACCGAACCCGCTGGCAATCAATGCTTCCAAGGCTTCCACAGCCTCAGCCTCATCGTCACCCTCAGCACAAAGTTCGACTTTCGTTCCCGGTCCGATTCCTTCGGCCAACAGCCGCACAATCGATTTCGCATTCACCGGCTCGCCGTCCTCTTTGCAAATGGTAATCTTCGACTGATACTTTTTTGCCATCATCACAAAGTCGGATGCCGGTCTGGCATGCAGTCCTGTCTGATTTATTATTTCTACTTGTTTTACTACCATGTGTTCACCTTCTCATTTTATTTACAATTCTCTGCCATTGCTGGCGATGCATTTTCTATACCAGTCAAAGGAATCCTTGCGTATGCGTCGATTCGTTCCGGTCCCGTCATCGTGTCGGTCTACATAGATAAAACCGTATCGTTTTTTTAACTCTCCCGTGCTTGCGCTCACCAGATCGATACATCCCCAGGGCGTATAGCCGATGAGTTCGACTCCGTCCTGTATGGCTTCTGCCATCTGCCGGATATGTTCCCGCAGATACGCGATACGGTACGGATCATGAATCTGACCGTCCTCCGTCAACTCATCTGTGGCTCCCAATCCGTTTTCTACCAACATAATAGGGATTTCATACCGGTCATAAATCGCATTTAACAGATAACGCAGTCCCTTGGGATCAATAATCCAGCCCCACTCGCTGGCATTCAGATAAGGATTGGGAACGCCCAGCATCATGTTGCCGGCAGACATCGTCACTTTTTCATCCACCGTCACACAACGGGAGGTATAATAACTGAAACTAAAGAAGTCCACACATCCCTTTTTCAGAATCTCCTCATCCCCCGGCTCCATAGGAATCCGAATGCCTTTTTCACGAAAGAAACGATTCATATAATAAGGGTATTCTCCCTTGACGCAGACATCCCCACAGAACCAGTTGCTCTTTCGCATCTGATGCTGCATCTCCATCATATCCTCCGGCGAGCATGTGTAAGGGTACACGCCCGCCGCAGATAACATGCAACCCACCCGATGTTTTGGGTGGATTTCATGGGCAAGTGCCACCGCTTTTGCACTGGCAACGAATTGATGGTGAAGCGCGGCAAAACGCTCATTCAGTTCTTCCGGTGTCTCCGGCTGCCCTGCACGGCTCATATTGAACATGTCTGCTCCGTCTTCCGGCAGAATCCCTGCTCCCAGCAATGTGCCAAAACGACTGACCAGTGTATTCATTTCATTGAAGGTCAGCCACATATGTACCTGATCTTTGTATTCCCGAAAGACCGTTTCACAATACCGCACAAAAAAGGTTATCACCCGACGGTCGCGCCAGCCCCCGTACTGTTCGCACAAATGGTATGGCATCTCATAATGTGACAGGGTAACCAACGGTTCAATACCATGTTTATGGCATTCGTCAAATACCTTGTGATAAAATTCCAGCCCCGCCTGATTGGGCTGCTCCTCATCTCCCTGAGGGAAAATCCGGCTCCATGCAATGGAAAGACGCAGTACACGAAATCCCATTTCTCCAAATAAAGCAATATCCTCTTTATAGTGATGATAGAAATCCACTGCCTCATGGCTGGGATAGCGTTCCCCCTCTCGGATTTCTCTGGTAAATCGCCGCGGAGACGTTTTTGTCCCCGCGGTGATATGGTCTGCAATGGAATCGCCTTTTCCATCTTCCCTCCAGGCTCCTTCCACCTGGTTGGCGGCAATCGCGCCGCCCCATAGGAAGTTCTCCGGAAAAATCGTCGTTTCCTGCTTCATTATGCCACCTCTTTTTCTGCCTGTTCCTGAGCAACCAGATC
>CAMAKU010000049.1 GCA_945836255.1 uncultured Roseburia sp. | reverse complement strand
ATCTGCACCAGCCAGAACAGGATAAAAAGCATCATCCCCACATTCAGGAAATAGGTGCGCAATCGCATCCCCTTGGGCACGCTGTATGCCGTGGGCACCAGGCAGATCCGTTTTTTGTACCGGAGGAACATGACAATACCGATAATCACAAGCGCCATCAGTCCCAAGGCGTAGAGATCAAAAATCAGCAGGCCACCCATATTCTGAAACAATCCGTCCATCATCGTCATGTAATCTACATTGCCTGATGAGATCAGGTTCACCCAATCCTCCAGACCGGAAATCTGAAACAACACGAGGGTCAACACCGATCCCATAAAGTTGATCAACATATGCATCGCGATGGTATATCGGATATCTCCCGTCTTGACATAGACAAACGCGAAGACAGCCCCCCAGCACAAACGCATAGGCAAACTGATTCAGATTCCCATGAAACAGCGCAAACATCAGTGCCGATGTCAGTACGGCAATTCCTTCCCCGTATTTTATGGTGCGATCGATGAGTAATTTACGGAACACGTACTCTTCAATAATAGGTGCCAGAATTCCCACCACAATGACATTGGCCCAGATATTATTCGAGGTCACAATCTGCAATAGATTATTAGACACCATTGAACCCTTCACGATGCCAAGAATCATCGTCACCAGCGTACCTAACAAATTGGCAAGATACATTCCGGCATATCCGATGGCAAAAGTAACCAGCCATTGTTTGCCTGTCATCTTGCACGGCGGAATCTTTCCCTCCGCCGGCACCCGGCGAATCAGCAACACCATCAACGGTATCCCAATCGCATACATGGGTATCATCGCCACCAGAAAGGACACCGTTGTATTCTCCGCCAATTCCGGTGCCAACGCCCGCAAACCGTATACCGACGCCGCCTGAACACCAAATACAATCAGGGTTCCCAGGAAATACATCCATCCCAGTTGTGAAAAATGCTTCCTTGTTGTCTCCATTGTTGTTTCCATAACGTTCTCCTCCCCAAAACAAACCTTTTCTATCTTATGACCGGCTCATATCGCGGGACTTCTGAACACATGCCCGCTGTGCATCAATCACCGCAGAACGGAATCCGTTCTCCTCTAATTTAGCAACGGCAGCAATCGTTGTACCACCCGGTGAACATACCGCATCCTTCAGGCTGCCCGGATGGGTGCCGGTCTGTAATACCATCTGTGCCGCGCCTTTGACAGACTGAGCTGCAAACTTGTAAGCCTGCGCCCGGGGCATACCGTCCGCTACCGCGGCATCTGCCATCGCTTCGATCATCATATAAATATATGCCGGAGAAGAACCGCTGACACCCACCACGGCATCCATCAGATGTTCCGGTACCACTTCCGCTTCTCCAAAACTCTCAAAGATTGCCAGCACTTCTGCCAGTTCCTCTTCGCGCACATGCTTATTCGGTGTCAACGCACTCATCGCCTGCCCCACCTGTGCCGGCGTATTCGGCATTCCACGCACCAATTTCACCGGTCGTTGAAAAGCATCCGTAATCCCTTGGATGGTCTGCCCTGCTGCAATGGACACCACAATCTGTCCCTCTTTACAACAACTCCGAATCTGCGGAATCACCGTAGCAAACAGATTCGGCTTCACTGCCAGAAAAAGAATGTCTGCTCTGGATGCAATCTCACAATTATCTGTTGTGGCATAAATCCCCAACTGACTGTGCAGACGCTCCACAGAGCCTGCTGTCTTGCAAGATGCAATGACATGGTCCGCATCATATAATCCGGCGTGAATTATGCCGGACATCATAGCGCTTCCCATGTTACCGCCACCAATAAAACCTACCATCTTCTCCATATGCAGCCTCCCCTTATAACAATTTCTCAATTGATGCCAAACGAACACAGACAGTAAAGATATCTGCCGCCTGCTGCAAATCCTCCGTCGTAGGATAAGACGGTGCGATTCGAATTACGGAATCCTTCGGGTCCTTACCATAGGGGAACGGTGCCCCGGCCGGTGTCAGGACAACCCCCGCCTCTTTTGCCAGTGCAACAATCCGTGTCGCACAGCCTTCCAACGCCTCAAAGGTAATAAAATAGCCGCCTTTCGGGCTAATCCAACTTCCTACGCCAAGCCCGGACAGATCACGTTCCAGCGTCCGCAGCACCAATTCAAAACGCGGGCGCAGCAACTTGGCATGCTTTTCCATATGCGCTGCAATCCCGGCACCATCCTTGAAGTAACGCACATGACGTAACTGATTGACTTTGTCAAAACCAATGGTCTGAATGGTAAGGCTCTTTTTGATATCTGCCAGATTCGCCTCAGAGGCCGCGATTGCGGAAATCCCCGCCCCTGCAAAAGATACCTTGGAGGTTGAGGCAAATTCAAATACCATATCCGGATTCCCTGCCTGCTCACACTCATCCAGAATATTCAAAAGCCGTCCATTCTCCGGTCCATACAGATGGTGTACCGCATAAGCATTGTCCCAGAAAATACGGAAATCTGCCGCCGCCGGCTTCAGACGTGCCATCCGGCGTACCGTCTCATCTGAGTACACAACCCCCTGCGGGTTGGAATACTTGGGCACACACCAGATTCCTTTGATGGAAGCATCCTCTGCAACCAATCGCTCCACCAAATCCATATCCGGTCCCTCTTCTGTCATAGGCACATTGATCATTTCAATGCCGAAATGTTCCGTCACAGCAAAATGACGGTCATAACCGGGCACCGGGCACAAGAACTTGACAGAATCCAACTTACACCACGGTGTCTGCCCCAGATAGCCCAGCAGCATTCCCCGTGCCACCATATCATACATGGTATTCAGACTGGAGTTGCCGCACACAATCACCTGCTCCGGGCGGACCTCCATCATCTCAGCCATCAGGCGTTTGGCCTCCGGAATCCCATCCATGCCACCGTAATTACGTGTATCAAGACCGTTCTCAGCCTCCATCAATGACTTGGCATCAATGGCATTGAGCAGATCCATCCCCAGATCCAGTTGCTCCGAAGAGGGCTTTCCCCGGGACATGTCCAATTTCAGTCCCTTCCCCTGATACTCCTGATAAATCTGACGAAGCCTTGCCGCTTCCTCCTGTAACTGTTCCCTTGTCATATCTGCATACTTTTGCATGATATTTCCTCCTGATTTCTATTACTTTCCATCGTTATCGCAGAATCCTAAGATTCCTCTGCCTCCCTGCGGATGCGCTCCAGATGTGCTTTGATCTTGGCCTCATAACCGATATCCGTCGGTTCATAGAAGGTCTGTCCGGCCAATGCATCCGGCAGATATTGTTGTTTTACATAATGATTCGGAAAATTATGGGCATATTGATAGCCTTCGCCATGACCCAGTTTGCCGGCGGACTTATAATGAGAATCCTGTAAATGCACCGGAATGGGTGCCGTCGCCGTCTCTGCCACCGTCTGCATCGCTGCATCAACGGACAAATACGACGCATTGCTCTTTGGTGCACAGGCAATATAATTGACCGCCTGTGCCAAAATAATCTGGCTCTCCGGCATGCCGATTCGTTCCACCGCCTGCGCAGCCGCAACTGCCACTTGCAAGGCCTGGGGATCTGCATTGCCTACATCCTCCGATGCACAGATCATAATTCTCCGGGCAATAAACCGCACGTCCTCTCCTGCATAGAGCATCCGCGCCAGATAATAAATAGCAGCGTCCGGGTCCGATCCCCGCATACTCTTGATAAAAGCAGACACCGTATCGTAATGATTATCACCGCTCTTATCATACTTCACCACGCGACGTTGTATACACTCACTGGCCACATCCAACGTAATGTGGATTTTGCCGTCCGACGATGGTTCTGTGGTCAGCACGCCCAGTTCAATGGCGGTCAGTGCCGCGCGAGCATCACCATTGGCCATATCGCTCAGAAAATCCAGCGCATCATCGTCAATCACGGCACCATAGGAACCGAGACCTTTCTGCTCATCATTCAGTGCCCGCACCAGAAGAGTTCTGATGTCATCCTGTTCCAGCGGCTTTAACTCAAAAATGATGGAACGGGAAAGCAGAGCACCGTTGACTTCAAAATAAGGATTCTCCGTGGTGGCACCGATCAAAATCAGCGTTCCATCCTCCACAAAAGGAAGCAGATAATCCTGCTGGCCTTTGTTGAAACGGTGAATCTCATCGATGAACAGGATCGTCTTTTTGCCATACATGCCACGATTATCCTTTGCCTGCTGCACCACCTGCTCCATATCTTTCTTACCGGCTGCCGTAGCATTAATCGCCGTAAATTCTGCACTTGTGGTGTTAGCAATCACCTTTGCCAGCGTGGTCTTCCCTGTCCCGGGAGGCCCGTAAAAAATAATGGAACTCAGTTTGTCCGCCATAATAGCCCGGTACAAGAGTTTATCCTTGCCAACAATGTGCTGCTGTCCCACCACTTCATCTAATGTGGTAGGACGCATGCGGGATGCCAGCGGCGATTCCTTTTTGCTGTTTTCCTGGCGCATATAATCGAAGATATCCATAATTCCTCCGAAATTGCATATTTTTCGACATAATCCTGCATAACAAAATTCATTTCGCCGATTCATTCAAGCCATTTCTTATAAAAATGCAAGATTTCATCTACAATTATGCATTCCACTTAATAAGATACTAGAAAGAGTCCAAAAGTACAAGCCTTTTCTGTCCTATCCTTTATCATGTTACCATAACGCCCCTGCTACGGCATCATCAATTGCTCCACGGTAACAAAGGTATAACCCATCTCGCGAAGCTGCACAATAATACGTTCCGTAGCCTCCACAGTGGATGGATACGCGTCATGCATTAAAATAATATCATTTTCTGACACATTTTTCACTATATGATTCACAATCTGATCCGCATTCTGGCAACTCCAGTCCAACGGGTCCACATCCCAGGTCACCCAGATCATCTGTGTCTTCTGTTCCAGACTGTCACTGGCGCAGCCGTACGGCGCCCGAAACCACTCCACCGGCTCCTGACAGATATCATAAATCAGATCATTGGTACGGGTGACCTCCTGCAACGCCTCCTGACACGAGGTCTGGCAGATGTTGATATGGGAATAGGTGTGATTGCCAATCAAATGTCCCTCATCATGCATCCGCTTTACAATCTGCGGATAACACTCTACCTCCTTGCCCATAAGGAAAAATGTAGCATGCACTTGTTGCTTTTCCAGTACATCCAACACCTGCTCCGTATAGACAGGATGCGGCCCATCGTCAAAGGTAAGCGCCACACATTTCGTACCGTCCATCAGGTCCACCGTCGAAGAGGAAGACGTCGTCTGCCACGCTCCTTGCTGTTGAAAGCAGGACTTCCATATCACAGCCGACATGATGAGAATTACCAGTAATGCTGCCATCCGCAAAACACCCATAACAAAAGCCGGCCGTGGTCTCATGCCATGACCGGCTTTTAACTTAATGTGCAATCCTTTTCCTCCAAAAGAACGGATTCTCTTCTAATTATATGAAACATCTTTCAGCGGCATGACAACTCACCTGTCAGTTTTGGGGATGATGCACGTCTGCCTGTAGTCCCTCTCCTGACACATCGATATAGATGACATCCCCCATATCCACCTCATCGGCAAGGATACACCTGGCAGCCATAGTCTCCACATGTTTTTGCAGATACCGCTTCAACGGTCTGGCTCCATACACCGGATCGTAGCCATGATCCACGATATACTGCTCCGCAGCCGGAGACAATTCCACCGCAATCTGCCGGTCTTTCAGCCGATCATTCAGTTCGTCCATCAGAAGTGTTACGATATGGCCGATATTATCCTTGGTCAGCGGTTTGAACAGAATCGTCTCATCCAGCCGGTTCAAAAATTCCGGTCGGAAATTCTGTCGCAGTTCCGCCATGACCGCCTCCTCGCACTCCGGACGAATATTACCTTCCTCATCAATACCTTCCAACAGGTACTGCGACCCCAGATTGCTGGTCATAATAATGATTGTATTCTTAAAGTCTACCGTGCGCCCTTGAGAATCCGTGATACGACCGTCATCCAACACCTGTAACAAGACATTAAATACATCCGGATGAGCCTTTTCCACCTCGTCAAACAGGACAACGGAATACGGCTTTCTACGCACCGCTTCCGTCAACTGACCGCCCTCGTCATATCCCACATATCCGGGAGGCGCTCCGATGAGACGGGATACGGAATACTTCTCCATATACTCGCTCATGTCCAGACGAACCATATTGCTCTCGTCATCAAACAGGCAGGCTGCCAGCGTCTTGGCCAGTTCTGTTTTACCAACACCGGTAGGTCCCAGAAACAGGAAAGAGCCAATGGGTTTGTCCGGGTCTTTGATTCCCGCTTTGGAACGGATAATCGCCTCGCTGACTTTCGTCACGCCCTCATCCTGACCAATGACCCTCTTGTGCAGTTCCTGATCCAGATGCAGTGTCTTGTTACGCTCGCTCTCATTTAACTTGGCCACCGGAATACCGGTCCAGCGTGAAATGATTCGTGCGATTTCTTCCTCTGTCACACTCTCATGTACCAGACTCATATCTTTATTCTTGATCAGTTCTTCTTCCTGCTCCAACTGCTTTTCTAATTGCGGCAGTTCTCCATACTGGAGTTGGGCTGCCTTTTCCAGATCATAATTCTGCTGGGCAATCTTAATCTCACTGCGGACGCGCTCCAGGGACTCCCGCAATTCTGACACCTTTTCCACAGTTTTCTTTTCATTATCCCACTGTGCCTTCTGTCCGGCAAAATCTTCCCGCAGTTCTGATAACTCTTTCTGCAAACTCTCCAGACGCTCCCGGCTCAGATGATCGTCCTCTTTTTTCAGCGCTGTCTCCTCAATCTCCAACTGCATAATACGGCGGTTCAGTTCGTCCAGTTCCGTAGGCATGGAGTCCAGTTCTGTCTTAATCAGCGCACACGCCTCATCCACCAGATCAATGGCTTTATCCGGCAGGAAACGATCCGAAATGTAACGATTGGAAAGGGTCGCCGCAGACACCAGCGCACCATCCGTAATCTTGACGCCGTGATAGACCTCGTAACGCTCTTTCAGGCCACGCAATATGGAAATCGTGTCCTCCACAGATGGCTCATCCACCATCACCGGCTGGAAACGGCGTTCCAGCGCCGGATCTTTTTCAATGTATTCCCTATACTCATCCAGCGTCGTGGCACCGATACAGTGCAACTCGCCCCGGGCCAGCATGGGCTTTAACATATTGCCCGCATCCATGGCACCTTCCGTCTTACCGGCACCCACGATGGTATGCAGTTCGTCGATAAACAGGATAATCTCACCGTCGGACTTGCGAATCTCGTCCAACACTGCCTTGAGACGTTCCTCAAACTCACCACGATATTTTGCACCGGCAACCAGTGCCCCCATATCCAGTGCAAACAGCCGCTTATCTTTCAGACCCTCCGGGACATCGCCCCGGACAATTCGCTGCGCCAGCCCTTCCACTGCCGCCGTCTTTCCCACACCCGGCTCACCAATCAGTACCGGATTGTTCTTGGTCTTACGGGAAAGAATCCGAATCACATTACGAATCTCCGCATCCCGTCCGATCACCGGATCCGTCTTCTGTTCCCGGGCACGCTCCACCATGTCGTAGCCGTATTTCTCCAGCGTATCGTATGTGGCTTCCGGGTTATCCGTAGTCACCCGCTGATTGCCCCGAACCGTAGACAATGCCTGCAAGAACCGATCCCGCGTAATGCCATACTCCGCAAAAATCTCCTTGATTGCTTTGTTGGGGTAGCGGATCAGTGCCAGAAACAAATGCTCTACGGACACATATTCATCGCCCATGGCCTTGGCCTCGTCCTCCCCGTGGATTAACACCTGATTCAGGTCTTTTCCCACAAAGACCTGACCGCCGGACACCTTGGTACGCATTTCCAGATGACGAATCGCATTCTGGGTAAAATGTTCCAACTGAATCTCCATCTTCTCAATCAGCCGGGGAATCAAGCCATCCTCCTGCTGCAACAATGCCACCAGAAGATGCTCCTGCTCGATTTCCTGATTGCCGTAATCATATGCCAGTTTTTCGCAGTTCTGTACTGCATCCATTGATTTTTGTGTAAACTTCTGGATATTCATCAATTCCACCTCCTCTTTTTCGCTGTGTTTCCGGTATGCCACCGGTCAGCACGCCCTCATATATTCACGCAGTTTTTCTTTCGCATTCTCGCTCAGATGTTTCGGCACATCAATCTCTACCGTAACATATTGGTCCCCATGCACTTTGGCATTATTCATGGAGACAATTCCCTTATTCCGCAGCCGTATCTTACTCCCCGACTGGGTTCCCTCACGAATCTTACACTCCACATCCCCATACAGGGTATGCACCCGTGCCTGTCCCCCAAGAGCCGCTGTCGTAAATGGAATCCGCGCCGTGGTATAGACATCCAGACCTTTCCGCTCAAAACCCGGTTTGTCCTGTACCTGTACCCGAAGCAACAGATCCCCGGGGGCACCGCCATTGATGCCGGGATTCCCCTTTCCTTTCAGACGAACCGTCTTGCCGGAATCAATTCCTGCCGGAATGTGCACCTTCAGGGTATGTGCTGTCCGACCATCGGCATCGCTAAGCGTCACCATCTTGTCGCACCCAAATGCCGCCTCTTCAAACGAAACACGGATGTCGGCATTCAAATCACTGCCCTGATACCTGCCGTTGCCATAGCCGCTCTGATGTGTCCCACGTCGTCCATGGAATGCACTACCGAAAAACTGGTCAAAAATATCATCCATGCCACCGAAGTTGGCACCTTCAAAATGAAACTGCATGCCGTCGCCGCTTCGGTAAAAACCGCCGTCAAAATCCTGTGCCCGGTTGGGATCGAACCCTTCCTGAAAAGCAACATGACCATATTGATTATATAACTTTCTTTTTTCTTTGTCACCGAGTACCTCATAGGCCTCCGTAACTTCCTTAAACTTTTCTTCCGCATCCCGATTATCAGCATTGGTATCCGGGTGATATTTCTTGGCGAGTTTGCGATAAGCCTTCTTGATGGTCGCTTCATCTGCTGTCCTTGGAACGCCGAGGACTTCGTAATAATCTCTCTTTGCGGACATATCCCTCACCTTCTTTACCATATTGCATTACTCGATTTGTCTTAGCATCGTTATAGCAAAAACTGACTGCAGTCTCCTGCAGCCAGCCTCCGCCTGATTACATCTTATCCTTCGATCGTGATGCATTTCTTCTCTTCCACCTTCGGTTGTGCATCCTTCTTCGGGATGATCAGATTCAAGGTTCCATTCTCGAATTTCGCCTTGATATCATCCTGGGTGATATCTTCTCCCACATAGAAGCTTCTCCGGCAACTGCCGATGTAACGTTCTCTGCGGATATATCTGCCCTCATTGTCTTTCTCCTCATTGTTGGTATCGGTGCTTGCGCTGATGATCAGGTAACCGTCTTTCAATTCGGCGTTCACATCATCTTTGTTGTATCCCGGAAGATTGATCACAACTTCGTAATGATCCTTTGATTCTTTCACATCTGTCTGCATCAAACCGACCGTCTTCGAAGTGTTGGTTTCTTTTCTCTCTTGCGGGAATCCAAAAAAGTCATCCATAAAAACATCTCCAAAAATACTAGGCATTAACATAAGTCATCTCTCCTTCCATAGTTATCGGGTGAGGATCTCTGCTTTCGCTTTGATCTCTCATCGTTATCATTTCCTTTTGACAATTATGTTATACCACCATTATTAGCACTCGTCAAGGGTGAGTGCTAATAAAATTTGTGAAGATTTTGTGAACAGTGAAAACGCCTTTTTTATTGTAGCAATGTGTCCGATGTTGTAAAATGATTGTATGAAAAACGACCCGCAGGTAAGGAGGGAACGACAATGACAAAAGCAAAAAAGAAGGTGGGAAAAATCGTGTTACGGATCATTTTAATCATTCTACTCATCCTTGTGCTGCTTGCCGGTGGCGGATTCCTGTATCTGTATTTTCACGGCATGTCCGGAATGCAGCAGACTGACGATCCCAAAGATGGGCAGATCAAGGTGGCCTGCGTGGGCGACAGTATCACTTACGGACATGGCATCACCAACTGGCCCAAGAATAATTATCCGGCCGTCCTGCAGAATCTTCTGGATGACACCTATCATGTCAATAATTACGGTGTCAGCGGCGAAGCCGTACAACAACATTCCGACCGGCCTTACACCGCCCTGCCGACATATCAGGAATGCCTCGATTACGATGCCGACTATGTGGTTTTCATGATGGGGACCAATGACTCCAAGCCTCAGAACTGGCAGGATGCCGCTACCTATCGCGAGGATCTGGAGGCACTGCTGGACAGTTTCGGCGATGCCGAGATTATCCTGTGCACCCCGTCCACTTCCTTTTTCTTAAAAGGACAGACCGAAGGGACGACCAATTTCGATATCCAGCCGCTAATCGTGGATGAGATTGCCGATGTGGTACGTGACGTGGCTGCCCAACGAGGTTACACCCTTGTGGATATCCATGCATTGACTGCGTCACACCCGGAGTGGTACGCCAAAGACGGTGTCCACCCCAACAATGACGGTGCCGCAGCCATTGCCGAAGAAATCAGCAAAGCGATTCAAAAGTAAACCACTTATATGCATAGGCGTGTCATTTGCGTTTTGCAAATGACCGCTTGCATTCCGTGAATTTTTGACCACAAAAAAGGGGTCTGCTCTATCATTATTTTATCACAAATGATAGGAGACCCCATATGAAAACGATTCTTTTAGGTGAACGCATCGCGTATCTAATGGAACTGCAGGGTACAAACCAGAAACAGGTATGCAAAGCACTGCATATCCAGCCGTCCACATTCAGTTGCTATCTGTCTGGTAAACGGCAGCCCAGTTATGACATACTAATACAAATTGCAGCCTATTTCGGTACATCCTGCGATTATCTGCTCGGATATTCTCCGACCGTCACTCCCTCTCCGCAACAATTATCGGACAAAGAATCTGCCCTTGTTGATACCTACCGCGTCCTCGACGAGGAGGGGCGGGAAATTATGCTGGAAGAAGTACGTCTTGTCTGCAAACATTACAAAAAAGACCGTTCCGACACTTAACAACCAGTACAACATCTTCCAAATAACCGGACGATATGCGTGGGATAATTTTTCATTCTGCGTCGTTGTACTAAATTTGTGTCATCACAAAAATATCGTAGATTGCACGGATGGCATTATCGAAATCGCTGTTGCTGACACCGATAATGATATTTAACTCAGACGAACCCTGATCAATCATCTTGACATTGATGTTCGCATGCGCCAGTGCGGAAAAGATGCGACCAGCTGTACCACGCGTGGACCGCATACCGCGTCCAACCACAGCAATCAGTGCCAGATCGGCTTCCAGATCAATGATATCCGGATCCACCAGTCGACGGATGGAAGCAATCACCTGCTGCTCCTTGCCCTCGAACTCTTCCTGATGTACAAAGACTGTCATGGTATCAATACCGGATGGCATATGCTCGATGGAAATACCATTTTCCTCAAACGCTTGCAACGCCTTGCGGCAGAAGCCAACCTCTGAATTCATCATATCTTTATCAATGCTTACGGCAACAAAGCCTTTCTTTCCGGCGATACCGGTAATCGTAAAGTCTGCCTTTTGACAGGTGCTCTCTACAATCATAGTGCCTTCATCTTCCGGCGCATTGGTGTTCTTAATATTGATGGGAATGCCCGCCTTACGCACCGGGAAAATCGCATCTTCATGCAAGACTGACGCCCCCATGTAAGATAACTCGCGAAGTTCGCGGTAAGTAATGACCTTAATCGGCTGTGCATTTTCCACAATTCTGGGATCTGCCACCAGACAGCCGGACACATCTGTCCAGTTCTCATAGACACTGGCATGTACCGCTTTGGAAACGATAGAACCGGTGATGTCGGAGCCGCCACGGGAAAATGTCTTCACATTGCCGTCCACGTCACTTCCGTAAAATCCCGGAATGACGGCACGCTCGATGGATGCCAGTCGCTTGGAGAGCACCTTATCTGTCTTGGCACTGTCCAGATTGCCGTCCTCATCAAAGAAGATGACCTCAGCCGCATCCACAAATTCATAGCCAAGATAATTGGCCATGATCAAACCATTTAAATACTCGCCTCGGCTGGCTGCATAGTCCTCGCCCGCTTTATTTGTAAAGTTCTTTGCAATCGTCTTAAATTCTTCTTCCAATGACAGGGACAGATTCAAACCGTTGATGATCGAATTGTAACGTTCTTTGATCTTCTTTAATTGTGCCTTGAAATCCTCATCTGCCTCTGCCAGTGCATAGCACGCATACAGCATATCGGTGACTTTGGTATCCTTGGCATTGCGCTTACCAGGTGCACTTGGAACAACATATCTTCTCGTCTCGTCTGCGCGGATGATATCGCCTACCTTTGCGAACTGCGCTGCGCTTGCCAGAGAACTTCCTCCAAATTTAACGACCTTGACCATTTCTTTTGACTCCTTATATCTCATTTTTCATTACTCATTTCCATCACATCTTCTGATTTCTCAATGTCCACACAGACTGCATTCTTGTTGCCATCCGTGCTTTCACTTTCGTAATGATCGCTTTTCTTTCACAATTCCGCGCAATATTATACTACAATTTATGACAACTTGCAAAGGTTGGT
>CAMAKU010000048.1 GCA_945836255.1 uncultured Roseburia sp. | reverse complement strand
ACACAGCAAAAGTTTCGCAAACGCCTATTTACATTTTTCTTTTGAGGGGAAAAATCAATGCGCCAAGATAACCGAAGATCAGCGCCGACGCAATTCCTACTGCTCCGGCCTCCAGACCTCCGGCAAAAGCGCCCAACAAACCCTTCTGGTTCACAGCCTCCTTGACACCGGTCCATAACACATTGCCAAAGCCCAACAGGGGAACCGTAGCTCCTGCGCCGGCAAAGTCCACAAAAGGCTCATACAGACCCACAGCCCCGAGAATCGCCCCGGTACACACCAGCAGCACCATAATCCGCCCCGGCAGCATTTTTGTCTTTTCCATTAAAATCTGTACCAGCGCACAGATGATTCCTCCCACGATAAATGCTTTGATATAATCCATCTTTCTCCTCCTACGGCTCATATTCAATGACGACGCCATGTGCAATCCCCGGCACATTCTGGCCCTCGTTAAAACTAACCGGCGACAGCAGTGCGCCAGTGGGGATAAATAAGATCCGCTTCCATTTGCCACTGATAATGCGAGGCAGAAAATAGGACCCCAGCGTCACCGCCGCACAACCGCAACCAGAGCCCCCGGCACAGGTATGCTGTTTTTCATGGTCAAAGATGACCATGCCACAGTCGTAATGATTCTGACTGATATCACACCCACCAATCTGACAGAGTTCCACCAGAATATCATGCCCCACGCTTCCCAGATCGCCGGTAATAATAGCGTCGTACTCCTCCGGCTTTCGTGCGAAATCTTTCATATGATTCAGGATCAATGCCGCAGCGGCAGGTGCCATGGCGGCACCCATATTCTGCGCATCCCGCACACCCAGATCCATAATCTTACCGGTGGTAACACCGGTAATCTTGGCATGCGTCTTCTTGGTCCCCAACAGATAAGCGCCGCTGCCGGTAACCGTCCATGTGGAGCAGAGCGGACGCTGGTTGGCATACTCAATGGGAAAACGGAACTGCCGCTCCGCTCCGCCGAAATGACTGGAGGTCACGGCTGCCACAAGGTCCGCATAACCGGCGGCTACCGTCATGGATGCCAGTGACAATGCCTCACCAATGGTGGAACATGCCCCATACAGCCCGAAAATCGGCCGAGAAAAGTCAAGAAGACCAAACGAGGACGCAATATCCTGTCCCAGTAGATCGCCGGCAAACAGATACCGCACTTGTTCTGCCTGCAATCCCTCCTTTCCCAGCGCCAATGTCAATGCTTCCTTTTGCATTTCACTCTCAGCACTCTCCCAGGAATCGCTTCCAAATCGATCATCTGCGCACACCATGTCAAAACAATCTCCGATCGGTCCTTCTCCTTCCAGTTTGCCCACCACCGATGCGGTCTGCATGATGTAGACCGGACGCGGCAATTGCAGGCTGTCTGCCCCTACTTGCATTTCCATACCTTGTGCTCTCCTTTATGATAATGGTAGTTTCAATCACAACTAGTATGGCGTATCCAGACTTTTTTTATACAGAGTTTCCTAATACAAAAAATCGCATCCGAAGATGCGATTTATCATAGAAACATTTATGTAACATCATTCTGCGTTCTCGGGACGTCTGCCTTCCCTGCCCCAGCGAAACAGAAAAGCCATCTGTTCGTCGTATTCTTCCGCGGGACGGTAACGCTCCAAAAGCCGCTTCAAATAGATGCCGTTGGCATCCTCCGCCGACGGCACAAATCCTTCCAAAGCCGCGGTAACCGCCTCCTTTAACTCCATGGGTGCCGTAGTCTCATCTGCCTGCAACGCCGCAACCGACGCCAACTTACCACTGGCATAATAGAACTCGTAATTCCCGACGATCACGGACGCTTGCATCTCTAATTTCTTTTCCACACTGCTGACTGCCAGTTCTGCAACCATATTCCAACCTGCCTCTTAATTACCACATTCTACGCTGATCTCATTGAAGACACCCATAATGTCATCCACCGCAAGATTACGCTTCTCTTCTCCGGAGCGATCCATAATCGTATTCCCCTGATGCATCATCAGAATCCGATCCCCGTACTCCACCGCATAACGCAGATTGTGCGTCACCATCATGGTGGTCAAATGCTTTTGCCGTACAATGCGGTCGGTCAATTCCATAATGATCTCCGCCGTCTTCGGGTCCAACGCTGCTGTATGCTCATCCAGAATCAGCATCTCAATGGGCGTCATGGTAGCCATCAAAAGTGCCACTGCCTGACGCTGTCCCCCGGAAAGAGATCCCACCTGCGTCTCCATCTTATCCTCCAACCCCAGATTCAACGGTGCCAACAACTCACGATAATATTCAACGCGGCTCTTCTTGACACTCCGTCCCAGATGATATGGCTTGCCCTTATTATCTGCCAGCGCCATATTCTCCAGAATCGTCATATGACCGCAAGTTCCCTTGGCCGGATCCTGATAGACGCGACCGATATTCCGATGACGGAGATAATCCTTTTTGCGGGTGATATCTTCTCCATTGATCAGAATCTGTCCCCGGTCCACATCAATGCTGCCACAGATAATATTCAGCAACGATGTCTTTCCGGAACCGTTACTGCCCACAATCGACACAAACTCCCCCTCTGCAATCGTCAGGGAAAAATCATCGAACAAACACATCTCATTCACAGAGCCTGCATTATAAAATTTGTGAATATTCTTTAACTCGATCATGCCCGCTCCTTTCGTTTCACCCTGCCCTGGTATTTTTCAATCCGCATAGAAATCACAAGGATCAGCAGGAATAAGACCGCCGTAATCAACTTCAGATCCGACGATTGCAGGCCGAGACGGATGGCTGCCGCTACACATCCTTTGTATAAGATGGAACCAAGGATTACACTTAGGGAGAAGTTGAACAGGCTCACCTGCCCAAAAAGCGCCGTTCCGATAATCACACTTGCCAGCCCGATGACCGCCGTACCCACGCCCATGGACGCATCAAAGAAACGCTGCTGCTGTGCAAACATGGAGCCGCTCATAGCCACTAATCCGTTGGCAATCGCCAAACCAAGAATCTTAACCTTGCCTTTGTCAATCCCCAGCGACGTCACCAATGTCTCGTTATCTCCCACTGCCTTGAGCAGATAGCCGGACTTGGTCTTTAAGTACCAGTCCAGCGCGCACTTCACCAGAATCACAATGATTGCAATAATAATCAGATTCTGGTAGGGTGCCACCCCCCCGCCAAAGATAGCATCCGTCACCGGATTGCTGTAAATATTGTCGCAATTGTAGATTGGCAGATTCGCTTTGCCGGCAATACGCAGATTCACCGAATACAATGCTGTCATCATAATGATGCTGGCCAGAATGTCACGAACTTTCAGACGCACATGAATAAATCCTGTAATGGTTCCTGCCACCAACCCCGCCGCAAAACTGAGCAGCAGTGTCAGGTACGGATTCATCCCCTGAGAGATCAAAACTGCAGAGAGGGAAGCCCCCAATGGGAAGCTTCCATCTACCGTCATATCCGGAAAATCTAATATTTTGTATGTGATGTACATACCCAGTGCCATAATCGCATAAATCATGCCCTGTTCAAAAACGCTGATTACAAGTGTCATATTATTCCTACCGCCTTACCCGGTGTAATTAGTTATATTGTACCTCTTTTACCATCAATGTAAAACAGAAAATTCTTATTCTTCACTGACCGTGATCTTGTCAAATACTTCTGCTTTGTCTACAAAATCATGTGGCAATGAGAGTGCTAACTGCTCTGCCACTTTCGTGTTCACATAATAACTGGGCTCAGAAATCTCTTCAAAAGGCATATCGGAAGCCTTTGCCTCGCCCTTTAAGATCTTTGCAGCCATCTTTCCGGTCTGAATACCCAGGTTGTAATAGTCAATACCGGCAGAAGCAACACAACCGGCCTTTACCTGTTCAATCTCCGAACCGAATACCGGAATCCCTGCCTTGTTTGCATGTTCCAGCACTGTCTGCAAAGCACTGACCACGGTATTATCGGTCAGGTTCGTAATACAATCTACCTTGCTCACCATGTCTGCTGCTGCCATATCCACATCACCGATCTGTGTGATTCCGGTCTCCACAATTTCAAAATCATAATCCGGTGCGTACTTCTTATACGTCTCAATGGCACTGACAGAGTTCGGCTCACTTGTGGTATAGATGATACCAATCTTCTTTGCCTCCGGCATCAGTTCCCGGATCATCTCCAGCTGTTCCTTGACCGGAAGGGCATCGGAAGTACCTGTGATGTTACCAACCGAGTTACGATCCTCGTCTGCCAGTTCTGCTGCCACCGGGTCGGAGATTGCCGTATAGACCACCGGGATATCCGTATTCATCGTAGCGTTATATGCGCTCATGGCACAAGGCGTTGCGATGGCACAGATCATATCCACATTCTTGGAAACATAGTTATCTGCAATAGTACTGGCCGTACCGGTGTCGGTCTGTGCATTGTCATAGAGCACCTCCAGATTCTCCCCTTCCACAATGCCTTCCTGTTTCAGTCCCTCCAGAAATCCCTCGCGGCAGTTGTCTAGAGAGCCATGCTCTGCGAACTGTGCAATACCAATCGTATACTCGGCACTGCCGGAAGACTGGGACGACGTATCCTTGCCGCATCCTGCCATTCCCAGTACCATCATTGCTGCCAGTAATCCTGCTACCATTTTCTTTTTCATGTTGTTTTCCTCCATTTGATAAAAATTCATCACGTTATTTTGATGGAAACAACGTATCCCCGCGCGATTGTTGTGATTCCAAAGAACAAAAAAACCGCCTCAGATTTCCTCTGAGGCGGTAATAGAATCATTATCGCGGTACCACTCAAATTGATTGCATCAGCAATCCACTCATCCACATACCATCATATGCGCCAGCTTGTTAACGAGTCTGGTTCCCGTCACTCCCTACTCTGAGACTCATTTCAAAAGTGCCCTCACAAGTCCATTCCTGACTCTTCCCATTACCGTCTTCCACCAACGACGGCTCTCTGTAAATGCTCCGAGAAAGTACTTCTCTTGTTCAACGGTTTCTAATTATGATATGTCATTTATACACTATCTGCCTCTTCCTGTCAAGGCAAAATTTGCAGATTACCGGAATCATCCGTGACACTTATTTCTTTTCACACAGTCTTGTCTCCCGCACTTTCTTGCGCAAAGGCAGCACACAACTGGCGGACACGGAGACCTCATCCAAGCCCATGGCAAGAAAGGTTTCCATCAGATCCGCATCGGCACCCAATTCACCACAGATACCCACCCAGATTCCCTCTTTGTGACCGTTATCAATGACCATCTGAATCATGCGTAGAACAGCCTCATGGTGTGGATCATAAAAGTCATCCAGCATGGTATTCTGCCGATCGATTGCCAGCGTATACTGGGTCAAATCATTGGTTCCGATGCTAAAGAAATCTGCTTCCTTTGCCAGAAGATCACTGATCATTACTGCCGCCGGTGTCTCAATCATGATTCCCTGCTCCATCTCTTTGCAGGGAATCCCGTCCCTCTCTAATTCCGCTTTGACTTCCGATGCCATCTTTTTGATTTCCTGAAGTTCCCACAGGGAGGTAATCATGGGATACATCACGGCAAGATTGCCATAAGCACTGGCGCGATACAGCGCCCGCAACTGCGTCTTAAAGATGTCACGCTGAGTCAGACAGATTCGGATAGCCCGATAACCCATGGCGGGATTCTCCTCTTGGGGTAGGTGAAAATAGTCCACCTGTTTATCCGCTCCCACATCTAATGTACGGATAATCACCTTCTTATCGCCCATGACCTCTGCCACCTGACGATACACCTGAAATTGTTCTTCTTCCGAGGGAAAATCATCCCGTCCCAGATACAGGAATTCACTGCGGAACAACCCGATTCCCCCGGCATCATTTAACAATACACCGGGGATATCTTCCGGCTTGCCGATGTTGGCATAAATCTGAATTGACCTTCCGTCCAGTGTGACATTCTCCTTACCCTTCAAGGTCTGCAACAGTTCTTTTTTCTCTTTTTCCTGCTCCAGAAGTACCCGGTATTCCTGCAGCACTTCTTCCGAAGGATCAATGATGACCTGCTCCCGGTAACTGTCCACAATGGCAGTTTTGCCATGCCACTCTGCCCGGATATCCACTTTGGTAATTGCCGGTATATTCATGGTACGGGCCAGAATCGCCGTATGGGAATTTACCGAACTTTTCTTTGTGATCAAAGCAAGTAACAGTTCCTTATCCAATTGGACCGTCTCACTGGGCACCAAATCATCTGCCATGAGAATCACCGGTTCTGCTCCCATATCCTGTTGGCTTTCCCTGCCCAACAGAATGTGGATGATACGCTCCGAAATATCTTTGATATCCACCGCGCGAGCCTTGAAATAGTCATCCTCCATATTGGCAAACATCTCAGCAAAGCGATCTCCGGCGGTTGCCACCGCATATTCAGCATTCATGCTCTGGTTCTCGATAATGCCCTTGATGCAGTCATTATAATCTTCGTCTTCCAGCATCATTGCATGCACTTCAAAGATCTGGGCATTCACTTCCCCAACCTTTTCTTTTGTTGTATCATACAAAACTGTCAATTGTTCGATGGCGGTCTCTTTTGCCTTTTCATATCGCTTCCATTCCGCATCGATATCTTCAATCTGGCACCGTCTGATCTGACTGTCCTCTTTCCGATAATGAAAGATTTTGCCGATCACGATACCTCCATATATCTTTTTTCCCTGTACCGTTTCCATAGCCATTCCCATCTTTGCGATCTGTTATAAATTCTGTTGAAAGAAAAGTTCCAATTCCGCTGCCGCCATCTCTTCATCCGGTCCTGCAACGGTAATGACCACTTCTTCGCCCTTTTTGACGCCAAGCGCCATCAGTGCCATGATCTTTCCTGCTTCCGCCTCTTTGCCTTTCGAAGCAATCTTAATCTCTGAAGCATACTTCTTTGCTTCTTTTGCCAGAAGTCCTGCCGGTCTGGCATGCAATCCGACTTCATCCTGAATGACGTATGTAAATTCTTTCATGCCTTCTCCTTTCCGAGAAGTCCCTATACCTCCTGATGCGGATTGGCAACACGACGGATATGGAGGGTCAGATACATCAACTCCTCGTCTGATGTCTCATGTCCCAATTTCTCCCGTATGTACTCACGTATCTGACACGCACACAGATATTCCTGTCTGCAATGACTGCGGATGGAGTCCAGAAACAGTTCATCCGTCTCCTTATAAGTTTCCTTTTTGATAATCCGCTGTAAGAAAAACTTCAAATGTGTCACCAATCGCTCATAGGAAAGAGAATTCTCATCTACTGCTTTTCCAAGGTTCGTTTCGATGATTTGGATGATATCCCGTATCACCCCAGGCATGGAAATCGACTGACTCATGTTGGCATCCATTTCCGCATTTACAAAATGCAATGCCAGAAATGCCGCCTCATGCTCGGTCAGGGCAATCCCCAACTTCTTTTTGACCATTTCCAACGCGTCCATACCTACCTGATACTCTGTGTGATAATATTTCTTGATTTCCCACAGAAACGCATTTTCAATTGTAATCCCCTGCATCTGACGTTCAATCGCATAGTTCAAATGGTCTGTCAGGGTAATGTAGATATTTTTGTTCAGTTTTTGCGGTATGCACTTCTTTGCATGTGCGATAATCTCCTCGGCCAACTGGATATGCTCATAGGGCATATCTTTGACCAGATCCGCAAACTGTCCGGATGATGTTTCCGGCAGGGAGAAAATTTTCTCCACCGCCGAATCTGCGATGATGTCGCCGGGTTTCTTCTGAAACCCGACGCCTTTACCCATAACAATAATCTCCCGGCCTTTTTCATCAACAGAACTTACCACATTGTTATTGATTACTTTTGATACCTTCATCCAAACTTCCCCTTTTTATCCGGTGTCATAATGACTACTTAAGTTCCGGCCAATAAGGCTTATTTGCCTCAATCATTTCATCAAGGATTTCTTTTGCTACTGTCATGCTCGGAACCGTCTTATTTAAGGTAAAGGCTTTGAGTACCTTTTCATAAGAGCCCTCGATGCAGCCTTCCACCAACAGTTTCTCTGAGTTCAACTGCTGCATCATCAGCCCCTGCTGGAACAACGGAATATTATCCCGGGCAATGACTTCCGGTCCGTTCTTGCCGATGTAAGCCGGCACTTCCACCATAGCATCGTAAGGCATATTCGGGATAGCGCCACGGTTTTCCGTGATGACCAGGAATCTTGCCTTCGTATCATTCTTAAGCGCAATGGCCAGATCAGCGATCCAATCACCATGACTGCCTGCATAGAATACCGTCTCATCCACAACGCCGGTCTTGACATAATTGTCAATGCCGTCAAAGAGATTTTTCTCACGGGTCTGCATGACTTCGTTGGCACGGGTCATCTCAGGATTGGAATGCTCCACAAATTCCTTCTGCTGCAAATAATAATTCAGATAGGTGTTGGGGAGATATTCCGGGAAGAGTTCCATAATCTCATAGACACCCTTCCAGACATAATACCAACTTCCCTTGGTATGACGGTTCTGCTGATCGTCTCCATCGCCCGTAGGCTTTGCTGCCAGCGCTGCCTTATCCTTTAAGTACGCTGCCGGCATCAGAATCTGATGTTCCTTAATATATTCACGCAACGGCTCCATCAGATCCTTGCCATGATATTCGATGGAAGTAAACCATCCAAAATGATTTAATCCAAAATAATCATAAACGATTTCCTTTTTATCCTCAATCTCCATGGCAGCAGCCACCACATCAATAATTGCGATGGGCATATCACAGATGTTGATGATTCGCGCATTGGGACGCAACTTGCGGCATGCCTCCGAAACAATGGCTGCCGGATTGGAATAATTCAAAATCCAGTAGGTGGGTTTTGCATATTTTTCCGTATCATCGATGACCTCGATCATGGGGAAAATCGTACGCATGCCATAGGCAAGTCCACCACATCCACAGGTCTCCTGACCCACACAACCATGCCGCAACGGAATCTTTTCATCCTGCTCCCGCATGGCATAGCCGCCCACACGCATCTGAGCAAAGATAAAGTCTGCATCTGTATAAGCCTCTTTTTTATCATATGTGATCACCAGTTTGATATCGGTTTTCAAATCTTCATGAAGAATCCAATCCACCAGAATACCGATCCGGTCCTGACGTTCCTTATCAATATCAAACAGACGAATCTCATCTACTTCCAATTCCTCTCGACGCAGAGCAATGGATTTCACAATACCGGCGGTAAATGTACTACCACCACCAACAATTGTAATGATCATTTTAATCCCTCCTTAGGCGCTATCTTTTACAGCGCACTCTCTACTGCATTCTTAATCTCGCCGACCTGCATGCCGTATACAACCTGCACTTCATTACTCTTTTTCACTACGCCACTGCAGCCGGTTTTCTTTAACGCTTTTTCATCAATAGCAGAGACATCTTTCAGTTCCACACGAAGTCTGGTAAAGCAACAGTCCACGGAAACTATATTTTCGCTACCGCCAAGACCTGCAATAATGGCTTTTGCCTGAGACAGTTCGTCACCGGCATCGGTCTCTGTCCCTTTCTCTTCTGTCTTTTCTTCGATCTTCTCTGCATCTGTCTTCGCGATGGTGGTTCCTTCTTCTTCCTCATCGTCTTCACGACCCGGTGTCTTGTAATCAAATTTCTTAATTAGGAATACAAAGATGACATAGGTAACAACTGCCACAACCAATCCTAACAGAATCATAAATGGCCATTTGGTTCTCTCATAACCAGCCACGATATTACTGATAATTACATTGATAATTCCACCACTGGTTGCTGCCGGCAGGCTGAACACCTTGAGCAATACAACAGAGATACCGGAAATAATAGATAACACCAAAAACAGTAACGGCTGTGAGAAACAGAACAGGAAATCAAACGGTTCTGTCAAACTTGACAGCAATACGGTTACGGTCAACGGAATCAGCATTGCCTTGGTCTTCTCTTTGTTCTTCGGCTTTGCTGTGGTATAAAATGCTGCTGCAATACCCAGATACGGGAACAAGTTGTTAAATGTAAATACCATCCAATAGGTAGCATCTGAAAATGGAAGTTCTGCAGCAACTTCTGCAGTTCTGATTGCCATTGCGCCGGTATATACTTCGCCTGCGATGGTTGCAACACCACCCATTTCACTGAACTGGAACGGTGCATATACTAAGTGATGCAGTCCTGCCGGTACTAAGAACTTATTTAAAAATCCATATAAGAATAATCCGATATATCCGGAATCACTCATAAAGTTTGTCAAAGATGAGATTACCATCTGAACAAACGGCCATACATAAGTTGCACCCCATCCAAGGAAGATGGATACGGCAATCATGATGACAAAGGGGAAACGAACCCCTGAGAACATCTGCCAGTAGCCATTGAATTTGGCATCGCAGAATTTGTTGAAGATGGCACCGGTTACAACACCCATGATAATACCACCAAACACACCCATATCCAGCACCTGAATGCCAAATACAGATGCCTGACCGGTACCGATCAGTCCCAGCATTCCCATCTCAGCCAGATTCCCTGTCTGTGTCAATGTCAGGTTATTGGCATTGAGGAAAATAAAGAAGGAAATCAATGCGATGATGCAGGCATGATGACGATATTTCTTTGCCATAGCACCTGCAATACCAACACAGAGTACGATGGAAAGATTGTTAATAATAAACATCAAGCAATTATAAATCAGTTTTCCGATGAACGGTAACGGACCCCAGCCCAAAAACGGAAGTGCTTCCGTAATTCTTGAATTGGTCAGAATGATACCCAGTAGTAAGATCATTCCGATGACAGCCACATAAAGCAATGGCTGTACCATGTTCTTGGCGAAATTCGCCATTCCTTCCACAACTTTATCTTTTACATTTTTCATAAGAGTTCTCCTTTGCTACAATTCAGTCCCAACCATATCGAAAGGTCAGGCAATGGAAAATAACACTGTTTCGCCGCTGATTGCCTCAGTCTCTTCCGTCTTACGGGTGTCTTTTTCTTCATTGGGAATCAAAAGAACCGGAACAACCATTTCGATGCCCTTGTCCTTCATCACATCCAGGTCAACCGATAAGATGACATCACCGGCTTTTACCTCTTCCCCTTGCTGACGAATCTGTTCAAACCCCTCACCTTGCAGTTCCACAGTTTCCAGGCCGACATGTACTAAAATATCCAGTCCTTCCGGTGTGGTGATACCAAATGCATGTTTTGTATCTGCCACCATGGATATGATACCATCCACCGGTGCACACACCTGCGGCTTTTCCTGCCACACTGCCATACCGTCTCCCATCATTTTTCCGGCAAATACATCATCCGGCACTTCTGTAATGTCGATGATTCTGCCGGAACACGGAGCCAGCACGTCAAGACAATGCTCTGTCTTATCTTCCTGTGGCTTTTTCTTCAAAAAACTAAGCATTGATTCATGCCTCCTATCTCTTTGTTACCATCCACCTTCTATGCGTTCCCGGGTTTGCATAAAAAAAGGCATGAGTTTCCAAAACAGAAAACTCATGCCTGATTGAACAGTAACATTGTTTATACACGTATACTATCGTCTTTTTTGCAGCCTGTCAATCTTTCTTGTTATTTTCGTATAGTTCTCACAGTATGTTAATTACTTTTTTGTGCATTTCGCACATACATTACGACAAAAATTCTTTCCGAAGTCTGCGCCAAATGCCATCTGTAATGCCCAAATTATGGCGCATACGACGCTCCAGTGCCGACAGCGTTTCCACCTGTTTGTCTAATGTATATGACGAGCCTTCCTGCTGACACGTCACCCAGGTTACCACATCAAATAACATATACAATTGCAGATACATATCGCCTAGCAACAGGGCACGAAGCAGATGATAGTCCTCATACACTGCCGGGAGCATCACGTACAGATTATAAATGGCATATGCTTTGTATTTTTCCATAGCGGAAGGCATATCTGTCAGCATCTGTTTCATCTGCGCGTCAAAAAAACGACGGGCCTGTTCGGGGGTCTTCTCATTGAACAGGCGATAGTAACTGCGAATCCGCTGTTTGAGCAATCCATTGGTGTACCGCAGACCGGAGTCGTCTAATTGATAGGCAATCACCCGATCCAGCAATTCCATGGGATAAAAAGCAAAGGACAACTCTGCGTCTGTCCCTCTGCCCGAAGTCACTGTCATCTCCTCATTCATGGACTCCAACAGATTCTGCGCCTCCTGCAGGCGGTCCCGGACAATCCAGGTATGCATGGCATCATAACGTTGATAACACTGCCCCATCCATGCCGCATCTATGCGTTCTACCTGATTGATTTGTGCAATTGTCTCATCCCGCAACTGCAACAAAAAAGAAAGAAACGGTGCATCCTCATTCTGTATCTGCCACAACGTATCATGGGCACTCCCCACCCAGGGACTCAGAAAAATCTGATTGGTATGCTGTAAAAAAAGTTCGGCTGCCGCCGGGCATGCCAGTTCCAATGTCAGTTCCCTCCGGTCTGAAAACGCCACAATCCGTCGTGGGTATTCCCGGCACACCAAGGGCATCCACTGCGTATGTCCCTCTTTCTGCAACTGGCAGAGCCGCTCCTTGGTATGAAAAGGACAACGTCCCAGCCGCTTACGAATCTGCGTCTGGCCCCGTCGGCGGATTTTCCCACGCATTTTACGCGCCAGAGGATCCTCCTCCTGTTGAATGACGGCAAGTGTCTGCTCATCCACTAGAATCTGCCACCCCTTACAACAGGTTTGCGGACAGTCTGCCCCCAGACAACCGAATTCATCCATATAGGAAATCGCATAATCTTTCATACTTCTCTCCATCCGTGACCCATTGTGGATGATTTGACATCTGGCCCAGGTCACTTTATAGTAGTTTTGAAACAACACCATT
>CAMAKU010000047.1 GCA_945836255.1 uncultured Roseburia sp. | reverse complement strand
AAGTGAGCGCTTTTTCGGACGTGATTACACGCCGCTTGTCAAAACTCGCACCATGGATATCCCCGAGAACGTTACACAACGTGCTCAGACACGACCAGCGCGGCGTGACGTTTCGAAAAAGACGCTCGCTAAGGCAGTCACGAATGCACGCATTCACATCCGCATTCAGGCGAACTGCGGGTCGCTTTCTGTCTAACCTTACGAAGACAGTTCTAATCGACGAAAGAAAAACGCACCTGTTAGTATTGCTGCATTCTGGCACAGGAAAGGTAGACAGATAAAATTACAGAACAATCTAATTATATGACATCTTGCGGGATGTTCCGGGGAGTCGCAGAAACAGAATGCAACTGCCGTAAAAGATTTGCAGCATAGGAAATCCTATGCTGCAATTTATCATACGATCATGTTGTCTGCCCCGGTGCGAATTACATATGTTCGTGACAGGTTCTTGCAATCACATCCATCTGCTGCTCCTTAGTCAAGTCAATGAACTTCACTGCATAGCCGGAAACACGAATGGTAAAGTTCGCGTATTCTTCCTTCTCCGGATGTTCCATGGCATCAATCAATTTTTCTTTGCCAAATACATTCACATTCAGATGATGTGCGCCCTGATCAAAGTAACCATCCATTACCTGCACCAGATTCTCAGTCCGCTCATTTTCCTCATTGCCCAGAGCCCCCGGATTGATGGTCTGCGTATTGGAAATGCCGTCCAATGCCCACTCGTACGGTAATTTGGTCAGTGAGTTCAAGGAAGCAAGCAGACCGTTCTGCTCTGCACCATAACTTGGGTTTGCACCCGGTGACAACGGTTCTCCCGCTTTTCTTCCATCCGGCATAGAACCGGTTGCCTTACCATATACCACATTGGACGTAATCGTCAGAATGGATGTGGTGGGGATGGAGCGACGGTAGGTATGATGTCTCTTGATCTTATCCATAAAGGTCTTCAGCAGCCATACACCAATCTCATCTGCACGGTCATCGTCATTACCATATCTGGGGAAGTCACCCTCGATCTCGTAATCCTTTGCCAGACCATTCTCATCGCGAATGACCTTGACCTTGGCATATTTGATGGCTGATAAGGAGTCAATCACATGAGAAAATCCTGCGATTCCCGTTGCAAAGGTACGCTCCAGATTCGTATCCATCAGCGCCAGTTCTGCTGCTTCATAATAATATTTATCATGCATATACTGAATCAAATTCAGGGTGTTGACGTACAAGTCTGCAAGCCATTCCATCATATCATCATAACGGTCCATAACCTCATCGTAATCCAGATACTCGGATGTAATGGGACGATATTTCGGTCCCACCTGCTCCCCTGTCTTCTCGTCGATTCCACCGTTAATGGCGTATAACAGACATTTTGCCAGATTGGCTCTCGCACCAAAGAACTGCATTTCCTTACCGGTCTGTGTCGCGGAAACACAACAGCAGATGGCATAATCGTCACCCCATACCGGCTTCATGGCATCGTCGTTCTCATACTGCACGGAACTTGTAGCAATGGAAATCTTTGCTGCATACCGTTTGAAATTCTCCGGCAGACTGGATGAATACAATACCGTCAGATTCGGTTCCGGTGCCGGGCCCATGTTTTCCAGGGTATGTAGGAAACGGAAGTCGGTCTTTGTTACCATAGATCTTCCATCCACGCCGGTTCCGGCTACGTCCAGAGTTGCCCATACCGGGTCACCGGAGAACAACTGATTATACGATGGGATTCTGGCAAATTTCACCATACGAAGTTTCATGGTAAAATGATCCACCAATTCCTGTACTTCATCCTCCGTGATCAGTCCACGGTCCAGATCTCTCTGGAAATAAATGTCAAGGAACGTAGACACACGACCAACGGACATTGCTGCGCCATTCTGTGTCTTGATGGCTGCCAGATAACCGAAATACAGCCACTGAATCGCCTCTTTTGCATTCTGTGCCGGGCGGGAAATATCATAACCATAGATGGCTGCCATGTCTTTCATGCCTTCCAGTGCACGAATCTGCTCGGCAATCTCCTCACGAAGACGAATCACTTCGCCCTTCATGCTACCGCTGCCACATTTCAACTTATCTTCCTTTTTCTGTTCGATCAGATAATCGATACCATACAAGGCGATTCTACGATAATCGCCCACGATACGTCCACGTCCATAGGTATCCGGCAGTCCGGTAATGATCTTGTTGTGACGTGCTTTCAACATCTCAGGTGTATAGGCATCAAAGACCGCCGTATTATGTGTCTTATGATACTTGGTAAAAATCTCCTTCAGCATAGGATCTACTTCGTACCCGTAAGTCTCACATGCCTGCACGGCCATCTTGATTCCGCCATAGGGCATAAAGGCACGTTTGAGCGGCTTGTCTGTCTGCAAACCAACCACCTGCTCCAAATCCTTCATAGACTCATCAATATAACCCGGGCCGTAAGAAGTCAAACCGGATACCACCTTGGTCTCCATGTCCAGCACACCGCCCTTGGCACGCTCTTCTTTTTGCAATTTCTGCAAAGCGCCCCACAATTTATTCGTAGCCTCTGACGGTCCTGCCAGAAACTCTTCATTCCCGTCATAGGGGGTATAATTATCCTGAATGAACTGACGAACATTGATCTCTTCCTTCCAGAGTCTTCCCTCAAAGCCGTCCCATTCTTTCATCTCTATCATATCTTTGCCTCCTATCTGTATCTGATTACTGCACCCTCGTCAGTGCCGTTCTCATTATACACAATAGGCCATACAATATCTAGTGGTTTTACAAAAAATTAATAACAAATTATGGCTTTTATAAGATACAAACGAACTACAAAATGCCGAGGACCTGTATAAACCAGTAAATCATCCCCAGCAGCCAACTGGTAAAGACACCATACAAAATAACCGGACCGGCAATCTGAAAGATCCGGGCACCAATGCCGAAGACATGACCTTCCACCTTAAATCCATGAGCCGTTGCCGCCACACTGTTGGCAAATCCCGTGATAGGTACCAAAGCACCGGCGCCTCCAAAACTGGCAATCACCGGATAGATGCCCGTACCCGTCAGCAGTGCGCTGAGAAATACCAGTGTCAGACTGCAATAACTTGCCGCCGTCTTCTCATCCAGACCATACTTCTTTCCTATATTCAAAAGAAACTGCCCCAGAAGACAGATGGCTCCGCCCACCAGAAAAGCCTTTCCCATGCGCATGGGCAGACTGGCTTTTGGTGTTACACTCTCCACATATTCATTATAAGTCTCGTTGATCTGCTCTTTTTCCTTCTGATCCATATCCTCGCTCTTCCTTTCCTTTTCCGGCTAACCGCCGATACTCTGGTAACTGTATGCAAAATACCACAGACTGCCTGACAGTTTGCCAAAGGCGATAGCAACAACCACCCAGCGGAGCCCCATCTGCAATTTCAACCGTCGAAACAAGATGGGAAACATATTCAGAATCTCTGCCAGCGCCATCGCCTGACAGCCCACATAAATACCGCTGCACACCCCCGCCAATGCCAGAAAAATCAGCGCACCCATCGGTCTCTGCTCCGGCGTGATTCCTCCAAAAAATAACGAGCCTATCCACAACTCTTTTCCAATCGATACAATACAACCGACTACACAGCCAACCACAATGGCACTCTCAAAGACAAGTGTCCCCTGTGCCAGTTCAAACCGGGCAATCAACCGTGGCACCACACCAAGTTTGGTCAAAAGAGCAATCACACCGGCCGCTGTCGCCGCACCGGCGATGAGGGCTCCTACTGCTAAGATGACATTATTAAGAAACATCCAGATTCTCACCTCGTCTCGCTGCATTTTCAATAATTGCGGTATCCAAATCCTTTTCATATTTGCGCATTTCCACCTGCACCGGCGTAGGATCGTGGGTGAGTTTCTTTTTACCAAAATGATTATAAAAAAACAGAATTCCAGCTGCCAGACCAATGGAATAACTGATCTCCAACACAGAGACCTGCGGTTTTGTACTGCCCACCACCTGTGTGTAAAAACGCTGAAACACATCCGTGATACCGATGTCGTTATGAAACGCCATAATCGTAAATGCCGCGCCAAAGAAAAGCAGCACGCACACAACAATCGTCTTGACCACCTGCATGACCTTCGACGGCTTCTTTTCCCGATATTCCATAACCACATCCATCTCGCCCAGATTGACCACGGTCATCTGTGGATATAATTTATGAATTTCCTCGATCAGTTTTGTGATTGTGCATACCATATTGCCCGGATGTTTGAACCGGTAAATATGCAACGCTTTCAATCTTGCCAGCATCTCACTGTTCGTACATTCCAGACCACCCAAATCCCCCAGCGTAATCTGGGGTTCGTAACTTAAGACGGCACGCTCCAGACGCAGATACAGCGTCTCATTTTTTCCACTTACACCAGAAGCCACTGTGTCTGTTCCTCCCTGTTCGTATATTCCTGATACAAAAGAACGCCTGCTGTCACGGCAACCACCAGACAGATCAGCAGACAAATGCGGTAAATGGTTGTTCTCATTGTCGCATCATCCTTTCCCGTCGCACTTCGATTTTCTACCACATTAGTCTGCATCATCCACGCCATTTCTATACATAAAACAAAAAAATCATTTCACGGGGCGCAATTCCCATGAAATGATTTTCGAATTCTTGCGACAATAGCCTCACAGTTCCTATCGACGCTTTCCATAAAAATAGGTTGCAAAATAGATCACAGATGCAATGATGACAATCATCGGTCCGGTGGCAACATTCGTAAAGTAAGACACCACCAATCCCACAATACCGGAAAACAGACTAAAGATCACGGCATACAGATGATACTCCCGCATATTGTCGGAAATATTGCGGCTGGCCGCGGCCGGCAAAATCAACAAGGCATTGATCAGGAGAATCCCGATCCACTTAATGGATAAAGTAACAATCAACGCAATAATCACCGCAAAGATGTCCTCAATGAGACGCACGGAAATATTGCGGCTCTTTGCCAGCGACGCATGAATGCTGATAGCATTCAGTTTATTGACCGCCACACACCAAAAAATAATCGTTACCACAAAGATGGCAAGCAGATAACCAATCTCTCTTGCCGTGATACTTAAGATATCGCCCACCAGAATAGTGGAGTACTTGCTAAAATTACCTCCCCGGGAGAGAATGGCAAGGCCAATGGCGGTACTGCAACTGGCAAACACCGAAATAATCGTATCTGTCGCCGCCAGATTCTTCCGATTGATCTGATTGAGTAGAAAAGCAAACACAATGGCAAACAGCACCATGGAAAGATTCGTGTCACTGATGCCGCACACCACGCCAATCGCAATTCCGGTCAGTGCAGAATGCCCCAGCGCATCCGAAAAATACGCCATCTTTTTGTGTACAATCATTGTTCCCAGAATCCCCAGCAGCGGCGTGATAATGAGCACTGCCAAAAATGCGCGGCGCATAAAATCATATTGGAATAATTCCGTAAAATAACTACTCATTCTCCCGCTCCTTTCTGCCCTTATATCCCGCCTCATAAGGAGCCTCTTTTTTCATGGGCTCTCTGACATGTCCCACATTATTACCATACTCATAGGTGGCATTGCCGAACACATGACCAAAAGCATCGCTCTCAAACACTTCTTTGGGATTGCCCTCAGCCAGTATGGTCTTGTCCAAAAGCACCACATTATCCGCATACTTGGCCACGTAATCCAGATCATGGGAAATCAGAATAATCGACATATCATAATTCCGACGCAGATAATCCATCTTCTCATAGAACAGATCCATGCCGTTTTTATCAATACCGGAGACCGGCTCGTCCAACAGCAGCAGATTCGGGTTATCCATCACTGCCATAGACAGCAAAACCCTCTGTAATTCGCCGCCGGAGAGACTCCCCACCGGCTGATCGATCAGATAATCTGCCTCGAATTCTGCCAGCGCCTCTTTGATCTCCTGATAACATTTTTTACTCTTCCAAAAGACAGGCACATCATAACGAAAACTGGTAATCAAATCATAGACATCCATGGGTGTATTTGCCTCCAGATTCAGTGACTGAGGCACATAACCGACCTTCATTTTGCGAATACGTCCGTTTTCCGTATCCGAAAAGGTAATGGTTCCCGAATGGGAAATCTCTCCCAGAATCGCTTTGATTAGCGTGGATTTGCCCGCACCATTCCGACCGATGAGGGCTGTCAGGCTGCCACAGTGGATATGAAGATTCACATGCTCCAACACCACCTGCCCGCCAAAACTGACGCCGATATCTTTCATTTTTATACAATGAAAACCACATGGCTTGATCTTTCTGCGCATATTCGTTCCACTGTCCTTCCTTTCCTGTTTCTCAATTCACGCCATAGGCTTCGCGGATTGCATCGATATTCTGCTGCATCTGGGTCAGATAACTGTTCTTATCGTATGTGCCACGCACCAGGGTATCAATGCAGACGGATACGGCATCTGTCTCATCCTCCACCATGGCACTCATTTCCTTGGCATAGACATCATCGGCAAAGACCACCGACACCTCCTGCTGGCGGATTGCCTTCATCACTGCCGATACTTCACCGGCACTGACCTGACGCTCCTCATCCAGATCCAGCACATAGGCCACCGTAAGCCCCAGATCCTCTGCCAGATACGCATACGCCTCCTGAAACAGCACCACCGACTGTCCGGAAAGTTCCTGCTTAAGTGTCGCTTCCTCCTCTGCCAGTTCCTGCAAATGACTGCAATAGTGTTCTGCATTATGCGTATACCCATGGGCATTCTGTGCATCCACTGCCGCCAATCCTGCGGCGATATTCTGCACCTGGCGGATGTGAGATTCCACACTCATCCACACATGGGCGTTATCCTCCGATATCTCAATATCCTGACTGGCATCCACAATCACCAACTCCGGATACGCTTTGGCAACGTCCGTCAAAAATTCCTCGATGCCACCGCCATTCACAATGAATACATCTGCCGTAGACAGTAACTTCATGTCTTCCGGAGTCAGTTGGTAATCATGCAGACAGCCCGTCTGCGGTTCGCTGAGATTCTCCAGGGTAACCCCCTCCACGCCATCACAGATATTCATGGCGGCGATATACATGGGATAAAACGACGTCACCACCGTCAGATTTTGCGCTGACTGCTTCTTAGATTGTTCTGAAAAAAGAAAAAAAGTACCGCCAAAGGCCACCATAAAAATGGTGGCCAGCAAAATACTCACAAATAATCCCTTATGCTTCTTTCTGCTCATTTTCTATAACCTGATCCATAAAATCCCATATCGTTTCCCGGCCCTGCTTTGTCTGGGCAGAAAACGGTACAATGATCGTCTCCTTGTCGGCTCCTAATCCTTCCCGGATCAACTTAATCTGTCGATCCACCTGACTACGTTTAATCTTGTCCAGTTTGGTGGCAATCACAATCGGATCATACCCGACGTATTCCATCCACTCAAACATCTGCTTATCATTGGCTGACGGCTTGTGCCGGATATCCACCAGAAGAAATACGGCGCGAAGCTGCTCCGACGTGTTCAGATACTTTTCAATCATCACGCCCCATGCTTCCCGCTCCTTTTCCGAAGCCTTGGCATAACCATATCCCGGCAAATCCACCAGATAAATCTCCTGATTAATATTGTAGAAATTAATCGTCTGGGTCTTTCCCGGCTGTGCCGAAGTCCGCGCCAATGACTTGCGGTTCATCAACGCATTGATCAGCGAAGACTTACCTACATTCGACTTGCCTGCAAATGCCACCTCCGGCAATGTATTCTGTGGCAAAGTACTTGTCACACCGCAGACGGTCTCCAACGTTACATTCCGAATGACCATTATGCACTTTTCTCCTGCTTGCTGTCAATGGTATCCTGCCGCATCTGCTTGTTCTCCAACACCAGATTCTCATCCACCATATCCTTTGTCACCTGTACAATCTTGATGGACTTATCCGATGGCACCTGATACATATAATCCATCATCACATTTTCCATGATCGCCCGCAGTCCTCTGGCTCCGGTCTTGCGTTCAATGGACTTTCTGGCAATCTCCACCAGCGCATCCTGATCAAATTCAAGATCCACATCATCCATGCTAAACAGTGCCTGATACTGCTTGACCAGACTATTCTTCGGTTCTGTCAGCACCCGCACCATGGCGTTCTCATCCAATTCCTCCAGTGAGACATTGATCGGTACACGTCCGATAAACTCAGGAATCAGACCATACTTGATGAAATCCTGCGGCAACGCCTGCTTGAGCAGATCAGACAGATTATCGTGATTGCGCTCCTGAATATCCGCCTGAAATCCAATGGCCTTACTGTCCAATCGCGCAGAAATAATCTTATCAATTCCTTCAAAAGCACCGCCACAGATAAACAGAATATTCTTCGTATCAATGGAGATGGTCTCCTGCTGCGGATGCTTTCTTCCACCCTGTGGCGGCACGGAAGCCACCGTGCCTTCGATAATCTTCAACAATGCCTGCTGAACACCTTCACCGGAGACATCTCGGGTAATGGAGACATTCTCAGATTTCTTCGTAATCTTATCAATCTCATCAATATATACAATTCCCATCTCCGCTGCATGGATATCATAATCTGCCGCCTGAATCAGTTTCAGCAGAATATTCTCCACATCTTCCCCCACATAACCTGCTTCGGTCAAAGTGGTTGCGTCAGCGATAGCAAACGGAACGCCAAGCACCCGTGCCAGCGTCTGTGCCAGCAAGGTCTTACCACTACCCGTAGGTCCTAAGAGCAATACATTACTCTTCTGGAGTTCTACGTCAATCGTCGCATCCGATGTGATACGCTTATAGTGATTATATACAGCAACCGACAGGACTTTCTTTGCTTCCTCCTGTCCGATTACATAGTCATCCAGAAATTCTTTCATCTGCTGTGGCGTCAGAAGATTGATATCAAATCCGCTATCATCTGTCTCACGCTCCCCGCTGTCCAGCAATTCTTCTTCAATAATCTCTGAACAGATGTCAACGCATTCGTCACAAATATACGCCCCGTTCGGTCCCGCAATCAACTTACGAACCTGCTGCTGCGATTTGCCGCAGAAGGAGCATCTGATTTTGTCGTCATTCATTCTACCTGCCATACTATCGTTCTCTCATTCCTTTATGATATGCACGTCGAGGGTATCCCATATCGGGGTACCCTCTTTTTGTACATTACTCTTTCTTTGTGATGATACCATCAATCAAGCCATACTCCAGTGCTTCCTGTGCACTCATATAATAATCTCTCTCGGTGTCGATCTCCACCTGCTCCAATGGCTTACCGGTGTTATCTGCCAACATCTGATTTAACTTTTTCTTGGTCTTTAAGATGTTCTCAGCAGCAATCTGAATCTCTGTCGCCTGGCCCTTCGCACCGCCGGAGGGCTGATGAATCATGACTTCCGCATTGGGAAGTGCAAAACGTTTGCCCTTGGCACCGCCTGCCAGCAAAAATGCTCCCATGCTGGCTGCCATACCGATACAGATCGTAGATACGTCACATTTAATGTACTGCATTGTGTCATAGATGGCCATGCCAGCGGTCACCATTCCACCCGGAGAATTGATGTAGAGATGGATATCCTTACTGGGATCTTCCGACTCTAAAAATAACAACTGTGCAACTACCAGACTTGCCGTCGTTTCATTAACTTCCTCCCCAAGGAAAATGATCCTGTCCTTCAACAAGCGCGAATAGATATCGTAAGAACGCTCTCCTCTACTATTCTGCTCAATGACATAAGGTATTGTCGCCATATTATGAACCTCCATTCCACCTGACTGCCTCTGCCTGATTATTCGGCATCTGCCTCATCTGCAGTCTTCTTTGTTGTCTTTTTGGCTGTTGTTTTCTTTTCTGTTGTCTTTTTTGTTGTTGTCTTCTTTGCAGGCTCCTTATCTTCGTCTGCTTTCTTTGTGGTTCTCTTTGCTCTTTCTTTTGCATTGTCCATGACAAGAGTGATTGCTTTCTGAATTGCGATATCATTCTTCATGGTCTCTTTCTCGGCATCCTGGATGTATTCTTTTAACTTATCTGCTTCCATACCGTAAGAGGCAGCCATCTTTTCGATCTCTGCGTCCACATCCTCATCGGAAACCTCGATATTCTCGTCCTTTGCGATCTGCTCTAATACCAGTGAAGTCTGGATTCTCTTCACCGCATCCGGACGTACCTGCTCTTTGAACTTATCCATGGTCATACCGGTAAACTGCATATACTGCTCTAAAGACAGTCCCTGCTGCATCATGTTGTTGGCAAAATCATTAATCATGCTGTTGACCTGATTGTCAATCATAGCCTCCGGAATATCCATCTTGGCATCGTCGATGATCTTGTCAACGGCTTCGTCTTCCTTCGTGCGACGCGCATCTGCTTCTTTGCGGTCTGCCAATTTCTTCTTTACTTCTTCCTTATAATCTGCAAGTGTATCACACTCAGAAACATCCTGTGCAAATTCGTCATCCAGTTCCGGCAGTTCCTTTGCCTTTACTTCATGAATCTTAACCTTGAACAATGCCGGCTTGCCTGCTAAGTCCTCTGCCTGATACTGTTCCGGGAAGGTAACATTGACATCCACATCATCTCCTGCAGACTTGCCAACCAACTGATCTTCAAAGGTATCAATAAAGGAATGAGAACCGATCTCCAGATCATAATTCTCGCCCTTGCCGCCTTCAAAAGCAACACCGTCCACAAATCCTTCAAAGTCGATTACTGCGGTATCGCCATTCTCAATCGGTCTTTCTACAGATACGGTTCTTGCATTGTTATTTCTCTGTGTCTCAATCTCGGCATCCACTTCTTCATCCGTAACGGTGGTATCGATCTTCGTTACGGTAATGCCCTTATATTTGCCAAGTGTAACTTCCGGCTTCACTGCCACTTCTGCGGTATAGATAAATGGCTTCCCCTTCTCTAACTGAACCACATCGATGGAAGGCTGTGAAACGATATCCAGACCACTCTCATCGTATGCTTCCGGATAGGTCTCCTGCAATAAGATGTTGGCAGCATCCTCATAGAAAATCTCAACGCCATACATCTTCTCAACCATCGCTCTTGGCACCTTGCCCTTACGGAATCCCGGAATAGAGATACTCTTCTTCTGCTTATTATATGCAGTATCCAGAGCCTTCTCTAATCTGTCGGCAGGAACCTCAACGGTGAGTTTCGCCATATTCTTCTCTAATGCTTCAACCTGTACACTCATTTAATTCATTTCCTCCTTAAATATGTAACTCATGTACTAATCACATCTATAATAGAATCCTATTATAAAAAGGTCTCCCCTTGTGCAGTCATTGAAGTATTATATCACACCGAAATTTAAATGGCAATACGCTTTCGACCCATAGAACGAAGAAAAACAGCCCCGGGAAACCATAGTGTTTCCCGAGGCTGCCTTCCCTAAATATGACAGGATGGTTATTTGCTCATTTCCTGTTCCTGCTTCATGATCATTTTCTTGACCATTTCGCCGCCGATAGAACCTGCCTGCTTTGATGTTAACTCACCGTTATATCCGTCCTTGAGTGGTACACCGATCTCGCTGGCAACCTCCTGCTTGAAACGGTTCATTGCATCCTTTGCTTCAGGAACTGCCATTCTACCTGCATTTGAATTTGAAGATCCGCTCATGTCCATTACCTCCAGATTTATTTTAAGATAAATCTTCGGGATGCCGGCTGGCATATTGCATCAGCACTCCGATCCCTGATGTCTTCCGAAGATTTATCTAATGCTAGTATGAACATTTCAACGGAAAATATGATGGAAATTATTAGCAGAATTCATACATGAATTTGCGTCCAAGGGCCACCGCTGTTTCATGATCGGAATAATATTCCACAATGGTCAATGCAAAAGGAATGGCAGTTCCCAGACCACGACTGGTAATCACATTACCATCCCACACCACATCATCCTCTACATAGACTGCACCCGGCATGTTCTCTGCAAAGCCCGGATAAGAAGTGGCTTTCTTCCCCTGAAGCAGCCCTTGCTCCCCCAGCACACTGGGTGCCGCACAAATCGCAGCCAACAATTTGCCTTCCTGTGCAAACAAACGGAGTGCATCCGTCACCTCACTGCTGGCACCCAGATTCGGCGTCCCGGGAATCCCACCAGGCAGAACAATGCCGTCATAGTCTGCCCAATTCACCTCGGCGATCATCTTATCCGTCACAAAACTAATGCCATGGGAGCCTGTCACCAGCGGTTCGTCCGACACCGCAATCATATCAATATCCATCCCGGCTCTGCGCAACACATCCACAACCGTCAGTCCCTCGATCTCTTCACATCCGCTTGCCATACAGATTGCTATTCTGCTCATCGTCTCACCTCTTACTTTCTTAAGTTTTGATTGGTTATTACTTTCTTCATCTTATCACATTGCAAATTGACGAACAACTTGTATAATAGGTTTATCCCATGATAAGCGTCATATCGGTGCTACATCAAATCACAATCACAGGAGGAACCTTATGGAAATCGAGCGCAAATTTCTGGTATCTGCCATTCCGGAAGATATCGAGTCTTATCCCCACAGTGAAATCGAACAGGCCTATCTGAACGAACAGCCTGTCCTGCGGATCCGGCGCAGAGATGACGCCTTTATTCTCACCTACAAATCCAAGGGTATGATGGTGCGCCAAGAGCATGAATTTCCTCTGACACAGGAAGCATACGAACATCTGCGTTCCAAGGCAGACGGCAACGTGATCACCAAAACCCGCTACTGCATCCCCTACGGGTCACACACCATTGAACTGGATGTCTTTCATAATCAGATGGCTCCTCTGGTGATGGCAGAGGTAGAATTCGCCAGCACTGCAGAGGCAGAGGCTTTTGTACGCCCCTCATGGTTTACCACCGAAGTCACCTATGATTCACGCTACCATAATGTCAATATGGCGCTCCATCCGGACACTTCCATTGTCACCTGGCGCAACACCTAACGTGTTCTGCCCAGTTCATACTTTGCCTTGGTACGAATACAACTCTCCAATTCACGAATCCGCTCCGGCAGTTTACCATCTTCAATAATCACATCAATGGATGCTGCCATCTGATTGATCAGATGGTCATCCAATTCCTCCTCCATATCAGAGACAATCTCATACTTTTCGGCATAACTGTCTGCGTCCAAAAAGGCAAGAAAAT
>CAMAKU010000046.1 GCA_945836255.1 uncultured Roseburia sp. | reverse complement strand
CGCTGGGTTACGGCAATTTTGTGGCGCGGTATACGCAGTCCATGTACGATATGACCTATCTTAGTTATATGGGCACCGATATGTGGACGGAGGAAAAAGACGACACAACCCTCGAGGATAATGTCAAAGAAAGCGTCATGGAAGCCATGGAGGAGGATTACCTCTTGCAGAAGCACGCCGATGATTATGATATTGCGCTGACGGACGAGGAGAAAACCTCCATCGATGAGGCTGCCAAGAAGTTCATGGAAAAGAATTCTGCAGATACCCTTGAGGCAATGACAGCAACAGAGGATATCGTCCGCCAATATCTGACCAATCAGACTTACGCGTCAAAGGTGGCTGCTGCCATTAAGGAATCGGCTGAGGTGACGGTGACAGAGGAAGAGGCGGCACAACGTACCTTTACGTATGCTTATTTCGGCTCGGTAACGTATACGGATGCCAACGGCAATACCGGTTATTATACTGACGATCAGAAAAAGGAATTAAAAGAAAAAGCGGAGGCATTGACCACATCTGCTGATTTTGAGAAGGATGCAGAGGCGGCCGGAGCAACGGTACAGACCCATTCCTACGGTGCAGATGAGGACACCATGGATGAGGCGGTGATTGCAGCGGCAGATGCATTGGAAGAGGGTCAGATCTCATCGGTTGTCACCGTGGATAACGACGGATATTATGTAATTCGTCTGGACAGTGCATATGATGAGAAAGCCACAGCCGACAAGAAGGAATCGCTGGAGGACGAGAAGCGTTCCGATTATTTGGAGAGTGTTTTGGACGGATGGAAAGATGACACGACCTGGTCCGTGGATGACAAGCAGTGGGACAAGGTCAAATTTGACACCTTTTTCCAGAATGTAACAAAGGCAGAAGAGTAGAAGGCATAAATTACGGAGCAAGGGAGATTCCCTTGCTTTTCCGTTTGTATAACAACAAATCCCGGTAGATAGGCCCCGGTTATGAGATAAGGATCATCCTATGAAGTTTCTGTTACAGTATTTGAAAGACTACAAAAAAGAGAGCATATTAGCGCCGCTATTTAAAATGTGTGAGGCGGTGTTCGAACTGTTGGTACCCCTTGTGATGGCAGCCATTATCGATCAAGGTATTGCCGATGGGGATACCTCCTATGTTATCCGTATGTGTATCGTGCTGGTGGTGTTGGCAGTGGTTGGACTGATTTTTGCAGTGACAGCACAGTATTTTGCGGCGAAAGCAGCGATCTTTTCAGCGGCAAAGATGCGAAAGGATCTGTTCTGTCATGTGATGGATATGTCAGCGGCCAGCCATGAGAGCATGGGAACATCGGCATTGACGACCCGGATTACATCGGATATCAATCAGATTCAGAACGGTGTCAATATGTTTCTCCGTCTCTTTTTACGCTCCCCCTTTATCGTGTTGGGAGCGATGGTTATGGCATTGATCGTGGATGTGAAAGCTACGCTGATCTTCGTGGGTGTTATTGCAGCACTGGCAGTTGTCGTCTATGCGGTGATGAAGTCCACGCTTCCAATTTTTTCCGGGATTCAGCGGAAAATGGAAAAGATTTTCCTGGCTGTGGGCGAGAACCTGGAAGGGGCCCGGGTGATTCGGGCATTCGGTAATCAGGAGGAGGAGTCGGCAGCCTTCGCTGACAGTACCCAGGCATTGTATGGTGACCAGATGAAAGCGGGACGGGTATCGGCGCTTTTGAATCCCGTGACCTATGTGATTGTCAATCTGGGGATTGTGGTGATTCTCTGGTTTGGCAGCACCCAAGTAAATCAGGGGATGTTGGCAAAAGGTGAGGTTGTGGCTCTGGTGAATTACATGTCCCAGATTCTGGTGGAACTGATCAAATTGGCGAATCTCATTGTGCTTCTGATGCGTGCCGTGCCGTCCATTGGCCGTGTGCAGCAGGTGATGGAGTTGCAGGCAGACGAGCGAATCTATACGGATAAAGAGGTGGAGGGGACAAGCACACAGGGCGCGCCGGCTGTGGAGTATCAGGATGTCTCATTTTGTTACCCCGATGGGTCGGAACCGGCACTGTCGCATCTGAGCCTGACGGTTTCGCGTCATTCTACCGTAGGTATTATTGGAGGAACGGGATCGGGCAAATCCACCTTGCTGCAACTGTTATATCATCGTTATGATGTGACCGAGGGTCAAATCAGAATCAATGGGCAGGATGTGCGGTCGTACACCCGGGAAGAACTGTCCAAACTCATCGGCGTCGTACCTCAGAAAGCCGTATTGTTTCATGGAACCATACGGGACAACCTGAAGATGGGGAGAGAGGACGTGACACAGGAGATGCTGGAGGAGGCAGCAACGGCGGCGCAGGCTGACAATGTGATTGCTGCCAAGCAGGATGGATGGGATGAGGAAGTCCTCCAGGACGCCATGAATTTTTCCGGGGGACAGCGGCAGCGCCTGACCATTGCCCGTGCGCTTGCGGGCAGACCACAGATTCTGTTGCTGGATGATTCGGCATCGGCACTGGATGTGGCCACGGACGCGGCACTTCGAAAGGCGATTCGGGATCTTACATGGCAGCCCACCGTATTTATTATTTCACAGAGAGCGTCTTCCGTTATGGATGCCGATTGGATTGTTGTTTTGGAGGACGGTGTATGTGTGGGAAGCGGTACACATGAGACATTGCTGCGGGACAATGAAGTCTATCAAGAGATTTACTATTCGCAGTTTCCGAAAGAAGGACAGCAGTAGCAAAAACCACACCCTATGATGGGGAGAGTAAGGATTAGAACGAGGAAAGAAATGGAAAAAAACAAGACAAGCAGACAAACCGAAGTAATCAAAAGAGTGCTGGTGGAACTGCGGCCATATGGCAAGCATATGCTTGCCAGTCTGGTGTGCGCGGTCTTTACGGTATGGTTTACGCTGCTGATTCCGGTACTTACCGGACAGGCGATTGATTGCATGGTGGGCAGCGGTGATATCCGGGTGGATGCGCTGGTGATGATATTGAAACGAATGGCCGTCGTGGTTGCCGGAACCTTTTTCTTTCAGTGGGCAATGAACCGCATCAACAATTACATTACCTATCATATCACCCGGGACATGAGGCGTAAGGCATTCGATCAAATGCTGGTTATGCCCATTCGGGAAATTGATTCCCATTCTCATGGAGATTACATGAGCCGTATTGCAACGGACGCGGATGTGTTTTCCGATGGACTGCTCATGGGATTTACCCAGTTGTTCACCGGTGTGCTGACGATTTTTGGGACGGTCTTTTTTATGGTGCGTCTGAGTCTGCCCATCGCCTTGGTGGTGATTATCCTGACACCGGTTTCCCTGCTGGTTGCCAAGTTCGTGGCCAGCCGCACCTACGCCATGTTTCAGTTGCAGGCGAAGCATCGCGGTGTACAGACGGCATATGCGGATGAGATGATTGCCAATCAGCAGGTTGTTTCTGTCTTTTCTTATAATGAGAAAGCGAAAGAGGTCTTTGGGGAACTCAATGACCAGTTGGCCGACAGTTCGCTGAAAGCCACGTTTTATTCATCCCTGACGAATCCCAGCACACGTTTTGTCAACAGTTTGATTTACAGTGGCGTAGGTGTGGCAGGGGCATTGCTTGCCATTGCAGGTGGCATTACAGTGGGAGGGCTGACCAGTTTTCTGGGGTATGCCAGCCAGTATTCCAAGCCATTTAACGAAATCTCCGGTGTTGTTACGGAATTGCAGAATGCCATCGCCTGTGCAGCGCGCATTTTTGAGATTATCGATGCAGAGCCTGTGGAGGAAAATGATACCAATCGATTGGAAGATGTCAAAGGACAGATTACATTCGAGGATGTGGCATTTTCCTACGAGCCGTCGAAGCCGTTGATCGAGCATTTGAATCTGCGGGTGATGCCGGGACAGCGGATTGCCATCGTCGGACCGACCGGAAGCGGAAAGACCACGCTAATCAACCTGCTGATGCGGTTTTATGATACTACCGGAGGCAGAATTCTGATTGACGGTGTTGATATACGGACGGTGCCCCGGACAAATCTGCGGGAACAGTTCGGTATGGTGTTGCAGGAGACGTGGCTCAAGGAGGGGACCATACGTCAGAATCTGCTGTTTGCCAATCCAAATGCCACAGAACAGGAGATGATTCGGGCAGCCAAAACTTCCCATGCCCATGAATTTATCAAACGTCTTCCCAAAGGATATGATACTTATATCAAGGGAGATGACGGTAATCTGTCCCAGGGGGAAAAGCAGCTGCTGTGTATCACCCGTCTCATGCTGGCTCTGCCGCCCATGCTGATTCTCGATGAAGCAACTTCTTCCATTGATACGAGAACAGAGATGAAGATTCAGGCGGCCTTTGCTACCATGATGGAGGGCAGAACTACCTTTGTGGTCGCGCATCGCCTTTCCACGATTCGGGAAGCTGACGTGATCCTTTATATGCAGAACGGCAAGGTCATGGAGCAGGGAAATCACGAGGAACTCTTGCAAATGAACGGATATTATGCTAAGTTATATCGCAGCCAATTTGCGTTGGAAAAGTAGCGTAATATTTTGTGGTGCATATGATGTATTATATGATATAATCAATTTAGCGAGCTTGGCGGAGTTATGTGCTTGCCCGGGCCACAAGATGATCGAAATGAATTTTTGTAGGCGTACAGCCTTTGGAATAAAGAAGTAACGAGGTGCGATATGGAACAATTCGTAATCAAGGGAGGCAATCCCATTGTAGGCGAAGTTGAGATCGGCGGTGCGAAGAATGCGGCACTGGCGATTCTTGCTGCGGCAATCATGGCGGATGAGACCGTTACCATAGATAATTTACCGGATGTCCGGGATATCAATATTATGTTAGATGCATTGAGTGATATCGGTGCCATTGTGGAGCGCGTGGATCGCCATACAGCCCGCATCAATGGCTCTACCATTGGACAGTTGAGTGTGGATTACGAGTACATCAAGAAGATCCGTGCATCCTATTATTTACTGGGCGCATTGCTCGGCAAGTATAAAAAGGCAGAAGTGGCACTCCCTGGTGGGTGTGTCATCGGCAGCCGTCCCATTGATTTGCATGTGAAAGGCTTTAAGGCGCTTGGAGCCGAGGTAGACATTAGTTATGGTCTGATTTCGGCTAAGGCAGATCGCCTAATTGGTAACCACATTTATATGGATAAGGTATCCGTGGGGGCCACCATCAATGTATTGATGGCAGCAGCGTTGGCGGAAGGTAAGACGGTCATCGAGAATGCAGCCAAGGAGCCGCATGTAGTCGATGTTGCCAATTTCCTCAACAGCATGGGAGCCAATATCCGTGGAGCAGGTACGGATGTGATTCGTATCGTGGGCGTGGATCGTCTGCATAAGACTGAGTATTCAGTGATCCCGGACCAGATCGAAGCAGGTACATTTATGTGTGCAGCAGCCGCTACGAAGGGGGATGTCCTGATTAAGAACGTGATTCCGAAGCACTTAGAAGCCACTTCTGCCAAGTTGATGGAAGCAGGCTGTACCATCGAAGAGTTTGATGATGCGGTGCGCATCGTTGCCAATCGCGGTTTGACACACACCCAGATTACCACCCTTCCGTATCCGGGTTATCCTACAGATATGCAACCACAGATGACCGTGGTGCTGGGTATCGCTGAGGGTACCAGTACCGTGACAGAGAGTATTTTTGAGAATCGCTTTAAATACGTGGATGAATTGTCACGTATGGGAGCGGATATTCAGGTGGAGAGCAATATCGCCATTATCCGTGGTGTGGAGAAGTATACAGGTGCCAGAGTCAGTGCGCCGGATCTGCGTGCAGGAGCAGCGCTTGTGATTGCCGGGCTTGCAGCGGATGGCATTACCATTGTGGATGATATTCATTTTATCCAGCGGGGATATGAGGACTTTGAGAGCAAGTTGAGGAGTCTTGGGGCGCAGATTGAGCGTACCTGCTGTGAGAAAGAGATTCAGAAGTTTATGTTGCAGGTGTCCTGAGAACGGGGGAATCTGAGCAGAACGAATCATATTTTATAGAATAAAAATCCCATATCATCGGGAGTGGCAGTGGATACTGCGACAGTTCCGGTGATATGGGATTTGTTTTGTTGATAGAACGTGTCCATAGAGAAGACACTGCTATAAAATTGCTTTGATAAATAGTTCTTTGTTCTCCGAGGAAGACAGATCAATCATATCGTCCTCGTCCGTCTCGATAATTGGGCGGGACAGTGCATTCTTGTTGAGGAATACTACACGTCCTGCAGTACCATCATTTAAGAGAACACGGCTGTTGTTGTAGCATGCCGCCACTCTCTGAAGGAAGGTAAAGATTACTTTGGGATTGTATTTCTGGAATCCATCGCTCTCAAAGGCGGCAATCACCTGAAAGGCACACTTGGGAGCGCGATAACTCCGGGCAGCCGTCATGGCATCGTAGACATCAGCGATGGCAACGATGGAAGCAAAGGTGTCAATCTCATCGGATTCCAGTCCTCTCGGATAACCGGAACCGTCAAAACGCTCGTGATGCTGTAACGCAGCGAGCTTGACCCGCAGATCCAGATCAGTATTCTTCAAGATTCGGTGTCCCAACTTGGCATGGGAACGAATGATGTCAAATTCTTCGTCTGTCAGTGCGCCCTGTTTGTTCAAGATCTCCGGTGGAATCTGCGTCTTGCCGATATCATGAAGCAGACCGGCTAAGGTCAGAGTATCCAGATCTGACTTGGAAAATTGCATCCATTTACCGATGGCCCGGGAGATCAATGCCACGTTCAAGGAATGGGCATAGACAGAATCGTCCACGGAACGCATGGTATGTATCATGTCAAATAATTCCAGTGATGTCTTAGAAGCGAATAACTGCGATGCTTCCTGCAACAGATGCGCGCAGGCATGATCTACATTACCGGCGATAATCTGGTCGAAATCATTCTGCAAGGTAATCATATTCTTCGTGTAACTGGTCTGAAAAGCCTGAAACTGCGGCGTACTCTGCAACTTCTGCTTGTGGGAGGCCGTCTCTTCCCTGCTTCGGCCGGGTGTTGTGCTCTCCGGCTCCGTAGCGTCGGGTTCTGCCGTCAACTCAGATGAAGCTGACGCTTCCTCGTCCAGTGAAGATAAAATCTCAACTTCTGCCAGCTGCTCGTCAGGGATACTGTTCTCGTCGACCATGACGGAGGGAACGCGATAAAAAGAAAGGCGCGCAATCAACTGGGCCGTCAGGACGGTCCCTTCCGATGCGATTACCTGTCCGCGTTTCGTTACCACCGGTTTGGTGACGACCATGCCGGACTGCAAGCGGTTCACATTAATCTTTGTCATAACAAAAATCCCCCATTATATGTGAAACAAAAGATTGTATGCGTGGAATGATACACACAAACCTATTATATATGTAATAACTTGGGATTGGCAATATATTTTTCCGGAAAAAGTGACAAAAAACTTGACAAATCTATGTGCGGGGTGTAAAGTCTTGTCTGGTAAAGTCAAGGATTAAAAATTCCATATTGCATATTCTCTTATTCAGAGTGGTGGAGATACATAGGATCAATGAAACCACGGCAACCCCATATAGGATATGGAAGGTGCCAACCTGAGCGAGCAACTCGAACAATAAGGGATTTGATTATCTTAGACAATTAAATCCGCTTATGGCGGATTCTTTTTTTATCATTGGCAAGCACAAGAAAGGAAAAAAAGATGGAAAAATTATTATTTACGTCAGAGTCTGTTACCGAAGGACATCCGGACAAAGTCTGTGATGCGATTTCAGATGCAATCTTAGATGCATGTATGGCACAGGATCCCATGAGCCGTGTGGCATGCGAGACCGCATCTTGTACCGGTTTTGTACTGGTTACCGGTGAGATTACGACAAAGGCACAACTTGATATTCCCGCAATTGTACGCCAGACGGTGAATGAGATTGGTTACAATGATGCCAAGACCGGATTTGACGGCAATACCTGCGCTGTTATGGTAGCGCTGGATCAGCAGTCTGCTGATATCGCTATGGGTGTAGATAAGGCACTTGAGGCAAAGGAAGGATCTCTTACAGACGATTTGGATACCGGTGCCGGCGATCAGGGAATGATGTTTGGTTACGCTACAAATGAGACGGAGGAGTATATGCCATATCCGATCTCTTTGGCACACAAACTGGCATTGCAGTTGACCAAGGTTCGTAAAGACGGTACGCTGGGCTACCTGAGACCGGATGGTAAGACACAGGTATCTGTTGAGTACGATGAAAATGGTGCTCCGAAGAGACTGGAAGCAGTGGTTCTCTCTACACAGCATGATGAAGATGTGACTCAGGAGCAGATCCATGAGGATATTAAGAAGTATGTCTTTGATCCGGTACTTCCGGCAGAACTGGTGGATGCAGAGACGAAATTCTTCATCAATCCTACCGGCCGTTTTGTCATCGGTGGACCTCACGGTGACGCCGGTCTGACGGGACGCAAGATCATCGTTGATACATACGGCGGAATGGCACGTCATGGCGGCGGCGCTTTCTCCGGCAAGGACTGCACAAAGGTAGACCGCTCAGCAGCATACGCTGCACGTTATGTGGCAAAGAATATCGTTGCTGCAGGACTGGCAGATAAGTGCGAGATCCAGTTGTCTTATGCCATTGGTGTAGCACAGCCGACTTCCATTATGGTAGATACGTTCGGCACAGGAAAGTTGTCTGACGAAGCATTGGTAGATATCGTCCGCAAGCATTTCGACCTTCGTCCGGCAGGTATCATCAAGATGCTGGATCTGAGAAGACCGATCTACAAGCAGACTGCTGCTTATGGACATTTCGGACGTAATGATCTGGATCTTCCGTGGGAAGCACTGGATAAGGCAGAGGAACTGAAGAAATATCTGTAAGATTATTAAAAAAGTATAAACTTCGACCAACTGCTGGTTTTAAGGACGAGAAGTGATATAATGAAGCCGTGGAGCAACTGTTGTTCCACGGCTCTTTTTTTACGCGAGTAGCGAGGTAAAGTGCTATGAAATTAAGAACACGTTTGATGATTTCGTTTTGTATCATTATTTTTATGCCTGTTACTATGGCACTGGCGGGCTTATATACGCTTCACAAGGTGTTGCCGTCGCTGGATATTACTTACAACAATCGGAGTTTTGAATATCTGACGAATTTGCCGGATTATCGACAGTTGGTGGTGGATGCCACGATCTCTGTACTGTTGATCTTATTCTTTACGGCTGCGATTCTGATTATATGGACTTACAGCGGGATTATTTCACGCGTGAAGCAATTAAATAAAGCGGCGGAGAATATTCGTGATGGCAATCTGGATTTTACCATTGATACGAAGGGGCATGATGAGATCAGCGAATTGAGCGAGAGTTTTGAAGCCATGCGTAAGCGATTACAGATGAATGCGCAGGAGAAGGTGGATGCGGAGCAGGAACAGCGGATGCTCATTTCCAATATTGCACACGATCTGAAGACACCGATTACGGCGATTAAGGGTTATTCGGAGGGGATTCTCGACGGTGTTGCTGATACGCCGGAAAAGCAGGAGCGTTATGTCAAGACCATTTATAACAAGGCCAATGAAATGAATACGCTGATCAATGAACTGACCCTGTACAGCAACATTGACACCAATAAGATTCCTTACAATTTCCGCAAGTTGAATGTCCGGGATTATTTTATGGACTGTATGGAGGAACTGGAGATGGATCTGGATAATCAGCACGTCCATCTGACATTTTACAATTATGTGGATGATCAGACAGAGATTATCGCAGATCCGGAACAGTTGAGTCGTGTCATTCATAATATTATTGGCAATTCCATCAAATATATGCGTGCCGAGGAGGCATCGCTGATTCAGATGCGAATCAAGGATGTGGGTGATTTTATCCAGGTTGAGATTGAGGATAACGGACGGGGAATTGCCAATAAGGATCTGCCATATATCTTTGACCGCTTCTACCGGGCGGATGCTTCCCGCAATTCCGCAGCGGGCGGCAGCGGAATCGGGCTGTCCATCGTTAAGAAGATCATTGAAGACCATGGCGGTAAGATCTGGGCGACCAGCAAGGAGAATGTGGGTACAGTGATGTACTTTGTATTGCGTAAATATCAGGAGGTGCCAAATGAGTAAAGTACTGATTATCGAAGATGAAGTGGCGATTGCCGAATTGGAGAAGGATTATCTGGAACTGAGTGATTTTGAAGTGACCATCGAACACAACGGGGCGGAAGGATGCCGTCGGGCGCTGGCAGAGGATTTTGATATTTTTGTGCTGGATCTGATGCTTCCCGATATGGACGGATTCGAGATCTGCAAACGGATTCGTGAAGTCAAGAATACACCGATTTTGATGGTGTCTGCGAAGAAAGAGGACATCGATAAGATTCGCGGATTGGGACTGGGGGCAGATGATTACATCACCAAGCCATTTTCGCCCAGCGAACTGGTGGCTCGGGTCAAGGCCCATCTGGCAAGATATGATCGGCTGGTGGGTAGTGGCATGGCACAGAACGATATCTTTGAGATTCGTGACATCAAGATTGACAAGTCGGCACGGCGCGTGTGGGTCCGTGGCGAGGAGACACAGTTTACTACAAAGGAATTTGAATTGCTGGTCTTTCTGGCAGAACATCCCAACCATGTATACAGTAAGCAGGAATTGTTTCAGGAGATCTGGGATATGGATTCTGTGGGTGATATTGCCACAGTTACCGTCCATATCAAGAAGATCCGGGAGAAGATCGAGATGAATACCAATAAGCCACAGTATATCGAAACCATCTGGGGTGTAGGTTACCGCTTTAAGGTATAGTTGCCGGAGCCATTACGGAACGGTTATGAAATCAGTTGCATAGACGACAGAAGGTTAGGAGAAGGAAAGATGGAGTTGGAAGTATTGTTTGAGGATGAGGATCTCCTTGTATGTTACAAGCCGGCAGGCATTGCGACCCAGACAGCGAAGACCACCGAGCAGGATATGGTCAGTCTGATCCGCAATTACCGGGCCGATAAAGGCGAGGATACCTATGTAGGTGTCATTCACCGTCTGGATCAGCCGGTGGAGGGTGTTCTGGTGTTCGCCAAGAATGCGGCGGCGGCTGCCATTCTCTGTAAGGAATTAAAACAGCGGCAATTTGCCAAATATTATTATGCGATTGTGACCAGAGAGAACTTGCCACCGAGTGGCGTGTTGGAGGACTATGTAGTCAAGGACGGCAGAAAGAACCGTGCTATGATTGTCAAGGAGAATCATCCCCGGGGCAAGAAGGCGGTGCTTCATTATCAGGTAGTGAATAAGATCGATGACCGTAGCCTTCTGGATATCCGTCTCGACACCGGGCGTTTTCACCAGATTCGTGTGCAGTTGGCCGGGCGTACCGCACCGATCTTAGGAGATGTGAAGTACGGAGGCACCAAGACAGGACAGCCGCTGTGTCTGTGTTCCTATCGTCTTCAGTTTACCCATCCGGTCAGCGAGGAGGGGATGGATTTTGTGATCCGACCGAAGGGCACGGAATTTTTACCCTTTTTTGAGGAGACATAGAACGGATGCATGTGGCTGGAATAATTGTGCTCGTTCTGGAGTATTATAACGTATAAAATGGTAACTTCTGCCACATACTAGGGGATATGGAGCAGGAATATCATTTTATCAGAAACGGAACAAAATTATTGGGAATCACCCTCGTGGTATTTGTTTTTATGAAATGGATGCTGCCGATGGTGCTTCCCTTTTTGATTGCCTTTTATCTGGCGGGCGCCATTCATAAGTCGGCAGGAAACAAGAAGAAAAATCCGGTCTGGACGACACTGGTGACTGTCGCGGTCATCGCTGCGGTCTGTCTGGTGTTGTGGTATTTGGCGCAGGAATTTATGGATCTGTGGGCGCGGCGCGATGAACTGCTCTATTGGAGCGGCGCTGAGGAATCCGGACTGGTCGGTGAGTTGTACCAGAGGTTGGTAAAACAGTTTGATGCAGAGCAGATGCTGGGTAAATTGATTGACAATGCAGCATCACCTTTTGGCGGCATGAAAAATACCCTAGGCGGAATGGTTGCTGTGGCAGTTACGATTGTTGCGACGATTCTGATGGTCAAAGACTATGAGAAGTTGTCCGGGCGTATTCGTCAGAATGCATTCGGTCAGGTGGTAGTGTCACTGGCAAAAGATCTGTCAGTGGTAGGGGGCGATTATCTGCGGGCACAGGGAATCATCATGTTGATTATTACCGGTATCTGTATTGTGGCCCTCTGGCTGACCGGCAATTCCTATGCGGTACTTGTGGGAGTAGTGATTGGCTTTTGCGATGCGCTTCCCTTTATCGGCACATCTCTGATATTTCTGCCATGGGCGGTGGTGATGTTTTTTCAGGGGCATATCTGGCTTGGACTTTATTATCTGGTATTGGCGGGAGCTACCAGCCTGCTACGCCAGTTTCTGGAACCGAAGCTGATTGGCAGGAGTGTGGGAGCCAATCCACTGGCAGTGCTGATCAGCATTTATCTTGGATTGCAAATCTACGGAATCTGGGGTGTAATCTTAGGTCCGGCGACGGCATTTTTGGTCTGGGAAATCTATCGTTTTACGTAAAATTGCTTGACAAATCAGAAATGCAATGATTTAATAATAAAAATTGAATGCAAACCGTTGAAGCGGAGATAACGGTAATTATGATCTCACAGAGAGCCCGCGTTGCTGAGAGTGGGCAGACCCCAGATTATCAAATGGACCGCGGAGGGCGCAGTCAAATGGTCGTAGTGTATGGCGGCCAGAGTATTCTGCGACGTGGAGGCATACGTCAGTTGCCGGGGATATGTTGGTATCCTGCTAAGTGTGTAGCGCACTGCTGCAAATCAAGGTGGCACCGCGGATAAGAGATTTATTCGTCCTTGACAGATGATTGGATTCTGTCAAGGGCGTTTTTTATTACGGAAACAGGAGGTTGATGTATGAAGGTTTTGCCGGACATGAAAACAGTACAGGACATTGCTGCCACAGGCAGATATGATATTCTGCCGGTCAGTTGTGAGATTCTATCGGACATCTGTACACCCATTGAAGCACTGAAGATTTTAAAAAATGTATCCACACACTGTTATCTGTTGGAATCTGTTGCGGAAAAGGAAAAGTGGGGGCGCAGGCGGTACTTCTGATCTGTTCGCTGCTTTCCACCGAACAGATTAGGGAGTATATTGGAATTTGTGATGCACTGGGGATGTCTGCTCTGGTTGAGGCAAATGATGAGATATTAGAAAAAGAACATCGACTGCCGGATGCGGTGATTGCCTGTGTTGGTGGAGGCTCCAATGCCATTGGCAGTTTCTATCATTTTATCGATGATGATCAGGTGCGCCTGATTGGCTGTGAGGCGGCGGGACTTGACTATCCGGGCATCGGACCGGAACATGCCTATCTGCACGATAT
>CAMAKU010000045.1 GCA_945836255.1 uncultured Roseburia sp. | reverse complement strand
ATTCCGGCGGACTGGATACCACCGCCATCATCCCATGGTTGAAGGAGAATTATGATTACGATGTCATCTGCTGCTGCGTGGACTGCGGACAGGACGAAGAATTGGACGGGCTTGAGGAGCGTGCTAAATTATCCGGTGCTTCCAAGTTATATATCGAAGATATTACCGACGAATTCTGCGACGATTACATTGTTCCCTGTGTACAGGCCGGTGCCGTCTATGAGAATAAGTATCTGCTGGGCACTTCCATGGCGCGTCCGGGTATCGCCAAGAAATTAGTAGAGATCGCCCGCAAGGAAGGTGCCAGTGCCATCTGTCACGGTGCCACCGGAAAAGGCAACGATCAGATCCGTTTTGAACTGGGCATCAAGGCTCTTGCACCGGATCTCAAGATTATCGCCGCATGGCGTGATGACAAATGGAACATGGATTCCCGTGAGGCTGAGATTGCTTACTGTAAGGCACATGGCATTGACCTGCCCTTCTCTGCCGACCAATCTTACAGCCGTGACCGCAATTTGTGGCACATCAGCCATGAGGGGTTGGAACTGGAAGACCCTGCCAACGAACCGGACTATGAGCATCTTCTTGTGCTTGGCGTAACACCTGAGCAGGCACCGGAAGAAGGCGAATATGTCACCATGACCTTTGAAAAGGGAGTTCCTACCTCCGTCAACGGTAAACAGATGAAGGTATCCGACATCATCCGCGAGTTGAACCGGCTTGGTGGCAAACATGGAATCGGCATTGTAGATATCGTGGAAAATCGCGTGGTTGGTATGAAAAGCCGCGGCGTCTATGAGACACCGGGCGGAACCATTCTGATGGAAGCACATGCACAGTTGGAAGAACTGGTACTTGATCGTGCAACCATGGAAGTTAAGAAAGATATGGGCAACAAGATGGCGCAGATTGTCTACGAAGGCAAATGGTTTACCCCGTTGCGTGAAGCCGTTCAGGCATTTGTTACCTCAACACAGGAATATGTGACTGGTGAAGTCAAATTCAAATTATACAAAGGCAATATCATCAAAGCCGGCACCACTTCTCCGTATTCCCTTTACAGTGAATCACTGGCAAGTTTCACCACCGGCGATTTGTATGACCATCATGATGCCGAAGGCTTCATCACCTTATTTGGCCTTCCGTTAAAGGTTCGTGCCATGAAGATGCAGGAAGCAGAAAAGAATAACCAATAGCATCATTGTTTGCAATAAACCAACAAAAAAAGCATCAGGACCTCAGATTGATTTCGCTTCAATCTATCCTGATGCTTTTTGCTTGTTGTCTTTTTATAAAGTTTCGAAGATTAATTACGGCCTTCCTGAATCAAACCGGTGCGGTAGGCATCCAGCAGTCCCTCTAAATCTGCCACCGTCTCTGCCAGTTCCTTTCCGGTATCCGTATCGGCAACACGCTTTCTTTTGGTAACCTGCTGTACCAGAATGCGATCCGAATGAATATCGCTTCCCTGCTCTACCGCTTTGGCCACCGAGGTAAAGGGTTCATGCGCCGCCAATACCAGTCCATACGAATTATAGATCAAGGTATAACCCGCTATACCGGTCTTGGGCTGATATGCCTTGGAAAGACCTCCATCAATAATCAACAACTTACCATTACACTTCACGGGGGATTCACCAGCCTTGGCCTCCACCGGAATATGTCCATTGACAATATGGGCATCGGCTCCAGACAATCCGAACTCCTTTAGAACGGCATCTGCCATCTTCTCATCGTTCAGCATATGATAATAGGGGTTCTTTGGCTCCACATGCAAACTGGGTTCTTCCAGAAAATAGCGTTCAAAGGTCGCCATCTTCTCCTTGCCAAAAACCGGAGAATTCGGGTTCTCCCACAAATACCATAAAATCTCCTGACCCCGCTGCTTTTCCCGGGTATCGCTGGCATAGTATCCCTTTCTGGCATAGGAATCCAGAACATCATACAATGCCCGACCTGCATATTTCTTACCAAACAACTTCACCTGCAAGAACTCTCCATCCTTGGTCAACGGAATGCAGCCATGATAAAGCAGGTTGCCATTGTATACTTTGTACAGACTGCCGTGAGAATACAGAAACCGGATGTGCTGCTGTAACTTCTCACAATGAACAAAGGACTGCTGAATCTGATCGATGACCTCCTGTTCCTGCACCGTCAACTGATAAGGATGCGCCGTATCCAGTGTGGGGAACAGACAATCCTTCATGGGATAATCCACACCGTCGATTCTGACCGTTCCTTTCTTAAGGTCGATTTTATCCAACAACAGGCGATCCTGCATCTCAAATTCCGGATGAGCCAGAATCATCTGTCCTTCAATCTTAAACTGAATGATGGTAATTGCCTTGTGCATCTTTTCCTCAAGACTGGTATCCAGCGTCAGATGCTGATCTTTTTCCATGTGTTTGTACGCACTATGCTCGCGGAAACAGGTACACGGGTCATCTCCATAGTACTCAATGGCAAGTTTGGCAAGGGGCAACAGATTAATGCCGTATCCCTCCTCCAGCGTAGAGAGATTCCCATATCGTGCAGCGATACGGATCACATTGCAGATACAGGGACGACTCCCAGCTGCTGCACCCATCCAGAGCACATCGTGATTTCCCCACTGAATATCTACGGAATGATGCTTCATCAGCGCATCCATAATCAGGTGAGGGCTGGGACCTCTATCATAGATATCTCCCACCACATGCAAATGATCGACCACCATACGTCGAATCAAATCTGCACAAGCAACAATCATCTCTTTTGCACGATCTGTGGTAATCACCGAATGAATAATCTCATTGTAATAGGCCTCCTGATCTGCCTCATCAGGACGTCCGGTCATCAATTCCTCAATCACGTAGGCAAAATCCGGATCAATCGCCTTACGCACTTTGGAACGGGTATATTTGGATGCGGCGCTCCGCGCCAGACGAATCAGACGATGAATCGTAATCTGATACCACTCCTCGATATCCTTTTCCCGGGTGATGATCTGCTCTAATTTCTCCTGCGGATAATAAATCAGTGCCGCCAGTTCCTTTTTCTCTTCGGTGCGAAGCGTCGGGCCAAATACATCATCAATCTTACGCCGAATAGCCCCTGAAGCATTGCGCAGAATGTGCCGGAACTGTAAATACTCGCCATGAACATCTGTGATAAAATGTTCTGTCCCCTTTGGTAGATTCAAAATCGCCTGTAAGTTGATGATCTCTGTCGCTGCCGATGCGATGGTCGGGTATTGTTTTGCAAGTCCTTTATAGAATCGAAGTTGTTGTTCCATGATCCTCCTTTTTCGGTGATCACATGCCACCATCAGCGCTATTTACTTTTACGAAGTTCCGATACAATCTGCTCTTTCATGTCGAGACACTTCTCTTTCATCCGGCGGGGTGTATTCGCAGATGTAATCAGTCTGCCGATCAACTTAGAAGCCGTCTCGTATTCCTTATAGTAGAATGCCATATTCGCCAGAATATAGTCCATGGTATTGGCATCCATGCCATTATAGGGCGGTGTCTCCGTGCTGGTCACACGCAAAAATCCATCATAGGCCTGACGGTAAAATCCTTCAAACTCCTGACGGCAAGCCGCTTTTCGTTTCTTATTCACCGGCGTATCCTCCGGGATACTCTCCATCTGTGCCCGACGCAACCAGGCAATATTCAGACAAATATATGCCTTCTCGCTGAGTTTCGCCTTTTTGGCCATGGCTGATACCAATGCCAACTTATATTTCTCAACCGCGTAATCATATGTATAGGTCTCCATCTGCGGCTCTACCACCGGCTTGAAATTCACCGTTATAGATTCGCGAATCCATTTGCGTTGGGTCGCTGACAGATGGTCAAAATTGCGGCGAAGCGCTGCATAACCACAGGACGGGCAGGCACAAACGCCATACTTCAGCGTATCAATATATTCATGATTCGGACGCAGGTCACCATCCGGTTCCAACCGTTTGACCTTGGAACTCTTCACCGCCTTCACTATAAATTCTTTATCACAGATGGGGCATTTCTCCTTGCGGTCCAACAGGAAATCCTTCTCCGTCAAAGTGACCGTGGCCTTCTCTTTTTCATCTGTTTTCTTTTTGGAACTGTCTGTCCCATCATTTAAGATGTCCAGTTCTCCGGTACTGTTCAGCCCGAACTTCTCTAATCCCGATAATAAATTCATTTCTTCACACTTTCTCTTAACACAACGATATTATGCCGTCGGCAATTTGTAAGAACTCTTCAGTGATACGATGCGGTTAAATACCAGATGTCCCGGTGCAGAATCTTTCGAATCCACACAGAAAAATCCCTGTCGCACAAACTGAAAACTGTCATATGCCACAGCATCTGCGACGGACGGCTCCACCAGACAATGCTCTAACACCGTCAACGAATTGGGATTCAGATTCAGACTGCCATCCTCATTATAGACACCGGCCTCCTCATCAACAATATTCTCATACAAACGAACCGTCGCCGGTACAGCAGTGGATGCACTCACCCAGTGAATCGTCCCCTTGACTTTACGTCCATCGGGACTGTTGCCACCCCGAGATGCCGGATCATACGTACAGTGAATCTCTGTAATATTGCCGTCCTCGTCCTTCTCATAGCCGGTACAAGTAACAAAGTACGCATTCATCAGGCGCACCTCATTGCCCGGATAGAGACGGAAATACTTGCGAGGCGGTTCCTCCATGAAGTCCTCACGATCAATATAAATCTCACGGGAGAATGGCACCTTCCGCGAACCAAGTTCCGGATTCTCCAGATTATTCGGTACATCCAGTTCTTCCGTCTGACCTTCCGGATAATTGTCAATAATCACCTTCACCGGATCCAATACCGCCATCACGCGGCTTCTCTTGGTCTTCAGATCCTCGCGAATACAATATTCCAACATGGCATAATCCACGGAAGAATTACTCTTGGAAACACCACACAATTCAACAAATTTGGCAATGGATTCCGGCGTAAAGCCACGACGACGGAGCGCTGCAATCGATACCAGACGCGGGTCATCCCAGCCATCTACAATCCCTTCCTCCACCAGACGCTTGATATAGCGCTTACCGGTCACCACATTGGTCAGATACATCTTGGCAAACTCAATCTGTCTTGGTGGACGTTCAAACCCCACCTCATGTACCACCCAGTCGTACAGCGGTCGGTGATCTTCAAATTCCAAGGTACAAATCGAATGGGTAATCCCTTCGATGGCATCCTCAATGGGATGGGCAAAATCATACATGGGATAAATGCACCATTGATCCCCGGTGTTGTGGTGTGTCATATGTGCCACACGATACAGGATAGGATCCCGCATATTGATATTCGGGGATGTCATGTCGATACGGGCACGCAGAACCATAGCGCCATCCTCATATTTGCCATTCTTCATATCCTCAAAAATCTGCAGATTCTCCTCGATGCTGCGTGACGCATTAGGATCGTCCTTACCGGGTTCCGTCAGCGTACCACGGTACTCGCGAATCTGCTCCGCATTCAAATCGGAGCAATATGCTTTGCCCTTTTTGATCAGCGTCACTGCCGCCTCATACATCTGATCAAAATAATTGGATGCAAAATACAGATGCTCCTTCCAGTCCGCACCCAACCACTGAATATCCTCTTTGATGGACTCCACAAACTCCTCCCGTTCCTTGGTGGGATTGGTGTCATCAAAACGCATATGAAACTCACCATGATACTTCTGGGCTAACCCATAATTCAACAAAATCGACTTGGCATGACCGATATGCAGATATCCATTCGGCTCTGGCGGGAAACGGGTGCATACCGTATCATACACGCCCTCTTCCAGATCTTTTTCAATCTCGATTTCGATAAAATTCTTTGATACAACTTCCTTTTCGTTTTCCATCAGTTACTATCCTCTTTCTTTTCTAGTCGTTGCGTCCGGCCGCCTGCTATTTCACATGGGTATGTGTAAACAAATGATCCTGACAATACTCGTAGTTGCCATTGCACTTGGAGCAGAAACGGAATTCCAGTTCCGGATGGGTCAGTTCCGTACGTCCACAGACAGCGCATTTATGACGTGCGATCGGCTGACCACTGCGGTCCACCGTGGGACCCTGTCCCTGTGAGACCTTACGCTTGAATTCCTGCTTTCTGTGAATCTCCCGGGGATCCACGCGACGGTAGTTCCTGGTGGAAAGATAAAAGACAAGGAAATTCAGCAGTGAACAAAGGATTGCCACTCTTCCGGGCCATCCCGCCGTGATTACACTAATCACAATCATCACAGCATAGACCACCGCCATCCATTTCATCTTGATGGGAATGATAAAATACAACAGCACTTCCATATCCGGGAAACATACGGCAAAAGCCAGAAAAATCGAAAGATTGACATACTCCATACTGAAGTAATTGCCAATGCCGGCCACCGGTCCGCCGGAAATCGCGCCGTAGATAAAATACAGAATAAAAGCGCCGATCAAGGTCGCCAGCATACCACCGATGATATAGGCATTAAAGCGAAAGGTACCCCATGCATTCTCTAACGCTGTCCCCAGTTGGTAATACAGTAACAACATAATGGCAAAAAATAAAATATTGCTGCTCTCAGGAATCATAATCCAGGTAAAAATACGCCAAATCTGAAAACGATGGATAATATAATACGGTTCCAACGTCATATAACTGATAAAATTAACACTGGTGATATTGCTACCAATCATCAGCAGATAACCTAGGACGTATCCGCCAATCAGATAGCGCATCAGATTGGGAATCGCATACTTTCCAAGTTTGCGTTCTAACTTATTCAACATAGAAATCTCCTTCAGATGCCACGAGTTTGATGTGGTTGATTTTTGCAAATTCGCCGAAAAAGACATACTCACCGACGATACTGCATAGTTATTTTAATTATAGGATGCACTTATCATTTTGTCAACGAATCCTCTCCTTGTTTTTTGTCGAATCCTGTCGTATAATAAATCTGTTTGTTTTCTATATTTCAATAAGAAAAGACACATATACATTGGTTCACCCAATATGCGTTTTATAATGAGCAGTATAAGGAAAGAAAGGATGTACATAGTATGAATCAGCAATTGTACAAGTTAGGTATTGATATCGGTTCTACCACGGTCAAAATCGCCGTGTTAGACGAACAGAATCAGTTGATTTTTTCCGATTATGAGCGACATTTTGCCAATATTCAGGAAACATTGAGTAATCTGCTTCACAAGGCCTTTGACGTCACCGGAGAGATTCTGGTCTCCCCTATGATTACCGGTTCCGGTGGATTGACACTGGCAAAGCATCTGGGGATTGATTTTGTGCAGGAGGTCATCGCTGTCTCCACTGCCCTGACTCACTACGCACCTCAGACCGATGTTGCCATCGAACTGGGTGGCGAAGATGCCAAGATCATCTATTTTGAAAACGGCAATGTAGAACAACGTATGAACGGAATTTGCGCCGGTGGTACCGGTTCGTTCATCGACCAGATGGCATCCCTGATCCAGACAGATGCGGCCGGATTAAATGAATATGCCAAAGATTATAAGGCAATCTATCCCATTGCAGCGCGCTGTGGTGTTTTTGCCAAAACAGATATTCAGCCCCTGATTAACGAAGGGGCAACCAAGGAAGACCTTGCTGCGTCCATTTTCCAGGCCGTTGTCAACCAGACCATCTCCGGGCTCGCCTGTGGCAAACCCATTCGCGGTCATGTAGCATTTCTTGGCGGCCCGCTACATTTTCTGGACCAGTTAAAACGTACCTTTATCCGTACCCTGCATCTGGATGACGAACATGCCATCACGCCGGAGAATTCTCATCTGTTTGCAGCGATTGGTTCTGCACTGAACTATAAAGAAGAAACACAGTTTGCGATCACCGATATTATGGCAAAACTTTCCTCCAATATTCACATGGAGTTCGAGGTTGCCCGCATGGAGCCTCTGTTTGCTTCCCAGCAGGAGTACGACGACTTCTGTAGGCGTCATGGCAACAACCATGTAAAGACCGCCAATTTGTCTGACTATCATGGCAACTGCTATCTGGGAATCGATGCCGGTTCCACTACCACGAAGATTGCATTGGTGGACGATGAGGGATCTTTGCTCTACTCTTTCTACAGCAATAATAATGGTAGTCCGCTGGCAACTGCCATCAAATCCATCAAAGAAATCTATGAACTGCTGCCGGAGGATGCCCATATTGTGCATTCCTGCTCTACCGGATACGGCGAAGCACTGCTCAAATCCGCTCTGATGTTAGACGAGGGCGAAGTGGAGACGGTGGCACATTACTATGCTGCTGCTTTCTTCAATCCTGAGGTAGACTGTATTCTGGATATCGGCGGCCAGGATATGAAATGCATTAAGATCAAAAACCAGACGGTAGACAGCGTCCAGTTGAACGAGGCCTGCTCCTCCGGCTGTGGCTCCTTTATCGAGACCTTTGCAAAATCCCTGAATTACAGTGTGGCAGATTTTGCAAAGGAAGCTTTGTTTGCCAAAAACCCGATTGATTTGGGAACCCGCTGTACCGTATTTATGAATTCCAAAGTCAAGCAGGCGCAAAAAGAAGGGGCATCTGTCGCCGACATCTCCGCCGGTCTGGCTTACTCTGTCATCAAGAACGCCCTGTTCAAGGTCATCAAATTATCGGACCCGAAAGAACTGGGTGAGCACGTGGTTGTACAGGGCGGTACCTTCTACAACGATGCCGTACTGCGGAGTTTTGAACGGATTTCCGGATGCGAAGCCGTCCGTCCGGATATCGCAGGTATCATGGGTGCCTTCGGCTGTGCCCTAATTGCCCGTGAGCGTCACGAGGAAGGATATCAGACGACGATGCTGACCATCGATCAGATCAATGAACTGACCTATACCACCAAGTTGGCGCGCTGCCAGGGCTGTACCAACCACTGTCTTTTGACCATCAACCGTTTCTCCGGCAATCGTCAGTACATCACCGGAAACCGTTGTGAAAAAGGTCTGGGCAAAGAAAAGAACAAAGAAAATATTCCGAACCTGTTTGAGTACAAGAACAAACGGCTCTTTGACTACGAACCTCTTGCGCCGCAGGAGGCACCCCGAGGCACCGTAGGTCTTCCCCGGGTATTGAATATGTATGAGAACTACCCGTTCTGGGCAGTGTTCTTCCGTAAACTGGGCTTCTCCGTTGTCCTCTCACCGGCATCTTCCCGCAAGATCTATGAGATGGGCATCGAATCCATTCCCAGTGAATCCGAGTGTTATCCGGCGAAACTGGCCCATGGCCATGTCCAGTGGCTGATTGACGAAGGCAAGGTAGACTTTATCTTTTACCCGGCACTGTTCTATGAAAGAAACGAGTTCCCTGACGCGGGCAATCATTATAACTGTCCCATCGTCACCTCTTACTCAGAGAATATCAAGAACAACGTAGATGAGATTACCACCGGTAAGGTTCGTTTGATCAATCCGTTCATCTCCTTCTCCAGTGAGGAGACTGCCACTCTGACATTGGTGAAATGTTTCAAAGACGAATTTGGCATTCCGGAATCCGAAATCCGTGAGGCCGTCATGGATGCATGGAAGGAACAGGAAGTGGTCCGTCTGGAGATCATGCAAAAAGGAGAAGAAGTCTTAAAATACATGGAGGAAACCGGACGCAGAGGTATTGTTCTGGCCGGACGTCCTTACCACGTGGACCCCGAGATCAATCACGGCATCCCGGAACTGATCAATTCCTATGGCATCTGTGTGCTGACGGAAGATTCCGTCTCCCATCTGGGCAATCTGGAACGTCCAATCCTTGTAATGGATCAGTGGATGTATCATTCCAGACTGTATGCTGCTGCCAACTTCGTCAAGACACGGGACGATCTGGATATGATTCAACTTAACTCCTTTGGTTGTGGTGTGGATGCGGTAACCACCGATATGGTCAGCGATATCCTCACCGGTTCCGATAAGATTTATACCTGTTTAAAGATCGATGAGGTCAACAATCTGGGTGCGGCGCGTATTCGTATCCGCTCTCTCTTATCTGCGATCCGTGTACGTGAAAAGCAGGCGAAAGAGCGTACCATCCGCCCGGCGAACTTCCAGCGCGTCATCTTTACCGAGGAGATGCGCGATACCTACACCATCATCTGTCCCCAGATGTCACCGATTCATTTCGAATTGCTGGAACCGGCGTTTGTGGCTGCCGGATACAAGTTATCCATTCCGAAGATTTCTTCCCGGGAATGTGTCGATGTGGGATTAAAATATGTCAACAACGATGCCTGCTATCCTTCTTTGATCGTGGTCGGTCAGATTATGGCAGCCATCGCATCCGGTGAATACGACATGACAAAGACAGCTGTACTGATTTCTCAGACCGGCGGCGGCTGCCGTGCTACGAATTACATCGCCTTTATCCGCCGTGCCCTCGCCAAAGCAGGGTACCCGGATGTTCCGGTGGTATCCATCAACATGGTGGGTCTGGAAAAGAATCCCGGCTTTAAGATTACACCGGCCCTGATCCAGCACGGTTTGTATGCGCTGGAGTTCGGCGATATTTTCATGCGCTGTCTCTACCGTATGCGCCCATACGAGAAAGAGCCGGGTTCTGCCAATGCACTTCATGAAAAATGGAAAGAAAAGTGTATTGCTTTCGTGACACAGGATGGGTTCCTTTCCCATCGCAAGTATAAGCAGATGTGCCGGGAGATCATCCGCGACTTTGACAATCTTCCCATTACCGATGAGAAGAAACCGCGCGTGGGTGTCGTGGGAGAGATTCTTGTCAAATACCACCCGGCAGCCAACAACGATGTGGTCAGCCTGCTGGAATCCGAAGGTGCCGAGGCCGTGGTACCGGATTTGACAGATTTCCTGTTGTACTGCTGCTATAACCAGATCTACAAGGCCGACAACCTGGGTGAATCGAAAAAGACAGCCCGACTCAATGATATGCTGATCCGCTTCTTTGAGTGGATGCGCAAAGATGCCCGCGACGAACTGGCAAAGAGCCGTCATTTTGAGCCCACCTGTTACATCCAGGATACCGCCAAATCAGCAGAATCCATCGTATCCATTGGTAATCAGACCGGTGAAGGATGGTTCTTGACCGGAGAAATGTTGGAGTTGATCGACCAGGGCGTACCCAATATCATCTGTGCACAGCCTTTTGCCTGCCTGCCCAATCATATCGTGGGAAAAGGCGTCATCAAAGAACTGCGCCATGAGTATCCCAAGGCCAACATTGTTGCCATCGACTATGACCCGGGTGCATCCGAAGTCAACCAGTTAAATCGTATCAAGTTGATGCTTTCAACGGCTCATAAGAATCTGAAAAAAGAAAACGCGGTGAAAAAAGACGCATAAGACCATAAAAAAGAATCCCTGCGGAGATGCTCAAGAAAGCTCTCCTCAGGGATTCTTTTTTCATTACTCATCACACGATGGTGATTCCTTTATCTTGGGCAGTTTCGGAAAGCACGCACCAACAGCACCACACCAATGACAATCAAAATGACATCAATGGCGTAGGCGAAGACAATGTGCGGATGAATGAGGGAACTGACGCTTTCCGGAAAGGAAACCGAAAAATAATTCGGATAATTCCGTTCCAATTCCAGACGCGCCCAGAAGATAAATTCCATCCCATAGAGTTCCAGGGAAAGAAGTCCCGCTCCCAGCACACTTAACAAGCTTCCCAGATATAAGTATTCTTTTTTCATAATCCTATAACCTTTCTTTTATCTTAGTACCAAAGCGTAGGTACCATCTGCATGCCCATTGGACAATTTGATGGGTGAATAAGCCGTCACCGAACTACTGTCTCCTGTCAGGTAGTGGTTATTCAAATAGTACTTGACGGTATAGGTTCCCACCGTCTTGTTCAGGCGCGGTGTAAACTTAATATAACCGGTTCTTCCTTTTGGTACACTATATTTGACATTGAAGGACGCACTGGTGGATACACTTTTCGTCCATGTAAATCTTGCTCCGGCTCGGACTGCCTGCTTGATGGATTCCGTCGTTGCAGACCCACTCACAGAGAAGAATTCACTGATGGAAACTGACGTTCCATAGGTGATGTCTGCCGGTCCGACAGCATCCGGTGACACTTTAACGGCGCTTCCGTTTACAACAGAGTGTCCGCTTTCCGTATACTTGGGAATTGCAACCGGCATAGCGTTGCTGAACGTGGTAGCCTGATTACGGTTGTCACACACACGATCCAGTTTATCTTGTAAAAGAAGGTTGGATGGAGACGTTTCTTCCTCTGTCTCCAACAGATCCTCATAGTATTCTTCCAGTGGCAATTCCACCAGATTCTCCGATGCATCATAGCCCCAGACTTGTACAATCGTATATCACATTATATGCGGGGCTTGTACCATTTAGTACCGATTATGAACTTTTTCTGCAAAACAAAGGACATTTTGGATGGAAAGTTTCGTTCCATCATCCAGAATCGCCGTGCCGCTCATACGACCGAAGACCTGATGCTGGTCAGACACAATCACTTTAACATCGAGGCATGCACAACGATCCAATATCGGTTCAAAGGTCATCTCAAATCGTCCGTCACTGGAGGTAAACTGCCATGGCTTCAAATAATCATCCTGGGGAATGCAGAAAGTCACATCATCAATCTTGTGTGCTACACCATCGTAAAAAATCACATTCTCCGTTGCCGCTGTGGTATTTCCGAAACCATATCCGATATTAAACCCGAAGGCATGACCGTCAATATCACAGTTGCCGGAACCCCAGTACCAGATATTGTCATATGTCCAGACGCCGCGCCCCCAATCCAGTGTCCCGAAATGACGCTGCGGTTCAAATGTATAACGCTTGCCGTCAAATTCCGCCCACCCGCTGGCACGCATGCAGTTAATCTTCTGGTTATAATAGAAATGTGCTTTTTTGTCCCAAGGCGTGGCAATCACCATGGTATCCATCTTGGGCTGTGCCAGAACAATATCACAACTAAATGGCTTGTCATGATAAAAGCGCTCAAACCGGCAGATAATATGGCGCGTCATCACACCATCCTGCTCTTCCAACAAATATTGTAACTGTAACCGGTCACGCTCATAAATAATATCGCCACCGGACGAATGGGTAGGCATCTTCATTTTGCCCATAGGAAAAGCATCCAAAATCGTCTCCGTATGCTCCCACGGTTCTTCGGAAAAATCCAGAAGCGATACCGATTGCAGTCCCACATAGCCATCGTCTGACAATGTAAATGCTACTGCACAGTCATCCCCTGTCACCAGATAATAATCCCACTCCTTAATCCGAAACTTGGGCGCTTGAATCTGATCTCTGGAATACTCCTGCAATAACTGGCGCGACCAGCCCGGCTCCGCAATGTTCCCCTGTGCGTCCAGTAGTTTCTGCGGACGCGTCACCTCATGATTCCTTTCTGACATAAAACCCCTCCTTTTTTCTAAACCGGTTAGATGATAGCGGAACTTGACCGCACC
>CAMAKU010000044.1 GCA_945836255.1 uncultured Roseburia sp. | reverse complement strand
ACTTTACCAATACTTGCAATAGCATATTCTGTGTCTTCAATATATTTTTCAGCCCTCCCAAGTTCGTTTGTTTCTATATAATAATTAATTGTATTTAAATGCTGACACATATCATGTTTTATTTTTCTTACTTCTTTCATTTTACTTTCAAGATTTTGATAATACTCTCTCGTAATTTCTAAATATTTTTCTTTTAATAAAACCTCTTTTTTGTATTGCATACCGACAATTCCCAAAAACAATACAAACACACCGAGTAGATATGTCATTTCCGTGAGAATAGCAAGCAAAATGAACATAAAAGTATTTAAAACCACATAATCGTCTTTAAACAGAACTAATGCATATGCATTGATTCCGGTTCCGGCAAATCCAATAATGATCCCCCATATGTAATATCGTTTTAATACTCGATATTCTTTAAAAAACTTTGTAATATGCTGACCAATTAATTTATATACCCCCAACAAGACCATAATATCCAGCACTTGTATCAACATATTGATTAAACTATCTGACGCATTATTTAATATATTTTTTTGTAACAATATAAACACAGTTCTTATTGGATGCTCTATGGCATCAACATATACATAGGCAAAACACACTTTGGTTATCCATTCACTCATTTTTTCATCGAAAATAAAATATCCCAACAAAAACATCAACGTAATACCAATTGCAACACCTTGTACACTTTCTATTAATGTTTTAACCACTCCAACCATAAGTGAATTGATCAAAATAAAAAAGTAGCCATTTTTGGTCTTAAACTCACATCTTAAATATAAGTGAAGTAACAAATATACTCCCATAACATTTAACGAATTTTCTATCATCATCTGTATCATCTTGCATTCCTTATAATAAATTTCGTATACTTTTCTTTACATTCCATTTTTTTCCTTCTGCTAATAGGAACTTGTTGTTCGTTATCCAATACAATCATGTCTTTCAATTTTTGTATATGATGTATTCCAACCAAAAACTGTTTATGACATCGCATAAAATCATCAACAGGTAAGATCCTTTCCCATTCACCCAGTGAATAATTACACAATATTTTTTCTCGTGTTGTATAAACAGTCGAATATTTTTGCGTCGATTGAATATATAAAATATCACGAAAAAAAAACATATGAACTCCTTGATAATCTTCCAGCAATATTTTGCCATTGTTCTTTTCCATTGTATTTATAACATCCTGAATTTTCTCTTTTGTTTTAATCTCATCTATCGGCTTTGAAACGAACCCATACACATTTTTTCCAAATGCATCTGGCATTAGTTCCTTATGACTTGTTATAAACACGATAGCCGTATTAGTTTTTTCCAATCTTTCCTTCACCAATAACCCATTCATTTTGGGCATTTCTATATCCAGCAATATCAAATCATATTCACCATTAAATAAAACATCTCCATCATTGCATTCTTCAATTTCCAGTTCAACTGCACATATCTCTCTAATTTCATCGAGCATACCTACGAGTTTTTTTCTTATATTCTTTTCATCATCACACACTGCTATTCTCATCTGCATTTCCTTTGTACATTTCATTCATACCCAATTTAACTTTTGTAATACCTATAATTTATTCTATCAAGTCGCTGATATATCTGCTAGTCCTAAATCTAAGAAATTCACTCTAACAAGTCATTCCCTCAACTTCCATCTCATTACACAAAGAATCAGGCTATGTATGACCCATATTAGATTAAATCCAACAATCAAGATCTATACATAGCCTGACTCTATTTATCAAGAAACAATTTATACAAAATACTTCTTATAATGTGTTCCCTCAACCTACCACAAATTACTTCTTGGTAATATATCCCTGTGCCTTGAGGAGTTCTGCACAAAGCACTGCGCCACCTGCTGCACCACGGACAGTATTGTGAGAAAGTCCGACAAACTTCCAGTCGTAGACCGTATCCTCACGAAGACGTCCGACATTGATTCCCATACCGTTCTCATAATTGACATCCAGCGTGACCTGTGGACGATTGTCCTCTTCCATGTAGCGGATAAACTGCTTCGGCGCACTTGGCAACTGCAATTCCTGCGGCACGCCCGAGAAATTCTCCAACGCTGCAATCAACTGCTCCTTCGTGGGTTGTTTCTTAAACTTCACAAAAACAGCCGCCGTATGACCGTTCAATACCGGTACACGAATACACTGGCAGGTGATAAGTGGGCTGGTGGCCGGAACGATCTCACCCTTCTGTTCGTCGATATGACCCCAGATACGCAGAGGTTCCTTCTCACTCTTTTCTTCTTCCCCACCGATAAATGGAATAATATTTCCTTCCATCTCCGGCCAATCCTGAAAGGTCTTACCTGCACCAGAGATTGCCTGATAGGTCGTGGCAACCACCTCGTAAGGCTCAAACTCCTTCCATGCCGTCAATACCGGCGCATAAGACTGGATCGAACAATTCGGCTTAACTGCCACAAATCCTCTGGTAGTCCCCAGACGTTTCTTCTGATATTCGATGACCTGCATATGCTCCGGATTAATCTCCGGAACCACCATGGGCACATCCGGTGTCCATCTGTGCGCGCTGTTATTGGAAACCACCGGTGTCTCAGCCTTGGCATATGCCTCCTCAATTGCCTTGATTTCCTCTTTTGTCATATCAACTGCACTGAAGACAAAATCTACTTCTGAAGCCACTTCCTCAACTTCATTTACATTCTTGACCACAATCTTCTTGACTGCATCCGGCATCGGTGTGTCCATCTTCCAACGGCCGCCGACAGCCTCCTCATATGTCAGACCGGCACTTCTCGGGCTTGCAGCGATAGTTGTTACTTCAAACCACGGATGGTTCTCCAGCAGAGAAATAAATCTCTGCCCCACCATACCGGTTCCACCTAAAATACCTACTTTTAATTTCTCGCTCATGATGCATCTCCTTCTCATCTGTCCGTTATGCGCGAACAACTGTCTTTCTAGGAAAATATGTTACGTGATTCAAAAGAAAAATGCAAGCACTTTTGATAATTTACACAATTTACACAAAGGCTTGCATGATTCTCTTTATCTTTTGGTTATTTTTTCAGATATTCCCGGTAAGAAGCGATGACACGATCCATGGCCTCTTTGCCCGGCGCACCAATGGTCAATCGCTTATTGACACAGGTATCCATGGAAATTGCCTCGTAGATATCCTGCTCAAACACCGGACTAATCTCCTGTAATTCCTCCAACGACATATCATCGATGGCGATTCCCTTGTCGATACAATACAATACAATCTGTCCCACAATCCCATGGGCATCCCGGAACGGCACGCCATGATTCACCAGATAATCTGCCGCATCTGTGGCATTGGTAAATCCGTGCTTTGCACTCTTTTCCATCACATCCCTCCGGAATGTCATGGTGGCCAGCATCCCGTCAAACAACTGAATACAGCCATTGGCGGTATCCATCGCATCAAAGGAAAGTTCCTTGTCTTCCTGCATATCCTTATTGTATGCCAACGGAATACCTTTCATGGTAGTCAGAAGCGACATCAACGCTCCATAGACACGCCCGGTCTTTCCCCGCACCAGTTCTGCGATGTCCGGGTTCTTCTTCTGGGGCATGATACTGCTGCCCGTGCTGTACGCGTCATCGATCTCAATAAAGCGATACTCATTGGAATTCCAGATAATCACCTCTTCTGAAAACCGACTCAGATGCATCATGATGGTAGCAAGCGCTGAGAGGTATTCGATCAGATAATCCCGGTCACTGACACCATCCATGCTGTTTTGCGTCGGGCCATAGAAATCCAGCAATTGTGCCGTGTACTCCCGATCCAGTGGGTAGGTCGTTCCCGCCAATGCCCCGGATCCTAACGGACAATAATTCATACGCTTGTAGATATCCTCCAGACGTGACACATCCCGGCGGAACATCTCAAAATAAGCTCCCATATGATGTGCCAGCGTAATTGGCTGCGCCTTCTGTAAATGCGTAAATCCCGGCATAATGGTCTGGGTATGTTCTTCCATAATATGTAAGATTGTCTCCAGCAAATGATGCAGCAAGGTCTGGGTATGCTCTACCTGACTTCTGGTATACAAGCGCATATCCAAAGCAACCTGATCATTTCTGCTGCGGCCGGTATGCAGTTTCTTACCGGCATCACCAATACGATCAATCAGATTTGCCTCTACAAAACTGTGAATATCCTCATACTCCGAAGTGATGGGCAAAGCCCCAGACAGCACATCTGCCTGTATTCCTTCCAATCCGGCAAGGATGGCGTCCCGCTCTTCCTCCGTAAGAATCCCCTGTTTTGCAAGCATTTTCACATGAGCCTTACTGCCCATGATATCCTCTGCAAACAGTCGCTGGTCAAATCCTATCGACGCATTAAACTCATATACCAACTGGTCTGTTTCCTTGGTAAATCTTCCTCCCCATAATTGTGCCATAATTATTCTTTCCTTTCCTGAAGTTCTCTTCGTTGCCTGTAGGAAAAGACGCATCCGCAGTAATCCTGTCGGTACATCCCATATTCCTTGGATAATTCCACTGAACGCTGATAACCATTCTTTTTCTTAAAGTCCGAATATAAATAAGCAATGCCATACTGCTCCGCCAGTTCACCACCAATATCATTGAGTAACTGTGCATTTTTCAGCGGGCTGATTGACAGTGTGGTGGTAAAATAGTCCATCCCCAGTTGTACCGCCATCTTCGCCGCCTCTTCCAGTCGCAGCCGAAAACACACTTCACAGCGACGCCCGCCTTCCGGTTCCTGCTCCAGTCCTCGCACCGCTTCATAGAAGCGTGCCTGATCAAAATCCCCCTCCACAAAGGAGATTGGATGTTTCGCCGGGAAGCACCGGATAAAGGATTGCTGTTCCCTGACCCGCTTATCGTATTCTTCCTCCGGATATATATTGGGATTGTAATAAAAGACGGTGATCGCAAAATACTGTGATAAATACTCTAAAACATAACTACTGCAGGGTGCACAACAACTGTGCAGAAATAACTTCGGCACCTTGTTCTCACCCTGCAGTCTCATAATCGTCTCATCCAGCATACGCTGATAATTCTGTCTCATCATCACGTATCAATCCTGCGACGTCCACAGATATAACAATGCAACGGCTGCCACATAGACAACAGCCATCAAAATCATAAAAACAACCTTGCCGAAACAGATTCCGGCAACAATCTCAGCAATGATAAACAATCCGTGTACCCACACCGGAATACGATTCAAACATGCACACAGTAATGCTTCCAGAATCACGATGGTACAGATTGGAACCAGCGGAATATGCAGTGCAAAATAACTGATCAGAATCATGACCAGTGCCACTGTCAGAAAAATACCAAGAGAAACCATCGGCTTATTTTTTATTGTCTTAACCATCTTAACCATCTGCTTTTCCTCTCCCGTTATCATCCGTCGGATGATAGTAATCTCATATCCATTCCGAAGATTACTTAGACTCTACTGCATCCTCCGGCTTCTCAACAGCAGCGATTGCAGCCTTCTGCATCGGAATACGGCAGTTCTTATTACTTCCGAACTCAACAATCACTGTATCTTCCTGAATATCAATTACAACACCATAGAATCCGCTTGTGGTCAGAACGGTATCTCCTACCGCTAATGCTGCCAGCATAGCATTCTTTGTCTTCGTCTCTTTCTGCTGTGGACGAATCATAAAGAAATACATAAACGCAAATAAAACGACAATCCAGATAATTGACATAAATGCTCCATTGGAACTAGAACTCATTAAAATATTCATTGTTAAAATCCTCCTAAATATAAACCGGCATCCCTTTGCCTCAAACTTAACTTATTGTACTAAATGCTTGTCCCTTTCGCAAGGTTTTTAGCCTATTTTATAAAATTTTAAGATAATGTTCCGGCAAAAAACACATCCCCGGCCTTATTCTTCCCCGGCTTCCATCTCTGCCAGTTTGCGCTTCTTATATCCGGCGAAATCCCCGGCATCCAGTGCATTACGAATCTCTTCCATCATATGATTGTAGAAATACAGATTGTGCAGCACACAAAGACGCATTCCAAGCATCTCCTTGGCCTTGAGCAAATGTCGGATATAGGCTCTGGAATAGGTGCGGCAGGCCGGACATTGACACCCCTGCTCGATGGGGCGCATATCTTTTTGATATTTCTGATTGAACAGATTTAATTTGCCATGTCCGGTATAGACATGACCGTGTCTGCCATTCCGACTGGGATAGACACAATCAAAGAAATCCACCCCGCGCTCCACTGCCTCCAGAATGTTCGCCGGTGTGCCTACACCCATCAGATAGGTAGGCTTATCCTGTGGCAGATACGGGACCGTCTCCTCCAGAATATGATACATCTCTTCATGGGTCTCTCCCACCGCCAGACCACCAACAGCATAACCGTCCAGATTCATCTCCGCAATGCGCTTGGCATGCTCGATACGGATATCAGAAAACACTGCCCCTTGATTGATGCCAAACAATAATTGTTTGGGATTGATGGTGTCCTCCATCTGGTTGAGTTGTTGCATCTTGGTCTGACAACGAGCCAGCCAGCGTGTCGTACGATCCACAGATGCCTCCACATACTTGCGTTCTGCCCGGCTGCTGGGGCACTCATCAAACGCCATGGCAATGGTCGAACCCAGATTCGACTGAATCTGTATACTCTCTTCCGGCCCCATAAAAATCTTGTGTCCGTCAATATGGGATTGGAAATAAACACCTTCTTCTTTGATCTTCCGAAGTCCGGCCAGAGAAAACACCTGAAATCCACCGGAATCAGTCAAAATCGGACGATCCCACACCATAAATTTGTGTAATCCTCCCAGTTCCCGGATCAGTGTATCTCCCGGACGCACATGCAGGTGGTAGGTGTTGGACAACTGCACCTGCGTTCCGATCTCGTGAAGATCATCCGTAGATACAGCGCCCTTGATGGCTCCCACGGTTCCCACATTCATAAACACGGGAGTCTCAATGGTCCCGTGCACGGTCTCCAAGCGGGCTCTTTTGGCCCGTCCTTCTGTCTTTATTACCTGATACATATTCTTACTTCCTATAAAAATCTACAATCTTATCCATACGCGCACTCATGTTCGCAAATAACGCATCTACCAGTGTAATCGCCGCCATGCTCTCCACAACCACAACAGCACGAGGCACGATCACCGGATCGTGTCGTCCGATAATCTCAATTTCTCGATTCTCACCACTGGTAGTCACCGTCTGCTGCTTCTGGCTGATGGATGGTGTGGGCTTAATCGCCGCACGGAAAACAATGTCACTGCCATCACTCATGCCGCCTAAGACACCGCCGGAATGGTTGGTCATCTTACATACCTTACCCTCCCGCATCTCAAAAGCGTCGTTATTATCTGTCCCGGTACTCTGGGCTGCCGCAAAACCGTCACCGATCTCAAAGCCCTTGACCGCTCCGATAGACATCACAGCCTTGGCCAGATCCGCATCCAGTTTGTCAAAGACCGTCTCTCCAATGCCTGCCGGCATACCGCTGATACGGCACTCAACCACACCACCGGCAGAGTTGAGATTCTTCATACAGCCCTCCAGAAATGCCTCTGCCTCCTTGGCAGCAAACGCATCGGGAAGTGCAAAGGCATTGCGCGCAATCTCTTCCTCATCAAAGGAACGAATCGTTACCGGCCCGATAGAGCGGGCGTATGTGGTAAGATGCACGCCCAACTGGCGCAGAATCTGCGTAGCAATGGCTCCGGCCGCCACGCGACCAATGGTCTCTCGTCCGGAAGAACGCCCTCCGCCGCGATAATCACGGACTCCGTACTTCTCCCAAAACGTATAATCCGCATGACCCGGACGGAACACCTCTGCCAGATTGGAGTAGTCATTGGAATGCTGATCCTGATTGCGCACCATTAAAGACAGCGGTGTTCCCGTTGTCACACCTTCAAACATACCGGACAGGATCTCAATCTGATCCTGTTCCTGTCTTGCTGTAGTATAGCGTGACTGCCCCGGCTTCCGCCGATCCATAAAGTGTTGCAGTTCCTCCATATCCAGTTGAAGTCCTGCGGGGACACCGTCTACCACAACCCCCAGCGCTGCTCCGTGGGATTCCCCCCAGGTGGTAATGCGAAATGTTTTGCCATATGATGAACCTGCCATGTTCTCTTCCTTTCTGCCAATGACGAATTCACCGGCCTGTGACAGCCGGTGAGAAGGTCTTATTATATCAACTTATGGATCACAATGCTGTTGGGCTTATCCACCTTAATCGGCGGATTCTTCATCAGCCCGCATTTCTTCTCATGATCAATCGTAAAGGTACGAATCTCGTTAGAATCGTGATTCAGAGATACCAGTGTCTCATTATCCGGAAGAATGGATACACACTTGGGATAATCGCCGCTGATCTTTGTGGTACTCTCAATGGTCAGCATCCCGTCTTCGCCAACCGCAAGACATACCACCTCGTTGGCACCATCCAGTGATACATATAAACATTTGCCATCGGGTGCAAATTCCAATGCGGAACTGGATGCCAGCGGATCTTCATGTGCCAGTACCGAGGTACAGCAAATCTTTTCAAAGACCGGCTTGCCGTCCACCAGCGCATAGGAGTAAATCTCAATCACGTTGGTAGCCTCCTCCAGAATATAGGCATACTTGCCATCCTTGGAGAAACGGATACGCCGCGGTGCGGTATTAAACGGGCAACGGATAATATCATACAACTGCAGACTGCCGCCCTCGTAATCCACCTCATAGATCTTAATCTGATTCAATCCCCAATCCACCGCACACAGATACTGTTCATCCGGTGTCAGTTTCGTGCAGGAAACTCGGGGATCCATTCTCTTTTCTACGGAACTCTTACCGATGCCTTGATGGAAGATCCCATCGGCAATTCCCGCAATACTGCCATCCTCATTCAGGCGCATCATGGTTACCTTGCCATCATGGAATCCTGCCAGGAACAAATAGCGATCCTGAGAATCGATCTCCACATAGCAGGCGCGCATCCCCCCAATCCATGCCTGATTGATCTTCGTTAAATCTCCATTCTCATCGATGGAAAAAGAAGCAATCCCCTCATCCTCGATGGAATACAGATATTTACCACTATGTGAAACAACAATATTCGACGGATTACTGATCGGTGCCACGCTGCGCTCCGTCAACCGCCCCCGGCTCATATCAATATCATAGACATGAATTCCAATGCTGTTCTCGTGTGTATAAGTCCCCACATATGCTACATATTTCTGCTGTGCCATAATTAGTCCTCCTCTTTTCTTCTTAAGATGTCATACTGGTCTAAAGGTTGGCCAAGGTCAATCCATAACTTCTGTTTCGGATGTGGTGCACAGTCCATATCTTCCCCCTCTTCATTGACAATACGCTGCACCTTTACCTCTATATTATCGCCATTTGGCTTCATGATTTCAATCATTTCTCCAACAGAAAATTTGTTGCGCTGTTCAATGGCATACAGACCACCTGCATTGCGCTCGCCCACAATCCCCAGATACGTGTACTCCTTAATGTAGGTATTGCTGTCGTAGATCTGCGCTTCCTCTGACGGCTTACCAAAGAAAAAGCCTGTGGTAAACTGACGATAGGTACAGTTGGAAATCTGTTCCAGATACCATGGCATATGTTCCCGATATAACTGCTCCGATGTGAGATAATCGTCAATTGCCTTGCGATAGGTTCGTGCCACCGTCGCCACATAGAGCGCCGTCTTCATACGTCCCTCGATCTTAAAACTATCGATTCCCGCATCAATCAGCTCCGGAATATGCTCAATCATACACAAATCCTTGGAATTAAAAATATAAGTTCCACGCTCATTCTCATATACCGGTAAGTATTCCCCCGGACGCTGTTCCTCCACCACTGCATACTTCCAGCGACAGGGATGAGTACACGCCCCCTGATTGGCATCTCTGCCTGTGAAATAATTACTCAACAGACATCGTCCGGAATAGGAGATGCACATAGCCCCATGAATAAAGGTCTCAATCTCCAAATCATCCGGTATCTGCTGCCGAATCTCTTTGATTTCTGCCAAAGATAACTCTCGGGCAGACACCACACGGGTGGCCCCCAACCGATGCCAGAAATGATAGGTACCGTAATTGGTATTGTTGGCCTGGGTACTGATGTGGACATCAATCTCCGGGCATACCTCCCGGGCAATGGTAAAGACTGCCGGATCGGAAATAATCAATGCATCCGGCCGGATTTCCTTCAGTTCCTCAAAATAGGTCCGCACACCGGCAAGATCCGCATTGTGGGCCAGAATATTCGCCGTCACATAGACGCGCACGCCATGTTCATGGGCAAAGGCAATTCCGGCAATCATGTCTTCTTTTGAAAAATTCTTTGCTTTGGCGCGGAGCCCATAGACTTCGCCACCAATATATACCGCATCGGCACCAAAGATAACCGCCACCTTGAGGACTTCCAGGCTGCTGGCCGGTACCAATAACTCTACTTTTCTCATGCTCTGTTCTCCAAAGAATGTCACTTATGCTTTATTTCATCGTACACACGGCAAGCCCGTCACCTACCGGAAGAATACTGCACACCAGATCCTCATCATGTGTCAGCAGATACAGATATTCGCGCATACGCTTGTGGATTGTACGGTTGCGTCGCTCAATAGCATAATGGGACTCGATGAGATCCCCCTCCTGTAAGATATTATCCGTCACCAGAACACTGCCGGAATGCATCCGCTCCTTCAAATACGGCAGAAACACCGGGTATTGTCCCTTGGCTGCATCCATAAATATAAAATCGTAAGACTGGGTCAGCGTGGGAAGAATCTCCAGTGCATCCCCTGCCAACAGATGAATACAGTCCTGTTTGCCGGCACGCTGAAAATTCTGCTGTGCCACGGGAATCCGCGGCTCATAATTCTCGATGGTTGTAATATCGCAGGCTTTGGGATTATAGGCTTCCATCAGAAGCGCCGAAAATCCCACCGCTGTCCCCACCTCCAAAATCGTCTCCGGCTGCAAGGTCTGCATCAGAAACTTCATGAAGGACTGGGTATCCTTACGGATAATGGGGACATACGCCTGTAACGCCTCCTGCTCAATGTCCGCAATATAATCGATCTCCGGGGTATCCAGAGAACGCAGATATGTGGTAAAACGCTCATCTACAATCATCTTACACTTCCATAATAATCGGCATAATCATGGGTCTTCTCTGTGTCTCCTTCCAAACAAAGTCTCCCAGTGCATCCTTGATCTCACTCTTAATCTTTGTCCAGTCTGTCACATTCTTGTCCATCATGCGTTCCATGGTCTCATTTAACACTGCTCTTGCACTGTCCATCAGATCTTCAGAGCCTCTCACATAAACAAAACCGCGGGATACGATATCCGGGCCTGCAAGCACCTGCCCACTGCCGGATTCCAGAGTCAACACCACAATAATAATACCGTCTTCCGCCAGGTGCTGACGATCACGAAGTACGATGTTGCCCACATCGCCCACACCGAGTCCATCCACCATGATAGCACCGGTATGCACCTTCCCCGTCACTTTTGCACTTTCTTCATCCAGTTCCAGCACATCACCGGAAGACAGGATAAAGATGTTGTCTTTATCGATTCCCAGATTCTCAGCGATTCTTGCCTGAGCAATCAGATGCTTGTACTCACCATGCACCGGAATCGCATATTTCGGATGCACCAAAGAATAGATTAACTTAATCTCTTCCTCACAGGCATGGCCGGAAACATGCACATCCTGAAAGATCACATTGGCGCCCTTCATGCAAAGTTCGTTGATGACATTCGATACCGCCTTTTCATTTCCCGGAATCGGATGGGAACTGAAAATAATCGTATCGTTGGGCTTGATGGATACCTTGCGGTGTGTCCCATTTGCCATACGGGAAAGCGCTGCCATGGATTCACCCTGACTGCCGGTGGTGATAAGAACCGTCTTCTCATCGGGATAATTCTTAAGCAGTTCGATATCCACCAGTGTATTGTCCGGCACATCCAAATAGCCAAGTTCCGATGCCGTTGCGATGATATTGACCATGCTTCGTCCCTCGACCACCACCTTACGGTCGTATTTGTGGGCCGTATTGATAATCTGCTGCACGCGATCCACATTGGACGCGAAGGTTGCAATAATAATACGGGAGTCTTTATGCTCCGCAAAAAGACTGTCAATGGTCTTACCTACGGTACGCTCCGATGCCGTAAAGCCGTGACGCTCCGCATTGGTACTGTCGCACATCAGCGCCAGAACGCCCTTCTTGCCCAATTCCCCAAAACGCTGTAAGTCGATGGCATCCCCGTACACCGGCGTATAGTCCACCTTAAAGTCACCGGTATGAACCACAATACCTGCCGGTGAATAGATGGCAAGTGCTGCAGCATCCTGAATGCTATGATTTGTCTTAATAAATTCCACACGGAAGCAGCCCAGATTAATATGCTGACCGTATTTCACTACTTTACGCTTTACCTTGGTGAGCAGATTATGCTCTTTTAACTTATTCTCAATCAGACCATTGGTCAGTTTCGTGGCATAAATGGGTACATTGATTTCCTTTAACACATAGGGAATCGCACCGATATGATCCTCATGTCCGTGCGTGATAAAGAAGCCCTTAACTTTCTCCTCGTTCTCCTTTAGGTAAGTAATGTCCGGGATGACAAGATCGATTCCCAGCATATCGTCCTCTGGGAATGCAAGCCCGCAGTCCACCACAATAATACTGTCTTCATACTCGAAGGCAGTGATGTTCATTCCAATCTGTTCCAATCCGCCCAATGGAATGATCTTTAATTTACCAGTATTCTGTTTTTTGTTCAAAATTAACCTCCTGTTTACATCTCGAATGTCGTGTCTTCCACTAATTCTTCAAAAATCTTCACTACTGCTTCAAATTCCACATCGTCCTCCACCATCTCGTAAGTAACGTCTGTGTCATCTGACGCAATCTCTTTTAATATATAAGCATCCGTATCTCCATCACTTTCTTCCGTCACAAGCAGATACTTCTGCTGATTTACTGTTGTTTCTTCTAATACATATACGTCAATCTCTTCCTTCGTCTCCGGTGAAATCAATGTAATACTTTCCATATGTCTTTGTTCCTTCCATTATCTGTGCAGGCCATCCAGGTAGCCTTGCAGAATCAGCATCGCAGCAATCTCATCCACATATTCCTTGCGTTCTTCCCTGCGGATCCCCGTCTCCATCATCGTCTTATCTGCCGCAACCGTCGTCAGCCGCTCATCCCACAGAATAACCTCCAGCGACGTGCGTCGGGTCAGCATCTCCTGAAAAGCCAGCGTCTCTTCACACCGCTTTCCCTCGGTACCATTCATATTCTTGGGATATCCCAAAACAATCTTATCCACCTGATAAGATGCAATTAGCTCTTCAATTCTCGCCAGCGTTTTGCGCAATTTTGCCGGCTTTTCCCTGCGAATAATCTCTACCCCCTGGGCAGTCAAAAG
>CAMAKU010000043.1 GCA_945836255.1 uncultured Roseburia sp. | reverse complement strand
CATCTGCCATCGTCTGATTCGCAATCAACTGTAACTGTTCGGTTGAAAGATTGGTCTGTTCCATCAGATTTTGTGTCAAATCACCAATCTCAGCAACAATTGTAGCAAATCCGTCATCCACCAGCAACGATGCTGTGTTATCACAACCGGTCAGTTCTGCAACTAACCCTGCCAGATTCGCCTGATTGCCAAGATCCAGATAGGAAAGCCCCAATGTCTCCATTGCCTCTTCCAACTGCTCCTCCGTGACATCCAGTTCCTCTTTGAGGACTTCTTTTACGTCTTCGACGTAGGCATCCATCTGCTCTTTCGTCTCTGCCGTCACCCCTTCGCTGGTATCCGTCGTCTCTGCCGGCTTGATCTCATTGCGTTTTGTCTCCACTTTAACTGTGGTGTCTGTCGTCTGCTGCTTCACAGCGGGCGACTGCGCATCGGATGTGGCAGATTCTCGTATATTGCTGCTCATCATCTGCATAAAATTCGCATCCGTCTGGCTTTTGACATTCTTTCCGGATAACGCTGCCGAAGGTGTCATCTGTATCGGTACATTCGATACATTTGCACTCGTCATGGTCTCTTCCTCCTTCCGTATTCAGTTATCAATGTTCCCTTTTCTGCCATGAAACAGAAAATATATTCTTAAGGCTCCATCAACTTGGTCACTGCCGCAGCAAGGTCCGCATCCATGGCGCCAAGAATATCTCCTCTCGACTGGGCATCCATCGCCCATAGAATCTTACCAACAAGTTCCAGATCATCCCCCATCGTATTAAAGATGGCGGCTGCGTTCTTCGGCTTCATATTCGAATAAGTCGCCGCATACTCTTGAATCTGTTCCTCTTCCTGTAATTGTTCTACAACCTGCTTGTATAATTCCTCCGCCTTTTCCGGCTCAATACTCTCATAATATTCCTTATATGTTTTTATATCGGGTGCTTTGTCCGAAAAAACAACCTCTTGGTAAAATTTTTCTTTTGTCTCCTCAAAAGCAGCCTCGTTCTGCTTATATGCCTGAAGTTCCGCCGCCTGCGCCTCTAATTCTGCAATATGCGCATCCGAATCATCTTTGCTGGCCTTTGCATCTGCCAACTGCTGTTCCAGTTCTTTGATTCTCTTCACGGCATCTTCTACGGAATCATACGCATACGCTTCATCCTCATCTGCATATTCTTTCACGTCCGGCAATACCTTATTAATCACCGGTACATCCTTTAAGACCGGATATAAGACCGTAGAACCGAAACCACCCACATCCATCTTAATCAGCAATCCCAGAATCAACATCCACAGCAGAACAATAAAGACAGCCACAACGGCAATCAGAATCTTGCTGCCGGTGGTTTCTGTTTCTTCTTCTTCCACTGCGGCCTTCTGTTCTTTTTGCGCCTGCTTTTCTTTTTTTCTGGCTTCTTTTTCCGCCTGTCTCTTTGCTTTTTTGTCCTCTTTTTCTTCTGCCATTTCCTTACTCCAAATCGCTATCCTTGTCATAGTAAGTATAACTTACCAGTTCATCCGTCACTTTTCCCTCTTCTGCTGCCAATTCCTGCTTGAAGGATTCAAACGCTTTTTCCTTGAGGTTCTCATGGGTCTTCCGCTCTTTCATCACTTCATTGAGACGTTTTCGTGCCATCTCCAGATTACGCTGCGCTGTATGTACTGCAATCATCTGATCACGAATCATGGATTTCAAGGAATCAATCGCGCGCTTACAGGTCTGAATCTGTTTCAGATCCAGCCTCCCGGTACTCAGTTCTTTCAACTGACTTTCATAGCCCGCCCGTCGTACCAGAAGTTGCTGCAACTTTTCCTGTTCTTCCAGCAGTCTGGCATTGGCCATACTGTATGCAATCTTTTCCTGGCTTTCCAGTTTTTCTTTGATCGCAAGAATATTTTGCATGCGATACACAAACTTTGCCATTCCGTTCTCCCATCAAGCCGCTTTATTCCGGCAGTGCAAAAATTGCTTCCAATTGTGAAACAATCTCCTCAAAATCGTATTTGTCCTCAGTATTCTGACATAAGAAATCATTTACCTGATCAATCTTGGCAATGGCAAAATCAATATTTTTATTGGAGCCGGCTTTATATGCACCGATATTGATCAGATCCTCTGCCTCCTGATAGGTGGCGAGCACATTTTTCAACTGACCAGAAACTGCTTTGTGTTCCTTGGTGGCAATGGAACTCATTACACGGGAAATACTTGCCAATACATCGATTGCGGGATAATGATTCTTTTGCGCCAATTTGCGCGACAGCACAATGTGTCCGTCCAGAATTCCGCGCGCCGTATCTGTAATCGGTTCGTTAAAATCATCACCATCCACCAGAACCGTATAAAGCCCCGTGATGGAACCTTTGTCCGAATTGCCGGCACGTTCCAATAACTTTGGCATCTCCGAATATACACTGGGGGGATACCCCCGGGTCACCGGCGGTTCTCCTGCCGCAAGACCAATCTCCCGTTGTGCCATGGAAAATCGGGTCAGTGAATCCATCATCAACAGCACATCTTTTCCCTGATCCCGGAAATACTCCGCAATGGCCGTAGCGGTCTTTGCTGCACACTTACGGATGGATGCCGGCTTGTCCGATGTGGCCACCACAACCACACTGCGCTTCATCCCTTCTTCGCCCAAATCTCGCTCAATAAACTCCCGCACCTCACGGCCACGCTCGCCAATCAATGCGATGACATTAATATCTGCTTTTGTATTGCGGGCAAACATACCCATCAAGGTACTTTTTCCCACACCGGAACCGGCGAAAATGCCGATACGTTGTCCTTTTCCTATGGTAATCAAGCCATCCACTGCCTTGACCCCAAGGGGTAAGACCTGGGAAATGATTTCGCGGTCCATAGGGTCTGGCGGTGTACTGTCCACCGGATACTGCATGGGCAAATCCAACTGTTCCACATCCGTCGGCCGACCAACGCCGTCCAATGTATGCCCCAACAGTGCATCCCCTACCGGAACCCATAACGGTCGTCCGGTATTTTCAACCGTACAACCGATTCCAACCCCTTCCACACTGTCAAAGGGGGTCAGAAGCAAATGCTTATCCCGGAACCCCACCACCTGTGCCATGATCTTATGTCCCGATGCAGCATTCACCACAATCTCGCACAGGTCATTTAATTTGGCATCCGGACCTACCGATTCTATGGTCAAACCAACGACTTTGGTCACACGGCCCAGCCGGTCAAAATAGGTATTGTCCGCCAGTGACATATATTTACTGCTATCTATCTCCAATGTTCTCTCTCCATCAACTCAGCGACTTAATATCCTTAATCAAATTGCGCATCTGGACATCCATACTGCAATCAAACAATCCGCCATCTGTCTCAATCATGCATTGTGAGTCATCTAACAGTGGATCCTGCACAATATCCAGTACTGTCTCCTGTCCGACTTTTTCCTGCAATTCTTCCTTATGGCTGCGCAGAAACTCGCAATTCTGCTCATTGACACGGATCAGAAATTCTTTGCTGCCTTCCACTCCTGACAGAACATTGTCAATGGAATGCAGTATAATCTCTTTTTTGTCGCCAAACTGTATCAGAAACACCTGCTCTACCACTGCACAGATGACATCCACAAGTTCATGCTCCATCCGCTCCTGCCTGTGCTCATATTCCTGTTGTAGCAAAGCACGCTGGGCATCCACTTCCTGTTCCAGTTCTTTTTGCTTTGCCACCGCCTCCTGCAGTCCCTGATCAAAACCGGCCTTCTGTCCCTCAGCCTCGGCATGGGAACGCAGTGCATCTGCCTGTTCCTGGGCAGTAGCAAGCAGTTCATCCGCCTGTCGTCTGGCGTCCTCCAGAATTCGTTCTGCTTCCTCTTGAGCCTCAGCCACATAATCCACTTCCGGTTCCGGCGGCAACGACACTTCCGGTGCCATCTGCCCCAACGCCTCAAAACCTTCCTCCGCCGGCATCCCATCACCTGCCATCCCGTCGGTTCCTTCCTGTTCCTCAGCCATCATCTGCCGACGATGTCCCTGTTCTTCCTGACGACGCTGACGGATACATTCATCCATGAGTTCATTGGAGTCAATAATTCGTTTTTCATTCTCTTCCTGTGGCAGAATCTGCATGCGATATAAAATATTAGACAATCAGTTCGTCACCTCCGCCTCGGGAAATAACAATTTCAGCAGAATCCTCCAACTTGCGGATAATACCAACAATCTTCTGCTGTGCCTCTTCCACATCCTTCATACGGACAGGACCCATGAATTCCATGTCCTCTTTGATCATGGTTGCCAGACGAGACGACAAATTCTTAAAGATTGCCGCCTGAACTTCTTCGTTGGCACCCTTAAGTGCAACGCCCAAATCTCCGTTATCCACATCACGAAGAACTCTCTGAATGGCACGGTCATCCAGTAACAGGATATCTTCGAATACGAACATCTTCTTGCGGATCTCGTCGGCAAGTTCCGGCTCCTCGATCTCCAAAGATTCCATAATTCTTTTCTCTGTTCCACGATCTACGGTATTCAATATAGCAACGATGGCGTCCACGCCTCCGGCAATTGTGTAATCCTGACTGATCAGAGATGACAACTTGCGTTCCAGCACACGTTCCACCTCTTTGATCACTTCCGGTGAAGTACGATCCATCGTCGCAATACGTTTGGCAACATCCGCCTGCTTCTCCGGTTCCAGTGCCCCCAGAATCATAGATGCCTGCCCCGGCGATAAATAGGAAAGGATCATAGCAATGGTCTGTGGGTGCTCATCCTGAATAAAGTTCAACACCTGGGACGGTTCTGTCTTACGGATAAACTCAAACGGACGTACCTGCAAAGATGCCGTCAACTTGGTAATCACCCGCTGAGCCTCGTCCGTTCCAAGCGCTTTTTCCAGAAGTTCTTTGGCATATCCGATACCGCCTTCCGCAATGTACTGTTGCGCCAGACAAACCTGATAAAACTCATTGACTACGTCTTCTTTTAACTTCGGCGAAACACTCTGTGTATTGGCGATTTCCAGTGTCAGTTCTTCAATTTCTTCTTCTTTCAGGTGTTTAAAAATATCCGCGGATTTTTCCGGCCCTAAGGTAATCAATAAGATGGCCGCCTTTTGTACACCCGTTAATTCATCTGTTCCCATAATTAACCCCAATCATCGTTTAACCAATTGCGAAGCAGTGATGCAACCGCTTCCGGATTCTCATCCACAAATTTCTCAATCAGAATGCGCGTTTCTGACTTCTCATTGAAGCCGATATCGTCCAGTTCACTTTCCTGTGCTTCCAGCAGTGACTCTACCGTCACTTCTTCTGCCACTTCCTCTTCCCGATCCGGACGCATGCTACGGAATACCACAAAAGCAAGCATTGCAAAGATCAGCACTGCTAAGATAATTTGCAGGTAGTCCGTCCAATCTCTTCCACTGCCCTCCGAATACTGGAACATGGGGATCTCATAGGCTACAATCGAAATATTATCTTCCGAAATGCCTGTAGCATTGGAAACCATGGTATAAAACTCTTCGTCCACATCCGTTTTGACGCGCTCTGAATTCTGTGCAACAAATTCATCGAAGGTCATGTCATCCAACGTACCGTCCGCTCTCAATTGATCCTCATTGTAGACAACCCGATTCGTCGCTACAACAGTGAGGGAAGAATCGTCCAGATTGATGGTACCAACAGCCTTCTTCGTGGTTGTAATCGTCTCACTGGGAAGATAGTCCTCGGTAATATCTGACGTAGTAGAAGAGGTAATGGTTCCGTCCTCAAGGACATAGGTGGTATCATCATCATTGGTGTCGGTTCCCGGAACGCCACCCGCACCGGAGGTCGATTCTGACGTAGACTCCGTACGACTGTCCAGATAGCCCTGAGTCTGCCCCTCGTCCACATAATAGTGATAATCCACCACTTCCTGCTCATCAAAATTCATGTCAAGGTTCATCCCCACCTCAACATTGTCGTAAACATCTGTGCCTAAAATAACATTCTTCACCGCACTGGCTACATTGGCCTCCGCCTTCTGCTGTACAGATTGGTTGGAAGATGCCTTCCCTGCTGTGGAAGTCTCATCACCACCGGAAAACAGGACATTGCCATCCCCATCCAAGATCAGAATATTGTCCGTGGTATCATTACCCAACTCGGTAGCCACATACGAAGCTATGCCCGATGCCTGCTCCTCATCCATTTCTCCGTTCAGTTTCAGAATCAGACTGGCGTACGCCTCTTCCTCTTTGGAGATAATCGTACCGTCATCCTTTGGGAGGGACAACGTCACCTGAGCCTCTGAAATATTGGAGATGGTCTCCAGATCGCTGGCAAACTTTTCTTCCAGATATAACTGGTATTTTTTATTCTTGTCTGCCTCGGTGGTACTGAAACTTCCGTCAATCGCATCCGAGATGCTGTACCCCTCTGTTGGGATATCGTTCGTACCCAGCAGAATACTGGCATTCGCCTGATCTTCCTTGTTGATGCTATAAGTCATACCGTCATCCGAGACTTCATAGGAGATGCTATTATCCTCCAGCAACTGCTTCACAGAGGAAGATTCCTCTGCCGATTTACAAGTGATCAAATTCACCATCACCGGCCGCGTCACGACATACCCCAAAATAGCAAAAGCAACCACCACCACAGCCGCAATACTGATAATCAGCGCCTTCTGCCGGGTGTTAAAATTCTTCCACCACTCCAATATTCGATTGATAATCTGCTGTATTCTCTCTGGCATATCCTGATTCCTCTGTCAAAACTCTGCTTCTTACCTAAAACTAAATCTGCATATTCATTATGGTATTATAACCTGAAATAAACTGGTTCCTGATGGCCACCGTATACTGAAGCGCCAAATTTGCTTTTTGCTCGGCGATCAGAAGATCGTGTACATTATCGGTCTCTCCCAACGCAAACGAAATCGCCTGTGCCGACGCATCGTTCTGTAATGTATTCGTATCCGACACCAGTTTCATTGCGTTATTTAAAACACTGTCAAAACTACCATCCGACGCTGCTGTCTTCTGGGCAGCTGTCGCCCCGGCAGCATTTGTTGTCTTATACAGACCGTTAATTGCCGTAATATCCATGGTATCCTCCTACTGTTATTGTCCGATTGTAAGTCCCGCCTGCACCATGGCCTTCATAGCATCAAACGCCGTGGTATTCGCCTCGTAGGCTCTGCTGCTGTCAATCAGATTTGTCATCTCCGTCACCGTATTGACATTCGGATAAGAGACATAGCCGTTTTCATCCGCATCCGGATGACTGGGATCATATTCCATGACAAAATCTGTCTCATAATCTTCTGTTACACTTGCCACCTTGACACCGTTCCCCTGAAACTGTGTCGTATTGGACAAAACATCCGAAAAAGAAGGGGTAATCTCCTTCTCTTCAAAAGTGACAATCTTACGCCGATATGGCGTACCATCCTCTGTCCGTGTGGTGTTGACATTGGCAATATTCTCTGCAATCGTATCCATACGAAACCTCTGTGCCGTCATGCCGGACGCACAGATATCAAATGACTGAAATAATCCCATAGGTTACCTCCTATCTTATGGTGTCTGCATCGCTGTCTTCATCCGCTCAAACTCACGGCTGACTGCTGTGGTCAACGTCTGATAACGTAACTGCTCCGATGCCAGTTCCACGTTCTCTGTATCAATATCCACATTATTGCCGTCCAGGCGGTAAGAATAAGATTCATAATCCGTGTATACTCTGCTCTCAAGATTATCCAAAGAAACATTGTTCACCGCATTCTGCAACGAAGAATACTTGCTGCTCTTTAATTCCCGCTCCAGAATGTCCTGAAACTCCACATCCTGCCTCTTATAACCGGGTGTGTCCACATTGGCAACATTATTTGCGATCGCACTCTCCCGTATCCAACTGGCATCTGCAGCGCGATCCAGCACATTAATGTAACTAAATGCATTTGAATGAATCATCCCGCTACCTCCTTTCGGCATATATCTCGCCCAATCATATTATATTATAAATTATATCCCCGAAAACACAAGTATTTTTTACATGATATTGTGTCTTTTTCACATCAAAAACACAAGTATTTGTTTGTTCCGGGGTTTATAAATAAAAAAAGGACCTACGCATGCACATAAGTCCTTTTGAAACATCTCATCCCTGTTCATTCAGTTGTCAGCCATCAGTGATTGCGGCGTACCTTGTCCAACTCATCAAAAACAGCATCATTCAGCACCTTGATATACGTGCCCTTCATACCGGAAGAACGCGATTCAATCACACCAGCGCTCTCAAACTTGCGGAGCGCATTGACAATCACCGATCTGGTAATTCCCACGCGGTCAGCGATCTTAGATGCAACCAAAATTCCCTCTGCCCCATCCAGTTCGTCGAAAATATGAATAATCGCCTCCAACTCTGAAAAAGACAGGGTGCTGATTGCAGACTTCACAATCTGTATCTTGCGATTCTCCTCTGCATTTTCCTCGTTAACGGAGCGCATCATCTCCAGACCTACTACGGTCGTACCGTATTCGCACAAAATGATATCGTCGATATCATACTGGCTGTCATAACGATAAACAAATAAAGTTCCTAAACGCTCCCCTGCAATATCCAGTGGCGCAATAATCGCAGAATACTGATTGATATTCGGTCCCTCAAACCCCAATGTCTGAAGGTTGACATTCTCCTTGGTAGAGAGAATCCCCAGCAAACGCTCATTGAGCATGGGATCAATAAATCCGCCCACTTCATCAACAATCAATTCTGTAATATCCTGTGTCTGTCGGCTGTGGCTCACGCCGAGTACTTTCCCCTTTTTGCTGATGACAAGAATGCAGGAATCCAAAATCTCTGTCAGAACCTGACAGATATCATTAAATACGACTTTGGATGAATTATTATTATGCAATAACTTGCCAATCTTTCTTGTTTTATCTAATAATTGGACACTCATTACTCTCCTCCTAATGCCAATCGCCTAAAAAAACAACTGAATAAATCTTAGCACAATAGTGTCACAATTACAACTAAATTCTGAAAATTCTATTTTGCCTATCTATATTCAGATAATTGGCCGTTTACTCCTTGTTTGTGTCTGCATTTTCCACATGTCTGCAATTTTCTGACGCGCAGACGAATTTGTTGCCTTTGGCAACCATATAACCGCCGCATTCCGGACATGGCTTTTCCACCGGTCTTGCCCATGACATGAAGTCACAAGCCGGATTGTCTTCACAGCCGTAAAAGCGCCGTCCCTTCTTCGACTTTTTCATGACAATATCTTTGCCGCACTTAGGGCAGGCCACACCAATCCGCTCCAGATATGGCTTCGTGTTGCGGCACTCCGGGAAGCCGGGGCACGCCAGAAACTTGCCATGGGGGCCATATTTGATAACCATATTTCGACCGCATTCTTCACAGATAACATCTGTGACCTCATCTTCGATCTTGACCTTTTCCAGTTCACTCTCCGCGATACGCACAGCATCCTCCAAATCCGGATAGAAATTGCTGATAACGCTCTTCCACGACACTGTTCCCTCTTCGATCTTATCTAGCAACCCTTCCAGATTGGCGGTAAAATGTTCATCCACAATGGACGGGAAGGATTCCTTCATAATACCATTGACCACTTCACCCAGTTCTGTAACAAAAATATTTCTGGCCTCTTTGGTAATATAACGCCGTTTCAGCAGCGTAGAAATAATTGGGGAATACGTACTGGGTCTCCCGATTCCCAGTTCCTCCAGCATATGTACCAGCGATGCCTCTGTAAAATGCGGTGCCGGCTGGGTAAAATGCTGTTTTTCGTCAAACGAATCAAATGCAAGTTCCGTTCCCTGGGTCAGACCATGGGCGCTGAGTTTTTTATCTTCCTTTTCTTCATCCGCTTCGGTGTAGACCAACATAAAACCGTCAAACATTCGCTTGGAATCAGCAACTGTAAATACATAATCACCGGCTCCAATCTTCACATTCACCGTCTCATAGATGGCATTGGACATCTGGCTTGCCACGAAGCGCTTCCAGATCAATTGATACAGACGGAACTGATCTCTGGACAGGGAATCCTTCACCTCGGAGGGCAGACGCGTAATATCGGACGGACGAATCGCCTCATGTGCATCCTGTACTTTGGATGCTGTCTTCTTGGTTCTTGCCGCACCTTCCTGGAGATAATCTTCTCCATAATGAGTGCTGATGAAATCGACAGCCGCCGCTTTTGCTTCATCTGAAACACGCACCGAATCTGTTCGCAGATAGGTAATCAGACCCACAGTGCCGCTCCCTTTGATGTCCACACCTTCATAGAGCTGCTGTGCAATACGCATCGTCTTCTGGATGGAGAAATTCAAAGCCTTAGACGCCTCTTGTTGCAAGGTACTGGTGGTAAACGGCAAGGGCGCCTTTTTCTCACGTTTTCCTTTTTTAACTCCATCCACACGATAGACCGCTGACTGTAAATTCTGCATCACTGCATCCAGCGATGCCTTGTCATTGATGTCCATCTTGCCATTCTTATCACCGTAGAACTTGGCAACAATCTGTTTCTTGGCATCCGGGTGATGAAGCACCACATCCAGCGTATAGTATTCCTGGGGAATAAAAGCATTAATCTCCTCTTCCCGATCGCAGATAATGCGAAGCGCCACCGACTGAACACGCCCCGCGCTCAATCCGCGTTTTACCTTCGCCCACAATAGGGGACTGATCTTATACCCCACCATGCGATCCAGCATTCTTCGTGCCTGCTGGGCATCCACAAGATTCATATCAATCTCCCGGGGATGTTTCAACGAATTCTTCACTGCCGTTTTTGTGATTTCGTTAAAGGTGATTCTCTCTACATCCTTATCTTCAATCTTCAGTGCTTTCATCAGATGCCAGGAAATGGCCTCTCCCTCGCGGTCCGGGTCCGTTGCAAGATAAATGCGGTCGGCCTTTTTCGCTTCCTTCCGCAGCCCTGCAAGAAGTTCCCCTTTGCCACGGATTGTGATATATTTCGGCTCGTAGTCATTCTGCGGATCAAATCCCAGTTGGCTCTTCGGCAGATCCCTTACATGTCCATTTGATGCCATTACTTCATAATTCTTTCCGAGAAATTTTTTGATTGTCTTCACTTTTGCCGGTGATTCCACAATCACAAGATATTTTGCCATGTCTGTTCTCCTTATATCAGATCCGCTATTGGCAACGGATATATTGATTCTTAAAGCATTCCCGCAGCAGTCCTTTGTCGCATAAATCCATGATTACGGACAGCAGGCACAACAGGTCCATTCCGGACTCTTCCAATACCTGTTCGATACTTTTGGGATAGAAATCAAAGCAACTATACACCAACGATTCATCTTTTTCAAGGGAAAAATAATTTGCAGGGGGCAAACCCTCTGTGTGGACACCCAAAAACGATGTCCCCTCGATTTCTTCCAGAAACCCTTCCGGCGATGTGATAATACCTGCCCCCTGAGCAATTAACCGATTGCACCCCACACTCATGGCATCCGTCATGCGTCCCGGCACCACATAGATTTCCTTTCCTTGTTCCAGTGCATAATCGGCTGTAATCAAAGAACCGCTTTTCTCCCGCGCTTCCACCACAATCACACATCGGGAAATCCCACTAATAATACGATTCCTAGGTGGAAACTGGCGTGCCAGTGGCTGACTGTGTGGCGGATACTCGGAAAGCAGACAGCCGTTTTGCGCAATTTGATGGTAGATCTGCCGGTTTTCCGGAGGATAACACACATCGACACCACACCCCAGTACCGCAATTGTGGGCGAGCCTGAACGCAGACATCCCACATGACTGCACGTGTCAATTCCTTTCGCCATCCCGCTGACAACCCTATATCCGTGTTGTCCGAGAAATTCTGCCAGTTCTTCCGCCACTTTCCTTCCATAGGCACTGCAGCGCCGTGCGCCAACCATGGCAATCAGTTTCTCTTCCGATGACGGCAGGCGACCACGAAAATAGAGTCCGTAAGGGGCATCGTAAACCTGACGCAAAAGCACCGGATATGCCGCATCCTCCAACGTAACAAAACTCTCTCCGGTCTGTAAAAACTTCTGATATTCTCCATCCAGATCCCATGACCTTTTCCCTGCAAGCAACGCCTGCAACTGGGGTGGTTGCAACAGTCCAAAGGAATGCCATGCCTCCTCCGTCATATGATAGATCGCATCCGCATGGTAGAAGTTTTGTATCAATATATGCTTCATTCGGTTGCCAATGCCTTGTAATTGCAGAAACCAATAACGATATTTCATAGGCCATTCTCCCAATCATTCTGCTCAATGCTTCGATAGCACACTGCCTCCTGTAAATGCCGACACTCAATATCCCGGGAACCATCCATATCCGCAATTGTCCGCGCCACACGAATAATCTTGTGATATGTCCTTGCAGTCAACCCCATTCGTTCGTATATGTTCTTCATAAAATGTTCTTCCTTGCTTCCCAAAGGGCAGTATTGTTCCAACCTGACTGCCGGAATCCGGCTGTTAAAGCGTATGCCTGTCCCGGCAAAACGTGCTTTCTGCAAGGCATGCATGGCAACCACCCGTTGACGGATCTGAGCAGAGGTCTCATTGGCAGGGTCCGGCTTGCGCAACTCCTCATATCCTACGGCTGCCGCCTCAACACACAGATCGATCCGATCTAATAACGGACGGCTTAACTTATTGTGATAACGCTGTAAGGACTGACTGGTACAATGACACCGGGACAGATCCGGATAATAACCACAATTACACGGATTCATGGCTGCCACCAACACAAAGTCTGCCGGAAAACAATACGTTCCACTCACACGAGCCAGACAAACACACTTATCTTCCAATGGTTGACGCAACACCTCCAGCGTACTCTTTTTGAACTCCGTCAGTTCATCTAAAAATAAGACACCTCCATGGGCAAGGGAAATCTCCCCGGGATGGACGATGGCGCCGCCACCAATCAACCCCTGTTCCGTAATGGTGTGATGGGGACTGCGGAACGGTCGCTGATCCATCAACCCGTCCCTCTCCTGAAAGAGTCCGCAGACACTATAAATCTTCGATAATTCCAGTTGTTCCTCCACACTCATCTCCGGCAAAATGGACGGAATACAACGGGCAATCATCGTCTTTCCTGCCCCCGGCGGACCAACCATCAATAAGTTGTGCATCCCGGAGATTGCAACTTCGCAGGCGCGTTTCAATAACTGCTGTCCGTTGATCTGGGAAAAATCATATTGTTTTTGTGTATCCTTCTCCTGTATGGACGCCCCTGCCTCCTCCCAGTCCCGCTGATCACTTGTCACACATCTCCTCTCGGATTCCGCAGCATCCGGCTGTGAAGCGTTATAGTTTCCCGTCTGTAAGAAACCAATCACTTCCTGTAAATGACGTACGCCAATCACCTGCATCCCCGGCACCAGAGATGCTTCATGGGCGTTCTCTTTTGCCACCAGACAGATTCCGATGCCCTCCGCCTTAGCACACAGAACCATGGGCAGGACGCCACTGATTCCGGTGATACGTCCCTCAAGGGAAATCTCCCCCACCATCATGATCTGATGCAGTGCCGTTTTCGGCACAATTTCCATTGCTGATAACACGGCAACCGCCACTGCCAAATCAAAGCCGGAACCGGACTTACGGATGTTGGCAGGGGACAAATTGACGGTGATACGTTTGACAGGCAACTCGTAACCGCAATTTTTCAACGCAGTGCGCACCCGGTCCTTTGCCTCTTTTACTTCGGAGGATAGAAATCCCACCATTTCAAATACCGGCATACCATTACTGATATCAGCCTCCACAGCGACTTTTCGTGCTTCAATGCCGCACAAAACCGCTGTATGCACAATACTGTACATAGACTCACTCCTTCTCTATTGTAATTATTGGGCGTTTTCGAAACTTTTGCTGTATTCCGGCGACAATTTTTTTGCTGTTGGTTTGTCTTCGTAGGCTTCGACTGAGTGTGCCCCACTGTCCGCCTG
>CAMAKU010000042.1 GCA_945836255.1 uncultured Roseburia sp. | reverse complement strand
TGATAGGAAAAGCAGTCAGATAAAAATGCATCACAATCCTATTTCGTAAACCATTATCGGAACACAGCAAAAGTTTCGCAAACGCCTATAGATATCATACAGATAAAAGGAGACAGGTGATTATGGAGTTATTCAGATGGTGTTTTATCGGAACCGGGAAATTGGCACATCAGGTGGCCGGGCAGATTACGGACACCAAAAGACACGTAGTTGTTTCTTGCTATACAAGAAATTATGAGAATGCCACAGAATTTGCAGAGGCGTTTGGTGCCACGGCGTATCATTCGGCGGAGGAAGCAATCTGTGCGGAGGGCGTCGATGGCGTATATGTGGTCACACCCCACAATGCTCATTATCGATTTGTCAAACAGGCGCTGGAATTGGGCAAGCCGGTGTTGTGCGAGAAAGCGTTTACCGTATATGGATCGGAGACAGATGAATTGATTGCTTTGGCAAAAGAGAAACAGATTTATCTGGCTGAGGCGATGTGGACCTGGTTTTCTCCAGCAGCCAATCAGGTGAAAAAGTGGGTGGCGGAGGACGCGATTGGCGCAATCCGAAGTGCAGATTTTACCTATCATATGAAATCGGTCAATTATGCGCCAAGGGTGTCTGATCCCAAGCGCGCCGGTGGAGCACTGCTGGACATTACCGTATATCCCATTACTTACGCGTATCGGTTATGGGGAATGCCGGTAGAACTGCAAAGCGTCGGTGTCATAGAAAATGGAATTGATCTGGGAGAAGATATTTCAATGACCTTTGCCAATGGCCTGACAGCACATATCAGTGCATCCATCGCGGACATGAAGGGCTTTGAAAAAATGTCCATTAAAGGGGATCAGGGTGAGATTTCCGGAATGTTGTATCATGCTATGAACAAGGTGACCTGTAAACGGGGACTCTTTCACAAAGAAGTGTTCAAAGGGCCCGGACCGCGCATCAATTCTTATGTGGATGAATTTGATACGGTGGCGGCAGAAATCCGGGAAGGCTTGACGGAAAGCAGAATGGTTCCGTTGCAGGCAACGGCAGACGTGATGCATATTATGGATACGGTTCGTCAACAGATTGGTTTGGTGTATGATGCATTAGAGTAGAGATAGCGAAAACGAGGATGCCTATGATTTACTATGTGGAAGATGAAAAAAATATCAGAGAACTGGTTGAGTATGCGCTGGCTGCAAATGGTTACGATGTGACTACCTTTGCAGACGGAGAGACATTCCGACAGGCATTGATGAGTTCGCCTTTGCCGGAACTGATTCTGCTGGATATTATGCTTCCCGGCGAGAATGGACTGGAATTGTTACAGTATCTCCGAAAGTCTCACCGGACCGCAGAGATACCGGTGATTATGGTCACGGCAAAGGGGAGTGAGTATGATAAGGTGATTGGGTTGGACAGCGGAGCAGATGACTATATTGCCAAACCATTTGGCATGATGGAATTGATGTCCCGTGTTCGTGCCGTCCTGCGTCGGGCGGGTCAACCCAATGTGCAACAGGATTTACGTTATAAGGACATCCATGTCTGTCAGACATCTCACAAGGTCTATGTGGGTGAGCAGGAGGTAATCCTGACGAAGAAGGAATACGATATGTTGTCCTATCTAATGCAGAATGAAGGAGCGGTTCTGACCAGAGATCAGTTACTGAACCATGTCTGGGGTTATGATTTTGACGGCGAGACACGTACGGTGGATGTACATATTCGGTCGCTGCGTCAGAAACTGGGTGATGATGGCACACGGATAAAGACCGTGCGAGGAATTGGTTATCGAATAGGGGATTAATGGAATGAAAAAACGAATTTTCCGAAGTACGGCCCTTCTGGTCGTGCTGGCAATGGCAGTTACATTTTTGTTTTCTTTTCTGTTCTTATATTCCAAATTGGAAACGAATATGAAACAACGGGTGGATCAGGAGGCGGCCTATCTGGCATCTGCAGTCAATGAACTAGGGGCGGAAAGTCTGGAGACGGGGCTGGCGGATCAACTCTCCGGGCGTATTACGCTCATTGATGAGGCGGGTAACGTCCTGTTTGATTCCTATGAAGATGCGGCTGAGATGGACAATCATGCCAATCGTCCGGAGGTTCAGGAGGCTCTTGCCACAGGCAGCGGCAACGCCGACCGGTATTCGGACACATACGCAAAGCGCAGTTACTATGCGGCGATTCGTCTGAATGATGGACAGATTCTGCGTGTGGGGGATACGATGGACAGTGTATACGCCGTCTTGTTCCCGGGACTATTTGCCGTACTGTTCCTGCTCGCCATCTTGCTGGGCATCAGTTTTGCCATCATTGGTCGTACCACGAGCCGTCTGCTTAAACCACTGGATGAGGTGGATCTGGATCATCCTCTGGAACATGTGGAGTACGAGGAGATGATTCCGTTTCTGCGACGGATTCATGAACAGCAGCAACAGTTGAAACAGCAACTGGCCGAGATGGATTTGCAGCAGCAGGAATATCGGGCGATTACCGAGAATATGAATGACGGTCTGATTGTTACGAACCGCCATCGTGTCTTGTCCATCAACCATGCGGCACAGCGAATCTTTGCCATTCGGCCCGAGGAATGTATGGGACAGGATATTATCGTTGTCAACCGGAATCAGCAGTTGAAAGAAGTGCTAGACGGGGCACTCTCAGGCAGTACCACCATCCGACGGATGGAAATGAATGATATCATTTATGAACTGCACGGGACACCGGTGGCACAGAAAGAGCAGATCATGGGTGCCGTTATTTTTATTATGGATGTAACGGAGAAAAAGCAGTTGGAAGATATGCGGCAGGAATTTTCTGCCAATGTGTCTCATGAACTGAAGACACCGCTGATGTCCATTTCCGGTTATGCGGAACTGTTGAAGGAAGGTATGGTCAAGCCGGAAGATCAGCGGGAATTTGCCGCACGCATCTATCAGGAGGCAGCACGGCTGACTACGCTGGTACAGGATATCATCCGCCTGTCCAAGCTGGAAGATGAGCAGTTTCAGCCGGAGAAGGAAACGATTGATCTGTATGAGATGAGCAAAGAGATCATAGAGACGTTACAGCCGATTGCGAACCATCGCCACATTTCCCTGTCATTTACGGGACAGCGTCTGACCATTGTGGGTGTGCGCCAGATTGTCTATGAGATGCTCTACAACCTGTGTGAAAATGCGGTGAATTATAATAAAGATGACGGCAATGTGATTCTTTCCTGCGAACAGGTGGAGAACGGTGTCTGCTGGAAAGTGACGGATACCGGAATCGGTATTCCTCAGGCAGAGCAGGAGCGTGTATTTGAGCGATTTTACCGTGTGGACAAGAGTCATTCCCGCGCTACGGGAGGGACAGGTCTGGGCTTATCCATTGTCAAACATGGCGCACAATTGCATGGGGCTGTCATCACGCTGGAGTCCCGTCCGGGGGCAGGTACCATGGTAAGTCTTTTGTTTTCATCAAAATAAAACACTTGTATCATTAGAAAAATTTCCCTATAATATTAGTAATACAGATAAGAACGGTTGTAAGGGGGAATACAGATGAAGAATGAAGTGTCAGAACAGACCAAGATTAATCGCTTTGCATTATTCGGATGGAGCATCACTGTGGCAGTCATAGTAGTTGCGTATCTGTTGGAAGTCATCAAAGGGCAGAGGACGATTGGATATTATTCCATGGTAGTTCTGTTAGGTGTGTTGCCGCTTTTGATTGGCTGGTTTATTTACAGAAAGGACCAGGAGAACCGAACCATTCGTTATTGGTGTGCGTACGGTTATTCCGTATTGTATGCCTATGTGCTGTTGACAGGAGATACAATCCTAACGTTCGTTTTTATCTTTCCGATGATTGCGGTACTATTGATTTACAGTGATCCCACGTTGTTGCGTAATCTGGCGATTCTCAATGTGGTAATCAATCTGCTTCATGTGGTGATCAAGGTGATGATCTTTGGCATGCGAAGCGAAGATAACATTGCAGATTATGAGATTGAAGTGTTTTCCGTGCTTTTGGTGCTGGTGATTTCCTATCTGGCCAGCAGCCTGTTGGGAGAGATGAACCGGAACCGTCTGGAGACCATCCAAAAGCAGAGCCGGCGTCAGGAAGAGGTATTGACTTCCGTGTTGGATGCCACTGAGGTGTTAAATGAGCGCGTATCCCATATTGATCAGCGGGCAAAAGACATTGAACAGCAGTCGGTGTCAGCCCAGGTTTCCATTGAAGAGATTGCAACCGGTACTGCGGATGTGGCAGACAATGTGCAGCAGCAGTTGAGTATGAGCAATGGAATCAGTGATGAGTTGGAGAGCCTGACACAGATTAGTCAGGATATACATAATAAATTTTACGAGACACATCAGATGTCACAGGATGGTATGCAGAATGTAGAGAATCTTTCTGAGAGTACCAGACTGGTGGCACAGTCCAAAGACGAAGTGTCCACGGCGACGGAGACGTTGGTGTCCAGTCTGCGGGAGGCACAGGAGATTTTGTCCTTGATCCGCAGTATTACGGACCAGACCAATCTGCTTTCCTTGAATGCGTCCATTGAGGCGGCCCGCGCCGGAGAACAGGGGAAGGGATTTGCGGTTGTTGCCGGAGAGATTCAGAAACTGAGTGGGGATACCGGGGACGCCACGGATAAGATCAGTGAGATTTTAGAGGCGATTGCGGTGGCTGCGAAGAATGTAAACAGTGCGGTGGCGAATCTGGATGAGGTGAGCAACCGGCAGAATGAACTGGTAGAGAAGACGGATGAGCAGTTCCGTGTCATCGATGGCAATATCTCTGATATGACGGATGCCCTGGAACGCCAGAGCAATTTCCTGACCATGATTAATGAGAATAATGTCAAGATTGCAGGAAGTATATCGAATACCAGCGCATATACACAGGAATTGACGGCGAGCAGTGAGAATACCATGAATATGACGAAGGAATCGTTGGAAGGTACTAAGGCGATGACCAAGTCGTTAAATGAGATTCTGCAAGAGTTACAGAAGTTGCAGGAGATTACCAATCAGGACTAAGACATAACAACAGGGGCTGTTTTACAGCCCCTGTTTTGCGCCTAATTTGCGGTACATCTTATTTCTTTTTGTTATGATGCCGTTTCTCATCGATCATGGTACGCATACGTTCACGAAGTTCATTGGATTGCGCGCCTCTGCGGAAGCCCTGTACTCCCAGCAAAGTATGCTTCTGAGCCGCGGAGGAAGACAGGAATAGGGATTCGAGACGCTCATTGGTGAGACGCTCACGCAGGGCAGCTGCTTTCTCTTCGGCAAGTTCCTTCCGGACAAAGACACCCTCCTGTACCTGCTCGGACTTCTCGACCATGGTCTCAATGGCATCAGAGACATTGTTGTCGAGACGTTCATAGGCGTTGGCAATCTGCTCGTTGATTTCTGCTTCGATTCTTGCAAAATTACTTGCGAAGTTGGTCAAAGCGGAGACGGTCAGGGCGAGGTCCATACCCAAAAATAACATAAAAACCAGTGCCAGAACTTCAATGAGGAGCGGATGAGTACTTGTTGTCATGTTTTCTACAAAGGGCAACAGCACACGAACTACCAGAATCCCGGCCAGACCAAACCCGATGGAGGCAGGAAGACAGACGCGCCCGTTGATGTTGCAGATCACGTTACTGTAATCCCACCAGTAGGCGTGAAACAGTTTCTCCAGTGCCCACGAAGTGGTATATTCCAGCACAATACTTCCGAAAAAGCAGATGAGGAAAATCTGGAGATTATTTGCCTGTTGCAGGCCTTCCACGGGAAGCTGGGAAAAGACGATTGAGGCAAGAAGTGCACCTACACCATAGATGGGAACAATGGGCCCGTGCAAAAAACCTCGATTCTCCCAGTGGTGTTTGCGTATGGTACAATAGGTGGATTCATAGATCCAGCCCATAAAACTATAGATGATAAACCATACAAAATATTTGCAGACAAGCATACGTATTCCTCCTGTGTTTTTCGTTGTTCATGCCCTGAAATTGCCGGTGTCATTCGGCAATAAGTATTTTATTATTTGTGAAAAAGAAACGAAATATGTGCATCTTATGACGGAAGCACAAGGGCGTTGGTTGAGTTGACAAATTCTTGACATTCTTCTATTCTAAATAAGAAAAATAAGAAAATCAATATACAATACGAGGAGAATGACATATGAATGCACAGACAAAAACAACGACACTTCGTACCGTAGATATCGCTTATATTGGGATGTTTGTCGCCGTGATGGCGATTTGCTCATGGATTTCGATACCGGCTACCGTACCATTTACCCTACAGACCTTTGCTGTATTTATGGCAGTGGGACTGCTGGGAGGCAAGCGGGGAACCATTGCCGTGGTTACTTATGTATTGCTGGGAGCCGTAGGCGCTCCGGTCTTTGCCGGATTCGCCGGAGGAATCGGTGCATTGCTGGGAAATAGTGGCGGTTATATTATTGGATTTATTTTTTCTGCATTGATTATGTGGGGCATTACAGCGCGTTTTGGCGAGAAGACCTGGGTGTTAGGACTTTCTATGGTGCTGGGACTGATTGCATGCTATGCATTTGGAACTCTTTGGTTTATGATTGCCTACACGGCCAATACAGGGGCTGTGGGTATCATGGCTGTGTTGGGATGGTGTGTTTTTCCGTTTATCGTGCCGGATCTGTGTAAGATCGGTATCGCACTGATTTTGACAAAGCGCCTCAAGCGTTTTGTGAAATAAAGGGAAGAAGATGATCCTATGGAAGATACTATGCACAAGGAGAGCGCTAATCCGTTAGGCGTTCTGCCGGAATCAAAACTTCTAAAACAATTTGCGATTCCAAGCATCATAGCAATGCTTGTCAGTTCGCTTTACAATATCGTGGACCAGTTTTTTATTGGCAATGCTATCGGGGAACTGGGCAATGCTGCGACCAATATTGCATTTCCACTGAACACCTCCTGCGTGGCAATCGCGCTGCTGTTTGGTATTGGCGGTGCGTCTACGTTCAATCTGGCGATGGGGCGAGGAGATACGAAGACAGCGGGGCGTTTTATCGGTAATGCTGCGGTTGCCATGGTGAGTATCGGGGCGGTAATCTCGGTGATTACCCTCTGTTTTTTACAGCCACTGTTGGTATTCTTTGGCTCGCCGGAGGACGTGTTACCGTATGCCATGGAGTATACCAGTATTACGGCGATGGGATTTCCCTTTTTAATTCTTTCCACCGGGGGAGGACATCTGGTACGTGCAGATGGCAGCCCGCGGATGACCATGGCCATCAATGTAACCGGCGCTGTGATTAACACAATCCTGGATGCGCTGTTTGTCTTTGGATTCCATTGGGGAATGCGTGGGGCGGCGTGGGCTACCGTAATCGGGCAAGTCATCGCAGCATGCATGGTTGTCTGGTATCTTGGCCACTACCGTACCGTTTCGTTGACCAAGGAGTGTTTCCGCCCCTATCGGTCCACCGTACTGGAGGTTGCGTCTTTGGGGGCTGCGCCATTCTTCAATCAGATGGCAATGATGCTGGTGCAGATTGTCATGAACAAAACACTGAAACATTATGGGGCGTTGTCAGTGTATGGGGAATCCATTCCCATTGCATGCTCCGGTATTATCGCGAAGGTTTCCATGCTGGTGATGGCGTTTGTCATTGGTATTTCCCAAGGATTGCAGCCGATTGTCAGTTTTAACTATGGGGCAAAGAAATACCGCCGCGTGAGAAAGGCGCTGTTGTTGGCACTGGGCAGTGCAGCAGTGATCTGTATGGCTTCTTTTGTGCTGTTTCAGACGTTTCCGCGGCAGATCATTTCCATTTTTGGCAATGGTTCCGAATTATATTTTGAATTTGCGGATCAGTTCTTCCACAAGTATTTGTTTTTTATCGGTCTATGCTTTTTACAGCCGATTTCTGCGAATTTTTTCACGGCAATCGGTAAGCCCAAGAAGGGTATTTTTATGTCACTGACCAGACAGATTTTGTTTCTGTTGCCGCTACTCTTAATCCTGCCGCTTTTTATGGGAATTGACGGTGTCATGTATGCAGGACCGATTGCAGATCTGGTGGCAACACTGGTCTGCCTGTATCTGGTGGTTCGTGAATTGCGCAGACCGGAATTTCGAGGGGAATGCTATGATCAGGATTGCGGTCGTTGAGGACGAAGCTCAATATCAAAAAATGCTCTGCTCCTATGTGGAGCGATTTGCCCGGGAGCATACGGTGGAATTGCAGACAGAAATCTTTGCAGATGGGATGGATCTGGTGGAGGACTATCAGGGCGGCTATGATATCATTTTGATGGATATCAAGATGAAGCATATGGATGGGATGAAGGCGGCGCACAGTATTCGTCGTGTAGATTCGGCGGTGGTCATCATCTTCATTACTACCATGGCCCAGTATGCTTTGGACGGTTATGAGGTAGATGCGCTGGATTTTGTGCTCAAACCGGTGGAATACGGCAGATTTGAGCCTAAGTTACAGAAAGCAATCGGCGTGGTTGAAAAACAGGCTAAGAAAAAATATATCATGTTGCAGCATGAAGGACGCAGAGAAAAGGTGTCCACCGATGATATTCTGTATCTGGAGGTCAAAAATCATAATATTTACTACATGACAGAACATAGGACCTATGTCATGCGCGCCTCTATGGCTGAAGCGGAGAAGGAACTGGCTCCTTATCATTTCAGCCGCTGCAATCAGGCATACCTGGTGAATTTGAAGCATGTGATCAGCGTGGATAAGGATGATGTGCAGGTGGAAGGCTATCGGCTGCCTTTCAGCCGCTCACGCAAGAAACAGTTTTTACAGGATTTGAGCAGATACATTGAGGCAGGGTACTAACGGACGGTTGCATCGCGGGTTGTTGTAACCGTCCGTTTCTATTTTTAGATGCAAAGGAGACGATTATGGAAGAATGGATACAGCCGTTTGTGTTTCCGTTGGAATTATTATTTGCCGTTATCATTTATGTGCTTCCACTGCGCCTGCGCTCTAGAGGCGTCTTGCGGTGTGCGCTTGTCATGGCGTTATTTTTGCTGGTGGCATCTGCCGATGCGTGGCTGCTCCCGTTTCTCTCTGGGAACGGTGATGAGACAATGACATATCAACTGCCTGCGGTGGCTTTTCAACTTCTTTACATCGCCGGATTTGTGGTGATGTTTTTGATTCTGCTGTTTGGCATCTGGTATTGTTTTGACGTGGAAGGCAGGGAGGCGGTGCTCTGTGCAGCCATGGGGTATGCGACGGAGCATATTGCTTATTGCCTGCGGATTCTGGTCAATGGAGTGACGCGCAGCCATATAGCAGACAGTATTCGTCCGTGTTATCTCCTGATTCACTTTGGGGTCTATCTGATATTCTATTTTGTTTTCACCCGACGGATGGCGAAAGAGCATCACTATGAGACGGATGCTGTTTCTTCCATGCAGATGATGCTGGTCACGCTGTTTGTGGTGCTGCTGATGAGCCTGGTGGCAAGTGCGTTTGGTTTTACCTTTTGGCATGGGGTGTACGGATTGATCTGCTGCCTGTTCATTATGATTAACGAACGCAACCATATTCAGCAATGGAACTTGCAAAAGGAAATGACAGAAAAAGAACGGTTGTGGATGATGAATAAGGCACAGTATGAACTGTCCCGGGAGAATATCGAACTGATTAACCGTAAATGCCATGATCTGAAACATCAGATTGGGGCACTGCGCACGATTACGGATGTTACCGAACGTCAACAGTTGGTGGATTCTATCGAAGATTCTGTCATGATTTACGATTCCATCTTACATACAGGAAACGCCATTGTGGACACGGTCTTGACGGAGAAGAGCCTGATCTGCAACGAATATGGAATCCGTATGCATGGGATGATTGATGGCAAATTATTATTTTTTATGGATGCGGTGGATATTTACACCCTGTTTGGCAATGCCCTGGATAATGCCATCGAAGCCAACCGTAAAGTGGCGGAGGACAAACGGTGCATCAGTATTCTGATTCACGAGAAGGTGAATCTGATTTTTATCCAGATTGAGAATCCTTACAGCGGGCAACTGCATTTCCGCCATGGTCAATGAACATTCATCGGACACCCTTTTCCGGAAGAAACGGGGAATACTATTCCGAAGATCCGTATCTGTCAGGAACTGTTGCTTCCCAACAGGTCTACGGTGCGGCAACCAAAGGTGTCTATGCGTATATCAAGCATTTTGCTTTTAACGATCAGGAGAATCACAGAGGAGACCGGGACGGACAGTATGGCCTTGCCACCTGGTTGAATGAACAGTCAGCCCGTCAGATTTATCTGCTGCCATTTGAGATGTGCATGAAACTGGATGATGTGGAACTGAATTATTTGGTGCAGAAGGATGATGGCAGTTATGAGAATGCCACAAGACAGATTCGTGCCTGCCAGGCAGTGATGACGGCATTTAATCGAATTGGTTACACATGGACCGGCGGCAGTTATGCATTGCTTACGGGAATTGCCAGAAATGAATGGGCGTTCCAGGGGATGATGATTACCGACAATGCCAATACCGGCGTCTTTATGGATGGTTACCAGATGATTGAGGCCGGCGGTGATATCAAACTCACGTATCTGGAAGATTCCGCACGGTTTGATTTTGATCAGGACGATGTGACAACCTATCATTATGCCAGAGAAGCAATGCACCGCGTGCTTTACACGGTAGCAAATTCCAAGGCAATGCTGGGGGCAATGCCGGGAACGGATTTTGAAAATGCAATGCGTTTTACGACCAAGACAATCATTGCTGTTGATGTAATCTGTAGTGCATTGATCGTGTTACTGGTGGTTTTGACCATCCGGCGTTTCCGACCGCGTAAGAAGCGGCAGTAGGGATGTGATCGGACGATAGATGTCGACAATTATCGACTTTTATCGAACATTCTTGAACATTGTATTGCCTTTTAAATTTTAAAACTATATAATTAAATATAGTAATTTAACAACATAGGAGGGGTTGTTATGGAAGAACAGAAGAAGGGCAAGGTTGCTTCAAAAAAGACAACAAAAGCAAAGGCCAAACCGAAAAAGTTAAGAAAAACAAGTATTGGCGTTAAAGTCTATTCCATGATGGCAATCATTGGAGTCGTATTTCTGATTGTCGTTTTCGCAAATATCAAGATTATGGGGGAGGTTGAGAAGCGTAACGACACATTGGTGAATGTCTACGTGGAATTGGACTCTGCAAAGGGTGCTACCGCGGAAGCATACCAGCAGACGGCGAAGTATTGCGAGTCCTGCGTGAATCGACCGAAGGACGTGAATTTCTCCGGTTTGGAGAGTTCGATTCAGAGCGTTGAGACACATATGGCAGAGACGAAGGAGTATGCAGCGAAGACAGGAGATAAGAATCTGGTCAACCGTGTTGATGCATGGGAAGTCAAGATGAACGATTTTCTGGATTCGGCAAAGCGTATTTTGGAGGAGAGTCGCGAGGGTGATATGGAGAGCGCATCCAATGTGCTGTATGCCCTTGGTGGACCCTATACATTCGCGCAGATTGCACAGGGAGATTTTGAAGAACTGTTCAATGCAGAACTGAAGAATATGGAGCGTGTGAATGCGGAGGCAATCAGTCAGATCCGTACCATCAATATGGCATTGATTGGCGTAGTTGTGGTACTGTTTGTCGTCATGATTCTGATTATTTATCGTACCATCGTCCGCCCGACCAAGAAGTCCGGAGAACAGATTCGTACCATTTCCGACAAGATTGCAAAGAATGAGGGCGATTTGACGGAGCGTATTGCCATTACATATGGTGATGAAGTGGGCCAGATGGCCATGGGTGTCAACGGCTTCCTTGATCAACTGCAGAATGTTATGCAGAGCCTGAAGAAAGAGGCGGATAACATGATGTCATCTGCTGAGATGGTTCTGGAGTCCGTGGATGCTTCCACAGAGAATGCAGATAGTGTTTCTGCTGCAATGCAGCAGATGGCAGCAAGTATGGAAGAAGTATCTGCGACGCTGAATACAATCGCAACAGGTAGCGATGCGATCTTAGGTCAGGTTCAGACTATGGTGGAGAGCACCTGTAGCGGTGTGGAGATGGTCAGAGAGATTAAGACCAGAGCCCAGAGTCTGCATACCCAGACCCTTTCCGATAAGAATGAGACCAGTGACCGGATTCTTGAGATTCGTGATATGGTGGAGGCTGCCGTAGAAGAGAGCCGCAATGCAGAAAAGATCAGTGAATTGACCGGACAGATTCTGGACATTGCCAGTCAGACGAATCTGTTGGCACTGAACGCTTCCATTGAGGCTGCAAGAGCAGGCGAGGCAGGTAAAGGATTTGCCGTGGTTGCAGACGAGATCCGCCAGTTGGCAGACAGCAGTCGCGAGACAGCCAATAATATTCAGGAGATCAGTAACCTTGTAATCGGTTCGGTAGAGAAGTTGGCTGCTAACTCCGAAAATATGCTTGCCTTTATCGACGAAAAAGTCATGAAAGATTATGATGGATTTGTTACCGTGGTAGAGCAGTATGAGACAGACGCGGACAGCATCAATGAAGTATTCCATGACTTTGCCACTAAGACGGATGAGATCCGTAATACGGTGGAGGATATGAATCAGGGTATCAATGACATCTCGATTGCCATAGATGAGAATGCCCAGGATGTGACCGGTGTTGCTGAGAATGCAGTATCCCTTGTGGAGGCAATGAACAAGATTCAGCAAGAGACTGAGAACAACCAGTCGATTTCTCGTCAGTTGAACAGTGAAGTGAATCGTTTCAAAAAGGTATAATGGAACAGAATTACAAATTAAAGATCAGTTATGACGGTACACGGTATTATGGCTGGGAGCACCAGCCCGACCGTGAGACCGTGCAAGGAAAATTGGAGAATGTATTGTCACGTATGTGTGGCGATGTTCCGGTGGATGTGATTGGCGCGGGGCGCACCGATGCGGGTGTGCATGCCCGCGCCATGATTGCTAATGTGCGTCTGGACACACCGATGGATGCGGATGCGATTTTGACATATATGAATCGCTATCTGCCGGATGATATTGCTGTGTTGGAGGTACGACTGGCATCGGAGCGTTTTCATGCCCGGTATAATGCTGTGGGTAAGACTTACCAATATACGTGTTTTGATGGTCCCGTCAAGCCGGTGTTCGATCGGAAATACTATACGCCGATGGAGCAGACGCTGGATGTAGAGCGTATGCAGCAGGCGGCGCATTATCTGGAGGGACAGCATGATTATAAGAGCTTTTGTGGGAATAGCAGAATGAAGAAGTCGACGGTTCGTATTGTCGATACGATTACCATACGACGTCGAAAGGGGTATGTATATCTGACCTTTCATGGTACAGGTTTTTTACAGAATATGGTGCGCATCATGGTAGGTACGCTTCTGGAAGTGGGGGTAGGCAGAAGAGAGCCGGAGGAGGTGCAGGCAATTCTGGATGGTTGCGACAGGAAATTGGCGGGTCCGACGGCACCGGCCAAGGGACTGTGTCTGGTAAAGGTGGATTATTAACGCTTTGTTGTAGTAGGCAACATATTTTTGTGATTGATTGTAATGTCGTATGGGGGATAAGATGAGAATTGCTGTATTTGGCACCATGTGGAATGAAGAAGTCATGACCTATTACTATCAGGGATTTAACCGATGGGCGCAAGATCATGATAGTATAGTGGATATGTTTGTGTGTTATGGACGGCTGGATATTACCAATCCATTTAACTATGGAGAGTATGCCATCTTTCGTTATCCGAATTTGGAGGATTATGATGGAGTTGTTATGATTTCCTCCACAATTAATGAGGAAGAAGTACGTCAGCAGTTGATCGATGATATTCATCTGGCGGGCATTCCTTGTGTGACCATTGACTCCATGATGGAAGGGTTTGCCGGAATTGGAATCGATCAGGAGAAATATATCCGGCAGTTGGTGCATCATCTGGTGGAGGAGCACGGGGCACAGACATTATGCTATATTGGAGGACCTGCGGCAAGTGTCGAAGCAGATGCCCGCAGGGACGGTTTCTTCCATGGGATGCAGGATTGTCATCTTCCCATCCGACCGGAATGGATGTTTGAGAAAACATTCGAATATAATGATGGTTATGAGGTGGCTCAGGCGCTGTTGACATCTGGTGAAGATTTTCCGGATGGTTTTGTTTGTGCGAACGATGATATGGCAGTTGGTGTCTGTGAGGCGTTGCAGGACGCAGGAATGCAGGTGGGTAGAGACTGCATGGTGAC
>CAMAKU010000041.1 GCA_945836255.1 uncultured Roseburia sp. | reverse complement strand
AGTTTCGATTCCTCACCGCAGAAATCGAACCGTTAAGTTAATTCTGGTTCATCTGTGAAATGATACGGTTCTGATTTGGGGCACCACCCATGGTGCCCCCTCTCATGCCGCCTCCCATGGCACCGACTGTACCACCGGCAGAATCGTACCGACATTGATTACCAATTGAGCCTCGCTCTCCATTCCGTCAGAGACTCCCCTCGTCATCCGTCTCGTGGGAACTACCGCACTTAAGATTTTCTCCAAAATACATCCAATGTAACACCAGATGAATACCGCAGACCAATACGGTAATCAGGCTAAACGCACAAGGACTTTTGGCTATCCTACTTCCTGCTACATTTCATAATAGCGCAGATTTTCTTTCATGACAGGAGAAATCTCCCCGCCTTCCCGTTTGTATTTATCGTACAATCCCTGTAGGCGCTTATACGTTCTGGCTGATAAGGATTCGTAGCGGGCCACAGCGTCCGCAAACATCGGATTGCTCTTGAGTTCGCTGCGAAACGCCTTGGAAAACGGACAATAGGTAAACATAATCTGACGCACATTTTTGTTGAGGCGGAATCCCCCCTTTGCCTCATATTTAATCCAATTCTGATAATCTTTGACAAATACTTCCCGGAAATTATTCTTAGCGCGGGTCAAAGAACTCTTAATCTGTTCCTTTGTCTCAGAGGATAATTCCCGATTCTTACGATAGAACTGCAGATAATCGTAGTAATCGCTGGTCAGGGAATGCTCCCGGATATCGTTCCAGCGTACCCCCTGAATCTTACGACACAGTTCCCAACGATATCTGCCGCAAGTCTCTAACAGCAGATCATTCAGATCCACCGCCGTAAAGATCGGAACCATAAAACGTGCCGGTGTATCATTGCGCACACTGGCCGTCTCCTGCCACATCATGGCTCTCGTTCCCGCATTCGGCATTAAGATCACATCCGGTAACACCTCCCGCATAAACATCTCGTTCTTAAACTCCTCATCTACACCCGTCAGGTAGAGCGGACGATAGAATAAGGAAAAATCAATTTTGCGAATGGCATTGAGTGCTTCTTCCACTTTCTGCGCCGTCACCAGCATCTTATCCAAGGAATTAAAGAGATCCCGTTCACACAACACAGGTGAAAACATGGTAATGTTGCCATAGGTCACGCGATTGACCGTCTGGAACATATTTTCCATCTCAAATTCTGTCTTTGCCTTTCGATCTGTTTTGCGTGCTTCCATCTCACCTTTGGTGATGTCGCCTTTGCGATACGCATCCTGTAAAAAGGCCACATAATCCATGTCAAATTCGTTCTTAGACGGTTCTTTTTGTCCCTCATAGACCGCTTTTAACCAGGTAAAAATCGTAAAAACCTGTTCCGAACGGCACATATCCAGATGGGCTGACAATTGATATAAGGCATCCGTCTGCTCCTCTCCCAGAAAAGCCACATCCAGATAGGCAAAATTAAAAAACATCTCCATCACAGGCGTGACTTTCTTATGCTGTTCCACCGCCTGAAAGAAACAATCGCGATATACTGCATAAAACACACCGGCAATCTTCTTGCGCAACCGGTACGCATCCTCATCCTTGGGATCGGCATCTGCCACTTTCGCATAATCCAAAAACATCTGCAGTGTCTGTCGGTACTGCTCCTCTTCGTACCCGGCAAAATGGAGGATATATTCAAGATCTGTCTCGTCTGCGGACTCCTGCACATCTCCCACATCAGCCGCACTGGTCTCATACTGTCTGCGGCATTCCTCCAGAAGATCAGCATCATAAATCTGTAACTCCTCTGCGCATCGGAACATCTGCTCCATCATCTGTGTTACCGCTGTCACATCACGTCCCTGCTTTGTCATCTGAATCTGCAAATCCAGAATTCCATGAAACAGATCGTTACGCACATCGCTGAACATCACTTCACGGTTGTAGCGCAGATAGGATGTCATTTCTCCAATTCCCCGCGCCACACGGTGCATCTGCGCAGACGCTTCCATAATGGAACCAATACACAGATCCTCATCCTGTTCCATCAGATTCAGATAATCCTCAATTGCGCAGCGAATCAAACTATTACTATTGTTAATCTCCCAGTTCTCGGCCTTATGTGCCATCTCCAATGGCTTCATGGTCTCCACGTCCAGACCGGTTTTGCTCTCTATCTTATTCTTTGCACAAAGCACGGTATACTCATTATAAATGCGATCGGTCATGGTCTGAAATTGTCGTATCTTATGAAGCAAGCCGGCATAAAGGCAAAGCATCTGATGCCGCTGTACCAGCGCACTGCGCAGAAAAACCCGGCGCATCTTGGTCTGTGCTGACAAAAACTGCTTGAGATCTGTCACACTTTCACAGGGAAATATCAAAAGTGTCACATCGCTGCTGGCATAATAATCGCAGATAAACCAATCTTGCTCCAAAATACCGATAATGGAATTCGGCCCCAAGGATGCCTCTGCGAAATCGTAGCGCAGCGTCGCCGTCCCTTCCTGAATGATATACCATTCATTCACTTTATCTTTTTGTTTCGCAATAATCTCTCCTGCTTTCAGATGTATAACTTCCACCCTGTGCTCCTTTCCGAATGCCTTGTGCTGTCACGCTCCATTCTTTTCCAGCCCGCACAATTTATCCACGGATTTGATGATCTCCATGATTTCGGGAACATAATGTTCATGTTCTTCCATCAAATGGTCGATTTCATTTCGTTCACTCTGTACAATCCGACGGTTCTCCTCAATGTGATCACGAATCTTCTGACGACGACGCACGAGATTATGCTTAATCTCCACCATCTCATTGGCATCCACCAGTGCCTTTGTCTGGCTCAGCCAGATCTTACGATCATAGAGTTCCACCTTTTGAAGAATCCGCATCAAACGTCCCGTGAAATATTCCAAATCGTCATTATTCTTCAAAAATCGTTCTTTTTCGCGAACCGCATCTACATATTGCTCCCAAATGTAGTTTAATTCTGTCGAACTATGTACATTAAACTTATCTTTTGTGTATTCGATGGCTTTTGTCACATTGGCATACTTCATTCGAACTACATTCAACAGATTGATGGACTGATTGATATTGCGAATAGCACCCCGCATCTGCTTTTGGAGCATATTGGTCCGCAGATAGACACCAAAGGCACCAAAGGCACCCACAAAAAACAAAATTAAATAGGCTATTGTTAAATCATAATTTGACATTATCTGGATTACAAAGAGTAATACAAGCAATGTACCATAAAAAGCAAAGAGTGTGATTGCTACACTCCTGAGGATCTTTTTGTTTTTGGCAACCTCTTCCCGCTCAATTTCCCATTGACTTTTCTGCGCCTCCAGAATGGTCTTGTCCTTTTTGACTGCATCCTGATACCGCTCGTTTTCCAGCATCCGATGGATCGTCATGGGAATATCGTCCTCCTCCTGTTCCAGAATCATAAACTGCTCTTCCGTCAGATTATGAGATGACTTCAGATAAGCATTCCGCGCTGCGTTTAACTCCTCTATATTGGCTGCTGCCTCCTTCAGTGGCTGTGCCAGTTCCTCAGGCAACTGCTCAATCGTCTGAATATCCTTCAGGTAGGAAGTAACAATGCGGTACTCTGCCTTCTCCCCTTCCATTTCTTTGGTAATGCCAATGATTTGTTCACAGGAATCCAAAATATAATGTTCCAGTTTCTTCGGATCATTCCAGTTATCAATCGTCTGAATCTCCTGATAGACTTTTTCAAACGCATCATCAATCTGTTGTTCTTTTTTCTTCTTTTTTCCGAAAAATAACATAGGTCACTCCATAGATTACATCGAACATAGATGATTGTACTGCACTTTCCAACCTTCGATAATCTGATCAATTTCTTCCTCGCAAGCATGATTCGGTTCTCCGGACAACACCATACGATCCACCTGCCCATCAAAAGAGCGAACCGACTCTTTCGCACTCAGCGTTGTCACTTCCTCCTTGATACTCTCTACCACATCTGCGGGGATGAAATAACGTTCCACCAGTTCCGAAAAACGTTTATCATCTTTATTGCAACGCAGTGCCGCAAGCATCAGGCGCATTGATTGTTGCTTATGATTCCTTTTATAGGCCTCTTCAAAACACAGGGATGCTTCCCCAAAGAAGAAGAGTCGCGCATAGGCACTGCCCAGATTGTGCCAGACATCACCCTCGAATTCGGTACTGCCAGCCGCCAACTCGCCGCCGTCAATCAGGCTCTCATATTCAAAGATGGCATCCACCAGTTTGTCCTTCTCCATCAGACGATCCGCCCGCATCTTCTTGCACTCCACCGGACTTTTATTCTCAAAAGAGACGATTGTCTGCAACAACGTCCGAATCTCCTGATTGGTCAGATAACCATTGTACGTCAGAATCTGTCCCACAAAAACATGAAGGGGGGCCAGCTCTTGCATGGAGGTCATCAGTTGTTCTTCCAGTGCCTTTGCGCCCAGTTCCCGACCTATCCAGCGGCATAAATCTACAGATATAAAATCTGCATTTAACAAATACACATTATTGGATATGTAATAACTCAGTTCTTCAAGAGAATAGATATTCAGCGACGCATCCTCTAAAAAGAAAGGATTGGCTGCAATCGGTTCCCTGCATAAAATAAGTTCTCCCATATGTTCTCCCTACTGCAAACGCATCGTATGCTCCCATGTACGGTTGGATGATGGTGCAATTTCACCAAAGCCCAGATCCCGGATTACCACTGTAATCTCCCGATCCGATACGGGTGTTGCTGTAATACGCAATCTGGTTGTTCTGCGATTTCGCTCCGGCAAGTCAGTCAATTCCAGCAGTTCCACATGTGCTTCCCTGCTCTCCGGCTGCTGAATCCAAAACTCAATCTCCGGTGTTCCATCCAAAATCACCTCGCACTCCCCTTTGCTTTCAAACCAACTCTCTCCCGCGGTAATCAGTGTATAAAACTGCATCTCATTACGCGACAGAACTTTTAAATATAGATTTAATTTCAGTTCATTGTCACCGATATAGATAAACGGCCAGTCAATCTTCTGATCCTTGACAACACCGGCATAGCAAGCGCCCTTGGAATACAAGTTCTTACCCAAGAAAACCTTTCTTCCCCGGCACAAATATTGCAACGAGGTCTTCATCCAGTCACCATCAAAGCCATCACCAATCAGATAGGCACAAGACACCACACGACCGGTAAATACCTGCTCTGCAATGTGCTCAAATTCCTGATCCTTTTGCTCCAGCAATTTGCCATGATTCTGTTGCTGTAAAGTAATCACCTGCGGTGTTGTATGCAGATTCCGATGCAGCACGCAGGAAAACAAATCGGAATCCGTATAATCGAAAAGAACGGCGTCATGCAAAAAGGTCTCCGGCGGTTGATTCAACGCATAATAATAGAAACATTCCCTGCGATCACACAACATCAGACGGTCCAAATTCAGATTCAACTTGGTCATCACCGCCGTAAAGAGATCCATATACTCCATACTGACGCGATCCACACAGATTACCAGTTTTTCCAGAGGCATCTGTGCGTAAAATCCACCCGGCAGACTGAGAATCCGCTTCAAAAAGATCGCAAGCAAATCTCGCGCCTCGTATTTCTCATGTTCCACAAAGACGGCTTCTCCCTGCAACGCCTTTTCCAGCAGACCATCCACGCCGATGGCCTCGCCCATCTGCACCCGCTGTCTGGCTTCCCGTCCTAAATACCATTGACTGATTCCCTTTTTCTTGCTGAGATAGGTGGGAATCTGATAGTTCTCACTGCCTACAATGGTACTGATGGTCTGGGGTTCTGCCATATGAAGTTGATACATACTGATCATCGTATATTTGTCACTGATGTCAATGCCAAAATAGATTCCTGCTCTCTCCTGCTTCATCTTATCCTCTTATACCGTCGTAAATAAATCTCTGGTCACCTCATCCAGTCCCTGATACTGTTTCATCAGGTAAGCCAGTTCTTCCGGTTCGTGGTAAATTCTTGCATTCTGCAATGCATTTAACATGTCGTACCGATCCTGCTTATCTTCCTTGGGCACACCGGACACCGTCAACCGGTCTGCGCATACCGGCAGATCCGATACTGCATCGGCGTACAGTTCGTAATGAATGGTCTCCCCAAAGAACACCACAAACTGTTTTACAAAAATGCCCTCATACATCTCCACCATTTCTTCTTCCATGACATCGCCGCCGTCGAAATGATATTGTATGGTAACCCGCTCTCCCGGATTGCCACGATACTCCACGAAATATTTATCGTATAAATGATATTTGATAATGAGGCGCGCATCCACATCCTTATAGAAGGCAAAGTAGACATTGCGCAGTATATAACGTCGCAACAAACGGTCCAGCACATGAAATTCTCGGTCACTGAGCAACGGAACTGTGGATAAAAACTTCATGTAGGCCAAATTACAACTCTCTTTCATCTCCAGTTCCCGGTCACATCCGTATGCCAAATAAGTAAAGAGCTGCTCCGGCACGCCCTCATGGGATAACAAGTATTCATGGGACCAGAAATTCAGATATGCTTCCAGCAACATCTTATCCTTGCCCCGTGTCATGTACGACGCAAAAATCTCCGATACCTGCGCCAAATGGCTTTCCGCATACAATGCCTGAAACAGAATATTCTCTTCCAGTTCCAGCACCTGCATTTTCTGCTCCATGGCATAGTTCCAGAGTGCAATCATCCATGGACTGGGTCCCACATAATACTGGCTGAGATAAGAGACTGTCGCCGGGGTTACCATTTCCTGCTCCAGAAGATACCCACACAATCCTACCAAGAACTCATCCTGTTCAAACTCCGTAGCCAGAATCCGCTCATTGCACAATTGCAACAACAGCCGCGCATCCACCTGCAAGCCATAGAAGGTCTGCAGCATGGCATAGGCCCGCTCAAAATTGCCCCGGGTAATAAACAGGGAAATCACAAAGGAACGGGTCACGGAATCCAAGGCATGGTAATCCACCTCCTCCGCAAAATGCTGTTCCAACAATTCTTCTCTGCAATGGGACTGTAAAAAAGCAATAAACTGCGCATATCGGTCCCTGATATAGGTCCGGGACACCACAGATGACTGTATCACCGTCTGAATCCGATTCACATCTTCGATCTCATAATCTTCTGCCGTCTTCTTGCTGGAAAAATCAGATAAAATATAGGGTAATGCCAGCGGTGCCAAGCGTTGCAACTTATCCATATAGGCATCCGGGAACATCAGACGCTGCAAGGTATATGCTCTGCGGTCACAGATCAAGGTTCCCTGACTGTTCTCCAACAGAATCTGGTAGTTGCCGGGCAGCACCGGAACATAGGCGCAATGATCGCTGACCGGAACGACGATGGGCATCTCATACGGCTCCTGATACAAAAACACACGGGAAATGTCCGGATACAGGCAGACAAGTTTCTTCATAAATACCATGCCGGATAACGCCCGGGCCATCTCCTCGTCCACAACCCCCATCTCCAGAACATTCTGGTAGACAATGGCCAGATTATCATTGATACGGTTAGCCTTCATCTGTTCTAAGGCAAACAATTCGATGGCACGCAGATACTGCTCATACAACTGTGGCGATTTCCTGCGGTCCGCAATCACATTGGCATACAACAATGCTTTTTTCTGATAGGGAAGACCACAACTGTATTGAAAATAAAGGGTCACCATCTGTGGAATCTCTTCCGTACTGGCATCCGGCAGCGTCAGCATATACGCTTCATACAAGCCGCTGAGACGCAAATCACGGGCAATCCCTTCCCGATACCACGGTAAATACGGCTCCTGATACATCTGATTGCGCAGAAGGTACGCCACCATATCCGCAAAGAAGGATTCCTCCGGATAGACTTCGTATGCCTTACAGGCAATCTTCCAGATATGGGAATCAAATTCCTTGACAGAACCCAGCACATGTGCGATCTGCATGGCAACATCTCTCGTAAAGGGCACATGTCCTGCCGCCCAGAACAGAATTCCAATACTCTGTTGTGAAAAATCATGGAGTAGATATGGGTCCTGCACATACAACGAATAGGCTTCAATATATAAAAACGGCGAATGGCATCCCGCATTAATCCACTGCTCAATAGCGTGAAGTTTGCGGGTGGCATTCTGACAGTATTCTTCCCGCAGGAATGACAGGAACCAGAAAATACGCACATCCTCAGGATGCTCCCGGAAGATGACTTCAATCTCCTTTGTCAAGCGCTCCACATAACTCTGCTCCTGCTCAATTAAGGTGCATAGATACAGCAGATACGCCCAGGCTGCTCCCATCTTATCGGAAATCTCACGCTTCATATCCTGAATGATCCAAAGGGCCTCCTGCCGCTGCTTATTCACAATATAACATTGGGCTTTCATCAGATGATACCACGGCTCACGGGGATTCTCTTCCAGCAAGGTATCTAAGATTGCCACTGACTGGGTACACCAGTCTCCTATGGTAATCTGACGGAATCGATACTGCTTATAGACTTCCGTCAACTGCGCCTGCATCCGCTTTTTCTCCGTGCCTGCGCACTCTTTGATTACATTTTCCCGGTCCAGCGTCGCCATTATCTCAATCTGACGAACCGTCCCTTTACAGGAAAAAAGAATCCTTGCATAATTCTTACCGGCATGCATCCGGTTCTTATGGATATAGTAATTGAGAAGCATCGTACTTCCCAGAAAATAGTCAGAGGTAATCGTCTCTTTTTCGACGGTAACAAACGGACTGTCGCTCTCCACCTGTATCTCAATATAGCCCCAGGAACTCTTAGCAATGGTAAGCGTCTCCTTGCGATTCTCACTCACCCCATAAAATTCCTCTTTGCGCTCCCGTACCGTAAAATCCACCGGCTCTTTCACGCCCACCGCCACCATAAATTCCTCCAGATTGGAAGACGATGGTATGGCCTTGCGATAGCCCTGATACAGCATCTGAATCTCCCGGGGCTGACGTCGGATAAACGCGGCAAACGCTTCGGAGTAGAACAACTGCATAGCTTCGCTCCAATGTCCCATAGCAAGGGCTGCAAAATCCGCCAGAGATGTAATCTCACCGGTAGAGCCATATAGCCGATCCGGTTCAAATTGTACATCAAAAGGAAGGCGACACTCCTTCTGGTTACAAACAATGGTAAAATAACCCTGAAGGCGATCCCCTTCTTGATATCCCTGACCAAGCACTTCAAAACGCATCGTCACTTCGGTTCCGTCAAACTGTGGCTTGAGTAAGCGCACATAAGGATTGGACGAATAGACAATCCCCCGTATTGGCACCTCATTGGTACTGTATATCACAAAATCTCCCTGTACCTTGCTGCCCTTGTGGCCGACAACTTCTACAATGTCCTGTGAAAATGTAAGCTTTGGTCTTTTGTTGTCAAACTTGTCTTCTGACATCCGCCAGATCCGTTTACGCAAAATATGACACCCTTTTCCTGCCGTTTTGTCCTCCTGCCGGTTGCTTTTTAGGCATAAAAGACTATAATAAATTATAAACCATTTAAGAGGGACATGCAATAAACTTTGTCCGCGCAGGAGGAAACCATGATAACACACAAAGACCATTTTCACGGAAGTGATCTGGAAAAAATAGAACAGATTTACGGCATCCGCAAGGAGGACATCGTCAGTTTTTCTGCCAATGTCAACCCGCTGGGCATTTCTCCGCGGTTGCGGGAACATCTTGCCAGTCACATCGACTGTATCACATCGTATCCCGACCGGGAATATACCACATTACGCCGTCGTATGGCAGAATATGCCGGAAGTGAGCCGGAGAATATTATCGTAGGCAATGGTTCCACGGAATTGATCTCCCTCTTTATCCAGATTGAGCATCCCAAGAAAGCGATGATTCTGGGACCGACATATTCCGAGTATGAACGGGAAGTGGCACTGGGGGGTGGAACCACTCTCTACTATCCCCTGAAGGAGGAAAGCGGATTTGCACTGGACACGGCGCATTTTACCTCCAAATTGGATGACAGCCTCGATCTATTAATCCTATGCAATCCCAACAATCCCACTTCCAGTTGCATTCCGGTGGAGGATATGCGAAAGATTCTGGATGTATGTAAAGAGCATGATATTTATGTGATGGTGGACGAGACCTACATCGAATTCGTGGAGGATGTGGCACATACCAGTGCTGTACCACTGACCGCCTACTACAACAACATCATCATCCTCCGCGGCACCAGCAAATTCTTTGCATCCCCGGGACTGCGTCTGGGATATGCCATTACCGGCAATCAGGATTTGCTTCGCAACATGAACCAGCGCAAGAACCCTTGGACCATCAATTCACTGGCTGCCATTGCCGGCGAATTAATGTTTCAGGACAAAGAATATATTGCCGCTACGCGCAATCTGATTTCACAGGAGCGTTTCCGCTGCTATGAGCGGCTGTTGGCTTCCGAACGGTTTCAACCATATCAGCCCACCGCCAATTTTATGCTGGTGCGCATTTTAGACCCCGCATTCACCAGTCAGATCCTATTCGACCGGGCCATACGAGAAGGCATGATGATTCGGGATTGTTCCACTTTCCCATTCCTCAATGACCAATACATCCGGTTCTGTTTCATGAAGCCGGAAGACAATACGAGACTTCTGGACTGTCTGCTGAGATAAGCGGATGCGTGATTCGACATAGGAAGACAATCGTAAAACAGCAAAATCCGGTAGTGCAACGGCTTGCACTACCGGATTATATTTTTATTCTTATATTTATTCTATTTGTTCTGGAAATACTCGTGAATTCCCTTGGCAGCGGCCTTTCCGGCACCCATGGCCAGAATAACGGTTGCTGCGCCTGTCACGGCATCACCACCGGCATAAACTGCTTCCTTGGAAGTAGCACCGTCATCCTCACAGATGATACATCCTCTGCGGTTGACATCCAAGCCCTTCGTGGTTGCGGAAATCAATGGATTCGGAGACGTACCCAGTGACATAATCACCGTATCTGCCTCAATCTCATACTCAGAACCCGGAATCTCAATGGGGCTTCTTCTACCAGACTCATCCGGCTCTCCCAATTCCATCTTGATGATACGAACACCGTTGACACAGCCATTTTCATCTACCAGAATCTCCGTCGGATTCTGGAGCAGATCAAAGATGACGCCCTCTTCTTTCGCATGGTGTACTTCCTCCACACGCGCCGGGAGTTCTTCTTCACTTCTTCGGTACACAATATGTACTTCTGCTCCCAGACGAAGCGCTGTTCTTGCTGCATCCATGGCTACGTTACCACCGCCGACAACAACGACCTTTTTGCCTCGTGCAATCGGGGTATCATAACCTTCCTTAAATGCTTTCATCAGATTATTTCTGGTCAAAAACTCATTGGCAGAGAAGACACCTTTGGCCTGTTCGCCCGGAATCCCCATAAATCTCGGAAGACCGGCGCCTGAACCGATAAACACAGCCTCAAAGCCTTCTTTTTCCATAAGTTCATCAATGGTAATGGAACGGCCAATGATTACATTTGTCTCAATCTTAACGCCAAGAGACTTAACATTTTCCACTTCTGCGGCAACGACTTTCGACTTTGGAAGACGGAATTCCGGAATACCGTAAACCAGCACACCGCCCGCTTCATGCAATGCCTCAAAAATCGTAACGTCGTAACCCAGTTTTGCCAGATCTCCGGCACAGGTCAATCCGGCAGGTCCGGAACCGACAACAGCCACCTTATGGCCATTCTTTGCATCGCAGCCCTGCGGCTTGATTCCGTTCTCGCGGGCCCAATCTGCTGTGAATCGCTCCAGTTTACCAATGGAAACGGCTTCACCCTTAATACCACGAATACACTTGCCTTCGCACTGGCTCTCCTGTGGGCAGACACGTCCGCAGACTGCCGGGAGTGCAGAAGATTCACTGATTACTTCATATGCCTTTGCCATATCGCCGTCTTTTACTGCGGCAACAAATCCCGGAATATTGATGGATACCGGACATCCCTTGACACACTGTGCATTCTTACAATTCAGGCAGCGTGATGCCTCTTCCATCGCTTCATCCATTGTGTATCCCAGACACACTTCTTCAAAATTAGTGGCACGAACCTTGGGATCCTGCTCACTAACCGGAACTTTCTTTAATACATCCATTACTTGTCACCTCCACAATGTCCGCATCCGCCATGATGAGTATCACCTTCCTGCAACGCAAGCATCGCACGGCCTTCCTCTGTCTTATATTGCTGCTGTCTGGACATGGCTTGATCAAAGTCGACCAAATGTCCATCAAACTCAGGGCCATCCACACAGGCGAATTTTACCTGATCACCCACCACCAGACGGCAGGCGCCACACATTCCCGTTCCATCCACCATAATCGGGTTCATGGAAACGATGGTAGGAATACCCAGTTCCTTCGTCAGTTTGCAGACGAACTTCATCATAATCATCGGACCGATGGCAACACACCAGTCAAACTTCTGTCCGTCATCTACCAGTGCCTGTAATTGGTTGGTTCCCATGCCATGGAATCCATAACTGCCATCGTCGGTAGTAACACATAACTGTCCTGCGACAGCACGCATCTCCTCCACATAGAACAGCAGATCCTTGGTACGGGAGCCCATGATAACGGTGACATCCACGCCGTGCGCTTTCAGCCATTTGACCTGCGGATAAACCGGCGCTGTTCCCACACCACCTGCAATAAACACGATGTTCTTCTTCTTGGTCTCTTCCAGATTTTCTTCCATACACAACTCAGACGGAACGCCAAGCGGACCCACAAAATCCATAAACGCATCTCCTACTGAAAGATGTGACATTCTTTCGGTAGAGGCCCCCACGGTCTGGAATACGATTGTGATCGTCCCTTCTTCTCTGTCATAATCGCAAATCGTCAGCGGAATTCTCTCCCCCACCTCATCAATCTTTGCGATGATGAACTGCCCCGGCAAGCAAGCGTCTGCTACGCGCGGTGCTTTCACATCCATCAAGAAAATCTTATCGGCAAGTTTTTCTTTTTTTACGATTGGATACATTTTTCTCCTCCCATGTTCTTATTTTTTTAAATATGCATATCCATCCCGGACGCTAGCGATGCAACAGATGCTGCACCATGCATATAAAATACATACTTTTCATTAAGGTAATGTTAAATTAACTGAAATACACCAATTCGTCCGCAGGCTTCTCTGCCGGCTTGATCTCCACCGGATAAAGCACCGGACCTTTGCCCTTGTATTCTCTGGCAAATTCCACCTTAATCTTCGCGGTCAAATCAATCCACGAACGGTGCGCCGGCGTATTGGCCAGTTCCGTCTTACACATCATACCCAGGAACGTAATATCCTCCACACAACAGGTCATCGCAAACCGTCCCGGAACAATCACGCCACGCTTTAATTTACCATCCTGCGGATTGTAAACCAAACCAAGAAAATGCACGGTCTTGCCGTCGTACTTCTTGGGATTATCCATGCAATCCATAAACCAAAGCGCATAATCCGCATCCGAAATCTCAATTACATCAGCGTCAATATCGAAGGGAAGTTCTTCCTCCCGATCATCAATCGTCCCATCGGCACGTTCATAGACAATCTGTGCCGGACGGTTGACTGCCTTAATATTGCTACGGAACTTGGTCTTCGGCGTATCATCGGTACAGCGGTTAAAAATAACCACCTCTGCCTGGAAAAACTGTTCCATCATCATGGCTCTCATATTTGCCAGATACATCTCAAATGTGGTGGCATCCACCGTAGCCAAAGACTGTACAATCACCCAATCCTTTGGCAATGTCATCTCGTAGACATCACCCACGCTCCATGTACCATTGTATTCTAAGAATACTGCCTCCGGACGATACTCGTCACTCAGCTGTTGCAGCCGCTGCGTCGTAAAATCCTCTTCCTTGTCAATCGTAGCAACGGAAGCGCCAATGGTCTTTAATTTGTCCACATCGTATTCCACATCGCCATCCTCACAGGCAATAATCAGAATGCGCTCGTCATCTTCTGCAAATCCATTCTCAAATAATGTCTCCTGAATCAGCGTTGTCTTGCCGCTGTCCATGAACCCTGTAAAAAAATAAACCGGTATTTCTGCCATAATCCGTCAACCTTTCTTGCGAAAACACTCGCTCTGTCAAATCATCCTCGAAGCACGACTAGGCAATGCCGAACAATTCCTCCAACCGGTGCTCGTCAATATCTGTTCCGATGACAACGAGACGTCCCGTGTAATCCGGTTCACCGGTACGGAGTTCATACTCGCCGTCCACCAGATCAAAATAGATCCAACTGCCATCCGTCGCCGGTACCATACCCTTGGAACGAATTACCGTACCATAATCCTGCGTCTCGGCAAAACACTGCAAGGCATGTTCGATGGTCGCCTTGTCAAAGATATGCGGTGTCTCCTTGCCCCAACTGGTAAATACATCATCTGCATGATGATGGTGGTCATGCTCGTGGTCATGGTCATGACATCCGCAGGTGCAGTCCGGGCCATGATCATGATGATGTTCATGGTCATGGTC
>CAMAKU010000040.1 GCA_945836255.1 uncultured Roseburia sp. | reverse complement strand
AACTAGGAATTGAAACAAAAATAGAAGGTACTATTGAAGAAAGAGGAATCATTGCTCTGGATGCCAGATTCTTTTCTGATATTGTAAGAAAACTTCCTGATAGTGAAGTAACCATCGAGACAGATCCAAGTTTTAAGACAGTGATTACTTGTGAAAAGGCAAACTTTACCATCGTTGGTAAATCCGGTGAAGACTTTGCTTATATTCCTATCATTCCAAGAAATGAACCGATTGTGATTTCACAGTTTACCTTAAAAGAAGTAATTCGTCAGACCATCTTTTCCATTGCTGACAATGAAAATAACAAATTGATGACAGGTGAATTATTTGAAATAGAAGAAAACCGCTTAAAGGTGGTATCTTTGGATGGCCATCGTATTTCTATTCGCAATATCGAATTAAAGGAATCTTATGAAAATAAGAAAGTTGTTGTTCCGGGAAAGAGCCTGATTGAAATCAGCAAGATTATTCCGGGTTCTACCGAAGAGCAGGTGAATCTGTTTATTACGGATAATCATATTATCTTTGAATTTGATAAGACTACCGTGGTATCACGACTGATTGAGGGCGAATACTTTAAGATCGATCAGATGTTATCTTCTGATTACGAGACCAAATTTAAGATCAATAAGAGAGAACTTCTGGATTGTATCGATCGCGCAACCCTGCTTGTAAAAGAGGGAGATAAGAAGCCAATCATCATGAATATTACAGATGGCAATATGGAATTAAAAATTAATTCTGTCATTGGTTCCATGGAAGAGGATATTGAGATTGGTAAAGAAGGAAAAGATATTTTGATTGGATTTAATCCGAAGTTCTTCATCGATGCACTTCGTGTAATTGATGAGGAAGAAGTTACCATCTACATGGTAAATCCAAAGGCACCTTGCTTTATTAAAGATGATAATGATAAATATATTTACCTGATTCTTCCGGTCAACTTTAATGCAGCAACAAATTAAAATCAAAGGAATATGGTAATGGAAGAAGTAAGTTTAAGAGAAGGTGAAGAGTTCATCAAACTTGGCCAGTTACTTAAGAAGGCAAATATGATGTCTTCCGGTGTAGATGCCAAGATGGTTATTTTAGATGGACTTGTCACTGTGAATGGAGAAGTAGAGAACCGGCGTGGTAAAAAAATCTATCCCGGAGATGTGGTTACATATCAGGGAGAGAGTGTAAAAGTGGTAAGATGATTATCAAGTCGATTGAATTAAGTAATTTTCGTAATTATGAACATTTAGATATTTCCTTTGATGAGGGAACAACCATCTTATATGGAGATAATGCACAGGGAAAGACGAATATATTGGAGGCTGCTTATGTGAGTGGTACAACAAAGTCACATAAAGGAAGCCGGGATAAAGAAATGATTCGTTTTGACGAGACAGAATCCCATATTAAGACAATTGTGCAGAAGAATGACAGAGATTATCAGATTGATATCCATCTCAAGAAAAATAAAGCAAAAGGTATTGCAATCAACAAGGTTCCCATCAAAAAAGCAGCAGATCTTTTTGGTATTCTGAATATTATTTTCTTTTCACCGGAAGATCTCAATATTATCAAAAATGGTCCTGCAGAGCGTAGGCGTTTTATTGATGCGGAATTATGTCAGTTGGATAAAATCTATCTCTCAGATTTGACCAATTACAATAAAGCACTGAATCAGAGAAATAAACTTCTCAAGGATCTTTATTATCATCCCAATCTGAAAGAGACACTTCCCGTATGGGATATGCAGTTGATTCGATATGGAAGAAAGATTATTGAGAGAAGAAGAAGGTTTATTCAGGAGTTAAATGAGATTGTTTCTGATATCCACCAGAAGATTTCCGGTGGAAAGGAAGAAATGATCTTAAATTATGAGCCTGATATTGAAGATATTTTCTTTGAAGATGAATTGATTCGCGCAAAAGAAAGAGATCTGAAATATGCACAGACATCGGTAGGTCCTCATCGTGATGATTTAAAAATCACAGTCAATTCTATTGATGTTCGCAAGTATGGTTCCCAGGGACAGCAGCGTTCCTGCGCACTTTCCTTGAAATTATCAGAGATTAAACTGGTGGAACAGACAATACATGACCAGCCGGTACTGTTGCTGGATGATGTATTATCCGAATTGGATCAAAACCGGCAGAATTATCTATTACAGGCGATTGATGAGACTCAGACCATCATCACATGTACCGGTCTGGATGAATTTGTGAAGAATCGTTTTACATTGAATAAAGTGTATGAAGTTAAGAATGGCTCGATCATAGAACATTCTTAAATTAAATGGAGGATAGAAATGAGTCAGAATAATCAGGAATACGGAGCAGATCAGATTCAGATTTTGGAAGGCTTGGAGGCTGTTCGGAAGCGTCCGGGCATGTATATTGGAAGTACTTCTGAAAGAGGTTTGCATCATCTGGTATATGAGATTGTTGATAATGCAGTTGATGAAGCACTTGCCGGATTCTGCTCTCATATTATGGTATCTATCAATGCAGATGGTACGATTACGGTGGAAGATGATGGCCGCGGTATTCCTACGGGAATCAATAGCAAAGCCGGCATTCCTGCGGTGGAAGTGGTATTTACTGTACTTCATGCCGGTGGTAAATTTGGCGGCGGCGGATATAAAGTATCCGGCGGACTTCACGGTGTAGGTGCCTCTGTGGTAAATGCATTGTCAAATTGGCTTGAAGTTGAAATCTGTCGTGACGGCAAAGTTTATCAACAGCGTTATGAACGTGGAAAGACCATGTATCCTCTGAAGGAGATTGGTACCTGTGATCCGGATAAAACAGGAACAAAAGTTACATTTTCCCCGGATGGAAGTATTTTTGAGACGACGGTATTTGATTTTAATACATTAAAAGTGCGCCTTCGTGAGACTGCATTTTTGACGAAGAATCTTCGGATTACACTTCGGGATCTGCGTGTTGATCCGGTGGAAGAACGTGTCTTCCATTATGAAGGTGGTATCAAGGAATTTGTTACATACCTGAATAAAGGAAATCAGGAATTGTATCCGGATGTTATTTACTGTGAGGGCGAAAAGGATGGCGTATATGTTGAAGTAGCAATGCAGCATAACGATTCCTATAATGATTCCTCCTACTCTTTCGTTAATAATATTATAACGCCGGAAGGCGGAACCCATTTGGCAGGTTTCCGAAGTGCTTTGACAAAGACATTTAATACCTATGCCAGAGATGCCAAGATTCTGAAAGAGTCAGAAAATGCATTTAGTGGTGAAGATATCCGTGAGGGATTGACTGCGATTATCAGTGTTAAAATCGAAGAACCGCAGTTTGAAGGACAGACCAAGCAGAAATTGGGTAATAGTGAGGCAAGAGGCGCCGTAGACAGTATTGTCAGTGAACAGTTGACCTATTTTCTGGAGCAGAATCCAACAGTTGCAAAAGCAATCTGCGAAAAAACGCTGCTGGCGCAGCGGGCAAGGGAAGCAGCCCGAAAAGCACGGGATCTCACCAGAAGAAAAACAGCATTGGAGGGAACATCACTTCCCGGTAAGTTGGCAGACTGCTCAGATAAGGATCCGAAAAATTGCGAGATCTTTATTGTGGAGGGAGATTCCGCCGGCGGATCTGCTAAGACAGCCAGAAGCCGTGCAACCCAGGCAATTCTGCCCCTTCGCGGTAAGATTTTGAATGTGGAAAAAGCCCGTGAAGATAAGATATATGCCAATGCGGAGATCAAAGCAATGATCACTGCGTTTGGAACCGGAATCCATGAAGATTTTGATATATCGAAGTTAAGATATCACAAGATTATTATTATGACCGATGCCGATGTGGATGGTGCGCATATTGCAACGCTGATGCTTACCTTCCTCTATCGTTTCATGCCGGAATTAATCAAGCAGGGCTATGTCTATCTTGCCACACCGCCCCTCTATAAGATTGAGAAAAATCGTAATATCTGGTATGCATACAGCGACGAAGAACTGAACAATATTCTGGTTGAGATTGGTCGTGACGGCAATAACAAGATTCAGCGATACAAAGGACTGGGTGAGATGGATGCAGAGCAGTTGTGGGAGACAACCATGGACCCGGAGCGACGTATATTAAAACGTGTCATGGTAAATGATGAAAATGCTTCCGAAATCGATGTTACTTTTTCAACGTTGATGGGTGATAAAGTTGAACCGCGACGTGAATTTATCGAAGAAAATGCGAAGTATGTTCAGAATCTTGACATTTAGTGGGAGGACACGAAGGAATGGATGATAAAATATTTGATCAGATTCACGAGGTTGATCTGAAAAAAACGATGGAGACCTCATATATCGATTATGCCATGAGTGTTATTGCATCCCGTGCGCTTCCTGATGTAAGAGATGGTCTTAAGCCGGTACAGCGAAGAGTACTGTACTCAATGATCGAGTTAAATAATGGACCCGATAAGCCACATCGTAAGTGTGCGCGTATCGTCGGTGATACCATGGGTAAATACCATCCCCATGGTGATAGTTCCATCTACGGTGCACTTGTCAACATGGCACAGGAATGGTCAACCAGATATCCACTGGTAGATGGCCATGGTAACTTCGGTTCGGTGGATGGTGATGGCGCGGCTGCCATGCGATATACAGAGGCACGTCTGTCAAAGATTTCCATGGCAATGCTCAGCGACATCAATAAAGATACCGTTGATTTCATGCCGAACTTCGATGAGACAGAAAAGGAGCCTACGGTACTTCCTTCCCGTTATCCAAATCTTCTGGTGAATGGAACCACAGGTATCGCAGTAGGTATGGCGACCAATATTCCGCCCCATAATCTCCGCGAAGTGATTGCTGCTGTTGTTAAAATCATTGATAATCAAGTAGAAGAAGATCGTGGAACAGAGATTGAAGAGTTACTTGATATTGTCAAAGGACCGGATTTTCCCACCGGCGGTATCATCTTAGGTCATGCAGGAATCGATGAAGCCTATCGTACCGGTCGCGGTAAGATTCGTGTGCGTGCCGTGACAGAGATTGAGCCCATGAACAATGGCAAGAACCGTATTGTTGTGACGGAACTGCCATATATGGTAAATAAAGCAAGACTGATTGAAAAGATTGCTGAACTTGTCCGTGATAAGAAAGTCGATGGCATCACAGATTTGCGTGATGAATCTTCCCGTGAGGGAATGCGTATCTGTATTGAATTGCGCAGAGATGTCAATCCCAATGTGATTCTCAATCAGTTGTATAAACATACCCAGTTACAGGATACCTTTGGTGTGATTATGCTGGCGCTTGTGGATAATCAGCCAAAAGTATTGAATTTATACGAACTTCTCAACTATTACTTACAGCATCAGAAGGATGTTGTGACCAGAAGAACAAAGTACGATCTCAACAAAGCCGAAGAACGTGCTCATATCGTTCAGGGATTGTTGATTGCACTGGATAATATTGACGAAGTCATCAAGATCATTCGTGGTTCCGCTGATGTGGCTTCCGCCAAACAGCAGTTGATGGAGCGGTTTGCTCTCAGTGAAGCACAGGCCAATGCCATCGTGGAGATGCGTCTTCGTGCGCTGACCGGTTTGGAACGAAACAAACTGGAAGAAGAATACAAGAATCTTATGGAATTGATTGGCGAATTAAAGGCAATCCTTGCAGATGAAAAGAAGTTGCTTGGTGTGATTAAGGAAGAGATTCTTACCATTTCTGATAAGTATGGTGATGATCGTAGAACAGCCATCGGATTTGATGAGTACGATATTTCCATGGAGGATATGATTCCGGTGACAAATACCGTCATTACCTTCACAAAACTTGGTTATATCAAGCGAATGAATGTGGATAATTTCAAGAGTCAACATCGTGGTGGTAAAGGAATTAAGGGAATGGAGACCATCGATGATGATTATATTGTGGAGATGATGATGACCACATCTCACCATTACCTGATGTTCTTTACCAATACGGGACGTGTATATCGGATGAAGGCATATGAGATTCCGGAATGTTCAAGAACAGCACGTGGAACAGCCATTGTTAATCTGTTGCAGTTGCAGCCGGAGGAAAAGATTACATCCATGATTCCGATTAAGGAATTCTCGGAAGATCAGTACTTGTTTATGGCAACGAAGAAGGGTATTGTCAAGAAAACGAAGATTACGGATTATCAGAATATCCGAAAGACAGGCTTGGCAGCAATCAATCTCCGGGAAGATGATCGTCTGATTGAGGTAAAACTGACGAATAACACCGAAGATATTATTCTGATTACGAAGTTTGGTCAGTGTATCCGTTTCCATGAGACAGATGTGAGAAATACCGGACGTACCTCTATGGGTGTCATTGGTATGAATCTGGCGGATCAGGACGATGTGATTGCTATGCAGCTTGCATCACAGGGAGAATCTCTGATGATCGTATCTGCTAAGGGTCTTGGAAAATGTACACTGGTCAGCGAATTTACACCGCAAAATCGTGGTGGTAAGGGCGTGAAGTGCTATAAGATCACGGAAAAGACCGGTAATCTGGTAGGATGTAAAGCAGTCAACCGGGATGACGAAGTGATGCTGATTAATACGGAAGGCATTATTATTCGCATTAAAGTAGATGACACGGCACTGCTTGGCAGAATTACCTCCGGTGTGAAGTTGATTAATATTGCGGAAGGTGTCACTGTAGCAAGTATTGCAAAGGTGCGCAAAGAAACTATGATTATCGACGAATCCCAAGAGGAAGGCGAAGAAGAATAAGCCAAAGAGATAATCAAAAACTCCAGCGAATTTTCATTCGCTGGAGTTTTCTATTCTATGATGCTATCGTATACTTCCTGAGTCTGATTATCGTCATAACCGCCCATATAATATTCGGTTCCATTGCAGGTAAAGACGATAAACTTGGTATTTTGCGGATTTAAAAATACCTGACATTTTCCATGATTCCGAATGTGAAATTCTCCCTTTTCCAAATTGTCCATTGCAGAGCCGTTGGTTTTTGACATGGAAGGAAGTTCGGTAATTAGCAATACATTTTCTATATCATCCACGTCCAGTTCATAATCCACATTAAGATGTCTGGCATAAAGCGTGCCGTCCTCCACACGTAGGTCAATGGGTGTAAATTCTTCCATAATCACCCAGACACAGGACAGTGGAATTGAAAGAAGTGCGATAATACTGAAAATCAGCAATCCTTTGCCCAGAGGGGTCGCCATATTTATTGTGGTACCCACACCAATGCGAGCCTCCACCAGTGTGTGGTTATCATTTGGATTGTAGTACGCAATGCCGCCAATCCATTGGTCGTCATCGTAATCAATATCGATTAGATCACGCCTGCTCTCATAGGACTCGTTGATCTTTTTGATTCGGGTTACAAGAGGGATGCATAGCAGCAAAACCAAAAGGGTATAAATGATACTTCCCACGAGAATGATCATTCCACTTCCGTAAGTCAGCACGGAAGAAATAGATACAAACGCTGTAAATCCTGTATTAAGCCAGGCACAGATCAGCCAGAAATTCTTCCAGGTATTCTTTTTTGCCCGGGCATAATTGATATTGACATCGCTGTCATTGCTGATGACTTCCACCGGCTGTCGATCAATGCAGATAGCAGCAATCCAGAGGAAAGGTGTACAGGCAGCAAGTACAAAATTAACGGCGCTCATACCAATAGAAGTATCAAAGATAGCAGTATTCGCCAATATCTCCGGAAGAAAAGAAACACCGGCTGCAATCAGAAAACTGAGCAACGTGGGAATCAAAAAGGGTATCATACGGACTTTGCGAACTTTTCCTGCGGATTTCATCTCAAAATAACGATCCAGTCTCTGTTCTTCATATAAATGATGTTGCTTTTTCCATTCCTTTAATTTAATATTGGCAATCACAAAAGGCAGGTAAAACAAAAAAATGAGAACCAAAAGCCAGAGCATCCAGATGGTCAGTTGAATTGAAAAATGCTCTGTGAGCAACGTGGAAAAAGGCGTGATCATCATAATAACCAGATATAGATTCATCTGTTTCTTAAAGGAAGCAATGATCGCCTGAACCTTGGTGTCTTCGATCCATTCATCCTTCATGGATACGGAAAACAGCCGTCCATCCTGATATTTATATTTGGAGCGTATGATAAAGTAAAGTAAAAAAAGAACCGGATACATGGTAATAAAAAAGATGATATTTAACATAATTTTTCTCCCTCGTATAAATCACCACAGATTTTGAATGATATCTTATGACTCATTATACTACAATAATACAGGAAAAGGATGGAAAATACAGTCAAACAGGATTAAAATAAATGAGAATACTGATATCATACAAAAGAGTGAGGGGGATGTCTTATGTGGCTATTATTTGCAATTTTATCATCGGTATTTGCAGCAGCAACTTCCATTCTGGCAAAGGTGGGAATTGAGGGCGTGAATTCCACTCTGGCGACGGCCATTCGAACCGTTGTGGTACTTGTGATGTCGTGGGGAATGGTCTTTTTGACAAATGCCCAGACCGGTTTATCGGAGATTGGGAAAAAAAGCTGGCTTTTTCTGATTTTATCCGGATTGGCCACTGGCGCATCCTGGCTGTGTTATTACAAAGCACTGCAGATGGGCGATGCTTCTAAGGTCGTTCCTATTGATAAATTAAGTGTTGTAATTACATTAGTCCTTGCGTTTGTATTTCTGCACGAGGAAATGACAGCCAAATCCGTGATTGGCTGTATCCTCATTGGCGTCGGTACACTTCTGATGGTAATGTAGGGGAGAAGATTTGGAATGAGAATGGTAATTCAACGTGTAAATCATGCAACCGTTACGGTGGATGGACAACAGATCGGACGGATTGGAAGAGGACTATTGGTCTTTCTTGGTGTGGCAGATACGGACAATAAGGAGATGGTTGATAAATATGTCAAGAAACTGGCAGGTCTGAGGATTTTTGAAGATGCGGAGGGAAAGACGAATTTATCCATCGCAGATGTAGGAGGCGAAGTTCTCGTGGTGTCACAGTTTACGCTATATGCAGATTGTAAAAAAGGCAATCGGCCAAGTTTTACAAAAGCAGGATCGCCGGAATTTGCCAATGAATTATATGAGTATTTTAAGGAAAAATGTGCAGAGACATTTGGCAAGGTGGAGAGTGGAAGTTTCGGAGCAGATATGAAGGTAGATCTGGAGAATGACGGCCCATTCACCGTCCTCTGGGATAGCGAATGGTGGTAAATGACAAATATGCTATAATGGAGATAATTATCATTTCATATACAATATAGAAAGATTACAGGATAAGGAGCAACAGATGAGAGAAATACCCGTTACGGTCATTACAGAAAAAATCGCAGAAATGTGTATCCAGGCAAATCATTATCTGTCAGAGGATATGGACAGGGCTTTAAAGGACGCTGTCGAATCCGAAGAAGCACCGCTGGGAAAGAAGATTCTGAACCAGTTGCAGGAGAATCTGACCATCGCAGATCAGGAGATGATACCCATCTGTCAGGATACCGGAATGGCAGTTGTATTTATGGAAATCGGACAGGAGGTCCATTTTACAGATGGAAATCTGGAGGACGCCATCAATGCAGGTGTAGCGAAGGGTTATACGGAGGGGTATCTTCGGAAATCTGTAGTGGGAGATCCCATTGAGCGAGTCAATACCAAGGATAATACGCCGGCGGTCATTCATTATTCCATCGTTGCAGGCGACAAAGTGAAGATTACTTTTGCACCAAAAGGATTCGGCAGTGAAAATATGAGCCGTGTCTTTATGTTAAAACCGGCAGATGGCATCGAAGGTGTCAAGAATGCTATTCTGACGGCGGTCAAAGATGCAGGTCCCAACGCCTGCCCGCCTATGGTTGTAGGTGTCGGCATTGGTGGAACCTTTGAAAAATCGGCGATGATGGCGAAGCAGGCACTGACAAGAAATCTGGATGAAAAGCCGCAAATCGAATGGGTTCGGAACTTAGAACAGGAGATGCTGCAGAAGATCAATGAACTGGGCATTGGACCGGGCGGTCTGGGAGGTACGACAACGGCGCTTGCTGTCAATATCAATACCTATGCGACACACATTGCAGGACTTCCGGTGGCTATCAATATTTGTTGTCACGTGAATCGTCATGTGGTATGTGAAGTGTAATCATTATTTCTAAATAGTTGCAATGTAAGATCGGAATTAGGATAAAGAAAAACAGGGGATTAAGAATGGATAGACAGATTAATTTACCAATTACAGCAGATATCGCAGAAAGCCTTACCTCCGGAGATTATGTTTATTTATCCGGTGAAATGTATGTAGCGCGGGATGCCGCACACAAGCGCATGATGGAAGTGCTGGAAAAAGGGGAAACGCTTCCCATCGATATAGAGAATGCCACGATTTATTATATGGGCCCTTCACCGGCAAGGCAAGGAAGACCCATCGGCTCGGCGGGACCTACAACAGCCAGCCGGATGGATAAGTATGCACCGACGCTTCTTGATCTTGGGGAGAAGGCAATGATTGGCAAAGGAAAGAGAACAAAGGAAGTATTGGATGCCATTGTGCGCAATAAGGCTGTCTATTTTGCAGCAGTGGGGGGAGCCGGTGCACTGCTTTCCAAGTGCATCACAGCCTCCGAAGTGGTATGTTATGACGATCTGGGAGCAGAAGCAATTCGAAAGATCACCGTCAAAGATTTTCCTGTGATTGTGGTGGCAGATTGTCATGGAAATAATCTCTATGAGACAGCCATTTTGCAATATTGTAAGAATTCATAAGGGAACATTACTTTTTTATTAGTTAAATATCAAATATTATTCAACAATATATTGCGGATTTGATGAAGGAGGGCAGTTTTCTGTCCTTCTATTTTTTTCGTAATTTCTTTGCCGGGTCCTGTTTTTTGTAATGCGGTAAACTGAATAAAAGAAGCACATATATCTGCAATCTGGGATGTTATGTCGGATGGGCTAAAAACTGTATTAAGCGAGTTTTGCTCCAAAGCATCATATAATATGGGCTCGAAATGCTTATGGAGATAATCAGAAAGAAATTGAAAAGAAATAAAGACGGTCTTTTCTTTTTTCTGATAAGTATAAGATCCCAAAATAATTGCCAGGCGCAGATTATCTAACTGATCTGTCAGTTCGTCAAGACACAACGAAACACACTGTAACGCTGCTTCCAGGGAATCTTCTTCGCTAGGGTAGAAATCAGGCAGGCATTGAATTTGCTGGAGTGTGCACTGGTAGAGATCGTCAATGACTGCAGTACTGTTCTTGTAATATTTATACAATGTTACAGTGGAAATATCCAGAGTCTGCGCAAGTCCTTGCATGGTGAATGCCGCCAAACTGTCGTTTAAAATCATTTCTTTGGCAGTTGTTAAAATTTCATTTCTTCGTTTTTGACGCATCTGTTCAAAATAAGCTATCTGATCCATCGTTTATATCCTTTACCTTTTATTTGGAATGAACAAAACACATAGAATTTGTGTGATGATAAAACCAATGAAGTATCTATACGTTGTTACAAGTATATCATCATTCGTAAATGAAATTCAAATAATTATTGTAATACAATATTAAATCAGTTAATATTATGTTAATTCATTTAATATAACGATAATACAAAGATGTTCTTTAAAGAATAAAAGGAGAAGGAGATATGAAGGTAGAAAAAATCGTTTTGAATGAAAAAAGAAATGTAACGCTGACGGCATACACGCAGTCTACGGAAGAATTCAGACACATCAAAAAAAGACCTGCCATATTGATTCTGCCGGGAGGAGGATATCAGATGTGTTCTGACAAAGAGGCAGATCCAGTAGCATTTCCTTATTTACAGGCAGGATACCAAGCATTTATATTACGCTATTCTGTAGGAGTTGATTCTGTATGGCCGAATCCTTTAGATGATTATGATCAAGCGATAAAATGTATGAAAGAAAGAGCGGAAGAATGGCATGTGCTAACTGATAAAATCGTTGTCATTGGATTTTCTGCAGGTGGTCATTTGGCGGCATGTGCAGCCACGATGAGTAAGTATCGTCCCTATGCTGCCATTCTTGGTTATCCGGTTATTGAGGGTGATTGTGCGTCCATTTACCAGAAAACAGCACCAGACGTAATCGCCGCAGTAGATGAGAATACATGTCCGTGTTTTGTTTTTGCAACCAGAACGGATAATGTGGTTTCTATAAAGAATACCATACACTTTTTAGATGCATTAGAGAAGAATGATATTCTATTTGAAAGTCATATTTATTCTCACGGTGCTCATGGCTTTAGCATATGCAATTCCAGTGTAGAGGTTGATCCGGAAGAATTTTGTAATCGCGTTCCCCATTGGGTAGCAGATAGTATGGAATGGTTAAAGGACATCATGGGCGATTTTGGAAATAATGAATTTTTGAATCCTCGGTTTTTCCCTTATATTAATGGTAATAAAGAGGATGTCTTAAATATAGACTGTACGTTGGCTTATTTGTTTTCAGACTCGGAAGCAATGAAGATATTAGATCCAATATTAAAACAAGGAGAAAATCAGCAGAAACAGGCAGCAAATGTGGACGAGAAATTTATGTTGCAAACAATGAAACTCATGACGTTACGTCATATGCTCTCGGTCATTTCCATGCCGAAGAATGTTATAAAGCAACTAGATGAGCAACTTCGCAAGATTCCAAACAAGAGGATGAAGAAAGGATAGAAAATGTTAAGATTGGCAAAAGTATTTTCAGATGGGATGGTTTTACAACAGAAGAAAGAAATCCAAATTTGGGGAGAGTCGGAACCGAATAAGAGTATAACAGTAGAGATTCAAGGACAGACAGAAAACTGCGTTGCTGATGAATTCGGAACATTTCATCTGACCGTAGCACCCTTGCAGGCATCGGTACAAGAAAAACTGCGAGTGACAGACGGAGAAATGGAGATTATCTGTCAAGATGTGTCGGTTGGAGAAGTATTTCTGGCCGGAGGTCAGTCCAATATGGAATTTCCGTTACGCTATGAAAAGTTTAGTAAAGAGGCATTGAAGACCAGAGATGATCAGTTGCGTTTTTTTGATATGCCAAAAAAATATTACGAGGAACAGGATACAGATTTTGACTATCATGCAGTAGGTAGATGGAGAAAGGCAATTTCAGAGGAAGATTTGGGATATTTTTCAGCAATCGGTTTCTACTTTGCACAAGAAATTCGGGAGAAACTGCAGGTTCCGGTAGGTATCATTGGTTGTAACTGGGGAGGAACCAGAAGTTGTGCTTGGATGTCTGAAGATACAGTAAAAAAAGTGGGATTTCCGTGGGAAGAAGAATGGCAAAAAGCAATTGCAGGGAGAGACATGGCAGCCTTCTGGGCTAGTCAGAAAAATGATCCTCAGGCAGACAATGGAAATCCTTGTATGAGTATTTTTGATCAGATCGTTTTGCCGGGAACACCCTCTCTTGAGGAGATAGGTAAGGCAATGATGGATATGTCTCAACAAATGATGGAGAATATAACGGATCCGATCACTGAGACGCAGCGACAAGAATTTGGATCGAATGATGATGGAATGTCTCAGCAAGAAAGAATGAGCAAAATGATGGAAGCATATCGGAAAGAATATCTGGATGCTAAAATAAAACCGGGGATCCTATACGAGAATATGGTGAAAAAAATTGCACCTTTTTCAATACGAGGTGTGCTTTGGTATCAGGGTGAGAGTGAAGATGTGCCCGGATTGCAGTCCTTGTATACTTCCATGCTCAAAGGATTAATTACGGATTGGCGTAGTTTGTGGCAGGATGATGAGTTGCCATTTATTCAAGTACAACTTCCGGGATGGGAGAGTTGGATGATGCAGTGCAATCTGGATTATGCGACCATCCGTAAGTGTCAGGAGGAGGTAACTAAGGAAATGCCGGGAGTATATATGGCATCTATTTCTGATGTAGGTGAGCAAAAGGACATTCACCCAAAGGATAAGAAAACGGTAGGACATCGAATGGCTTTATTGGCAAGACATTATTTATATGGTGAAGATATACTGTGCGAAGCACCTCGTCCAAAGTTCGTCAAGCGGCAGAAAAACGTGATTACCATAACGATGGAAAATGTCGGAAAAGGTCTTCAAATTATAGGAGATCGTTTGGAGGGAATGGACCTCTTGCAAGGAGAAAGGGAAATCTCTTTCGAGTCATCTGTGGAGGGGGATCAGTTAATCCTTGCGATGGAAGAATCAGAGGAGACATCGATCCGTATTAGATTTGCACGAAAAGCCTGGTATCAAGTAAATTTGGTAAATGAGGCAGGAATTCCGGCTATACCCTTTGAACTTCGTTGTCCGGCTATAAGGCCTTAATATAACAGGTAAATTTACACAATCGATAATCGAGATTTTCGTTGACAAAACAGAATTCATTTAGTAAAATGGTCTATGCGTTGTGAATAATATAGTTATGATTCGACTATGGAGAAGTACTCAAGTGGCCGAAGAGGTGCCCCTGCTAAGGGTATAGGTCGGGTGACCGGCGCGAGGGTTCAAATCCCTCCTTCTCCGTTTTTCACAACCAGATACTTCGCAGAGGATATCGAAGTTCGATGCGGCTCCGTGGTCAAGCGGTTAAGACATCGCCCTTTCACGGCGGTAACACGGGTTCGATTCCCGTCGGAGTCATTTTGCATCTTGACGGATGCAATAGGAATCATTATAATGCAGATGTTGGTTGTTATGGATTATCCCATCGACCGCACATGCGAATATGGCGCCATAGCCAAGTGGTAAGGCAAAGGTCTGCAACACCTCTATCACCA
>CAMAKU010000039.1 GCA_945836255.1 uncultured Roseburia sp. | reverse complement strand
GCCGCGTTCCTGTCCCAGTCGGATGCTGTACGCCGGGTGTATTACCCGGGACTGCCCGAGGCACAAGGGTATGAGATCAACCGGAAGCAGGCGAAAAACGGTGGAGCAATGTTGTCCTTTGAACTGAAGGAAGATTACGATATCCGCACCTTTTTTGCCTCTCTGCAATTGGTGGCACTGGCAGAAAGTCTGGGCGGTGTAGAGAGTCTGGTGTGCCATCCGGCATCGATGACCCACGCATCCATACCGCCGGAGGTTCGGCAAAAGATTGGAATCACAGATGGATTAATCCGGCTGTCGGTGGGGATAGAAGCGATTGATGACATTTTGGCTGATATTCAACAGGCGATTGCAGCCAGCAGACGCTAGGAGGTGGCAGCATGCATTACTACAATTCCATGCAGGAACTAATCGGCAGCACACCGCTGGTCAAATTACATCACATCGGCGCGCCGGCCGGCGTTAATGTCTTCGTCAAACTGGAACTGAGCAATCCGGGAGGCAGCATGAAAGACCGTGTAGGGCAGTACATGATTGCAGATGCGGAAAAAAGAGGTTTGCTGCAACCCGGCGGGACCATCGTGGAGGGAACTGCCGGTAATACCGGACTGGGCATTGCTTTTGCCGCACTGAACCGGGGGTATCATGTAATCTTTGTGGTGCCGGATAAATTTTCCGAAGAAAAGCAACAACTCATGCAGGCCCTTGGAGCGCAGATTGTTCATACGCCAAGATCCAAGGGAATGTTAGGGGCAGAGGCAAAGGCGAAGGAACTGCTGGCCACCATCCCCGGAGCCATTTCTTTACAGCAATTCCACAACCCCGCCAATCCTCAGGCACATTATGAGACGACAGGACTGGAGATTTGGGAGGATACGGGAGGTGCGGTGGATTATATCGTTGCCGGAGCAGGAAGCGGCGGCACCTTCAGTGGGATTCTTGCTGATCCGGTGGGCTCCACCATCGGAGGCGGCGAACATGGCGACTATAACATCGAAGGCATTGGCAATGATTTCATTGCGGACACGCTGGATATGTCGTTAGTGGATGAAGCATCAAGGTCAACGATGACGAGGCTTTTGGAGGCGCGCGGGAGTTGGCAAGAAAGGAAGGCATCATTGGCGGATCCTCAACCGGCGCAGCATTTGCGGCTGTGAAGAAATTGATAGAACAGAAAAAAACAGGGAATATTGTCTTTATAGCGCCTGACCGCGGAGAGCGGTATTTCAGTAAAGGCTTATGGGATTTTGAAAAAGGAGGTGAAGCGCAAGCACTATGAGTGAGAAAAAAGAAATCTATCAACTGGAACATGTGACAAAAGTTTTCCGGGAGGGAAACAACGAGGTCCGCGCGGTGGATGATGTGAGTTTCTCCATTTATGAGGGGGAAATCTTTGGCATCATCGGGATGAGTGGTGCAGGAAAAAGTACTTTGGTCCGAACCCTGAACCGACTGGAAGAAATCACGGATGGAACGATTCGATTTGATGATGTGAATTTACAGGAACTCTCGTCGATCCAATTGCGTAAGGTGCGACAGTCGATTGCCATGATCTTTCAGAATTTCAATCTGATGATGCAAAAGACGGTACTGGACAATGTGATGGCTCCCATGAGAATCGCCAAGAAACTCAGCCGGCAGCAACAGCGGGAAAAGGCAAAACAGATGTTAGAAATCGTGGGCTTGCAGGAGAAGGCAGAGGCCTATCCGGCGCAACTGTCCGGGGGACAGCGTCAACGGGTTGCCATTGCCAGAGCGCTGGCGATGGATCCTCGAGTGTTGCTGTGTGATGAAGCCACCAGCGCATTGGACCCCAAAATGACGGATGAGATTCTGACGCTTTTGAAAGACATTAACCGCCGATTGCATCTGACCATTGTCATCATAACCCATGAAATGAAAGTGATCGAAAAGATATGCGATCGCGTGGCCATTATCGAACATGGCAAACTGGCAGAGATCGGAGCGGTAGAACAAATATTTACAGAGCCCCAGAGCAGTGCAGCCAAACATCTGCTTCTGCCATTTATCCAGGGGGACAATCCCTTTGACATGACAGACAAACGGTGCTTCCGTATCGTATTTGACGGACGTAAAGCCACGGAGCCTGTGATCGCCAATCTGGTGAAAGCCACCGGTGAGGAGGTCAATATCTTAAGTGCCAATACCCGAAGTGTGGGTGGTGTGGGCTACGGTCAGATGATCGTGGAAATTCCGGAGGACCCCGTGAAAGCGGAGAAGGTCCTGGACTACCTACACAGCATTGACATAAATCTGACAGAAATCGAAGGAAAGGAGGAGAGCCTATGACAAATGTAATCTGGGAGCAGATTGGTCAGGGAACCATTGAGACATTGCAGATGACATTGGCGTCCACATTGCTTGCCTATTTGTTTGGTACGCCCATCGGCATTCTGCTGGCAGTTACCGGGAAAGGCGGGTTGTTGGAAAAGCGCTCCGTGTATACGGTGGTGGGAACGATCGTCAATATCTTTCGGTCCATTCCCTTTTTAATCTTATTGGTATTTCTAATCCCATTTACCCGTTGGATTACCGGGTCGTCTATCGGTACTGTTGCAACTATCGTACCCTTGACAGTAGGGGCGATACCTATTGTGGCAAGAATGGTTGAATCGTCTTTAAACGAAGTTGCACCGGGGATTATCGAGGCGGCTATGTCCATGGGAGCCTCCCCAATGCAGGTGATTATTCATTTTATTTTGCCAGAGACGGCGCCATCGCTTGTGATGGGGATTGCCATTAATATGGTGACGATTCTCGGTTATTCAGCCATGGCCGGTTGTATCGGCGGCGGCGGTCTGGGCGCGATTGCACTCAACTATGGTTACTATCGCTATCAGACCAACGTATTGTTGATTACCATTGTATTGTTGATTGCTATCGTGCAGATTTTGCAGGAGATTGGCATCAAAGTATCGAAACACATCAGACATTGATGGAAAGAGATGTAAAAAAAGGAAGATAACAGGAAAAGAAAAGGAGAAAAAATTATGGAAAAGAGAAGAATTACAGCATTACTTACAGCAGGAGTTTTGGCATTGGGAGCATTTACCGGATGCGGTGCCAAGTCGAAGAACACAAAAGAGGATACGGCAGACGGACAGACCACCATTACGGTAGGGGCTAACATTACACCCCATGCGGAGATTTTGCGGGAAGCAAAAGATATTCTGGCGAAGGAAGGCATCAATCTGGAAGTTGTGGAAATTGAAGATAGTGTGACACCGAATACATCTTTGGCTGAGGGAAGTATTGACGCGAACTTTTTCCAGCATCAGCCGTATCTGGACGATTTTAACAGCCAGAACGGAACTGATTTGGTATCCATCGGCGCAGTGCATTATGAACCCTTTGGACTGTATTCCTCCAAGTATACCAGTGTGGATGAGATTCCGGACGGTGCAGTAATTGCCGTTCCCAATAACACTACCAACGAGGCAAGAGCGCTGCTTTTGTTGGAGCAGGAAGGACTGTTGAAACTGAAAGAGGGTGTGGGAATTGAAGCAACGGTGAATGACATTGTAGAAAACCCACACAATATTTCTTTCAAGGAAGCAGATCCGGCAACGCTGCCCCGTGTACTTGCGGATGTGGATGCAGCGGTCATCAACGGAAATTATGCCATTGAAGGCGGACTGAGCATCAAGGACGCGCTGGCAACGGAGGCGGATGACGGTGTCGCAGCGAAGACCTACGCCAATATTGTGGTTACCACAGAGGATAAGAAGGATGACCCGGCATTACAGAGACTGGTGGAGGTATTGCAGTCAGACGAGATCAAAGAATTTATCAACAGTAACTATGACGGAGCAGTTGTGCCGATTTCCTAGGCCGCAACTGCACCGTAGGTAGGAGTAACACATTAGAATGATACAGAAAGAAAAGAGGATAAAACCATGGCAAGAATTAAATTATTATCATTAGAGGAGACCAGCGGCGCCGAGAGAGCGCTATGAAGTATTGGCAAATAATAATAAAGTGACAAATATGAAGCGAGGCTTATTACAGGATGCAGCCACGTATGATGCCTTTATGGGCTGGTACACTTCGTGGAACCGTCTGGTGGAAGTGATTTCCGTGCGGGAGGCAACCATTTATGCCCATGCCATTTCCACCACCAACAGCTGCATGCTCTGCTCGCTGTTTTTCATCAGCGACCTGAAGGAACTGGGTATTGACCCGGGTAGTTTCGTGCCCACGGATCGAGAGCAGTTGCTGATTGATCTGGGACAGCAGATTGTCAAAGATCCTACAGCCGTATCGGATGAACTTTTCGCAGAACTGAAGAAGGTCTGGAAGGACAATGAACTGGTTGTTATCGTTGGGTTTGCAGCACAGATGATTGCCACCAACAATTTCAATTCCGTATTTCAGATTGATATTGACAGCCGTCTTCTGCCTATCAAAGACGAATTCAAGCCGGCGACTTGGCGGGCAACGCAGGCATAGAGAAAGGATGGAAGAAAAGTATGGTTGGTTTTTCCTATTACAATCCGGCCAAAATCATCTTTGGAACGGACGCACAGACGAAATTAAAAGATCTGCTGGACGACTTAGGCGTAACGTCGCTTCTGATGGTGTATAGCGGAGAATTTGTCAAAGAACTGGGAATCTATCAAACGGTGGAGACCGCATGCGGCGAATTGGGCATCGCCTTTTATGAAAATGGTGATGTGGTTCCCAATCCTTCCATCGACACCGCCAAGGCCATCGCGCTGGGGATTCCCTATCCGGGAGATGTTTGGGACTTTTTTGCCCAAGGGGTAACCCCGGAGCGGGTACTGCCCATCGGTGTCATCACCACCATTCCGGCCAGCGGTTCCGAGACATCCAATGCGGCGATTCTCTCCAATCAGAAGTGGAAACTGGGATTTGAGGATGACCGTATCATACCAAAATTTGCCATTATGAATCCGCGGTATACGCTGGGACTGCCGAAATTCCAGACGGCAGCCGGGGTGGCAGATATTTTATCCCATTTGCTGGAGCGCTATTTCAGTGACGTGGAGCATACCGATGTGACCGACGCGCTGATTGAGGGAGCCGTCCGTGCGTTGTTGAAAAATGGCAGACAGGTGGTAGCACATCCCGAGGATCTGGATGCCAGGTCGGAAATCCAGTGGCTTATATGGCGGAGGTGAAGCCGCAGAAACCGGCGCAACTGGCGCGTAACGTCTTTGGAATCAGCGGGGAACTGTCCCAGAAGGAACAGGTGCTGCAACTGCGTGACCGACTGAAAATCTTTTTCCGGGAGATTGGGCTTAGGACAACCCTGGGCGAGTTACATATTGATGACCGCCATTTTGGGGAAATGGCAGAGCGGGCTACGAAAAATGGCGCCGTGGGACATTATCTGCCCATCGACCGTGAGAAATTTGTGGCAATTTTAGAATTGGCAAAATAAAATGCGAAGGGAAGAATAGGGAAACGGCGCTGTAGGAAAGAAGTGCGGTTTCCCTCTTTACGTGGACTATGTTTTCGCCTATAATAGAATGCATATTTTTGAGAAAGACGAGGTATCTATTATGGCACAAAATCCAATCGTTACCATTGAGATGGAAAATGGCGATATCATGAAAGCCGAGTTATATCCGGAGGTGGCTCCCAATACGGTGAACAATTTTGTTTCTCTGGTACAAAAAGGGTATTATGACGGCATTATTTTTCACCGCGTAATCCGTGGTTTTATGTTGCAGGGCGGCGATCCTACCGGCACCGGAACCGGCGGCCCGGGGTATTCCATCGCCGGCGAGTTTTCCCACAACGGATTCCAGAATGATCTGAAGCACACCCCCGGCGTGTTATCCATGGCTCGTACCATGATTCCGGATTCTGCGGGAAGCCAGTTCTTTATCATGCATCAGACCAGTCCGCATCTGGATGGGGAATATGCTGCGTTTGGTAAGGTGATCGAGGGAATGGACGTGGTCAACAAGATCGCAGAAGTGGACACGGATTATTCCGATCGTCCGTTGCAGGAGCAGAAGATGAAAAAGGTGACGGTAGAGACGTTTGGTGTGGAGTATCCGGAACCGGAAAAGTGCTAATGAATCATCTTTGATAAGCGCGAAATCAGAAAAGGGAGCAACTCGTTTGAGGTGCTCCCTTGTTTGTGCTTTGCGAAATGATTCGCTTATGGTTCGTCGTCTGCCACAAAGACCGACATGGAAGTAGTGGCGAGAACATCGTTGATGAAGCCCTCGGTATCATCACGTACACTGTACCAGTCCACGATTTCCAGACCGTACAATTCCTCTGCCCTGCCGTCGAAGAGGTCAGGCGGGTTGGACAGTTTTTGCAGGGTACCCTTGAAGTAGCCTTTGGCAAGCTGGCTACCGTCACAGGTAACTTTCAGATCTTTGACCTTCAGGGCAATGCCGTTCTCCTCTTCATGCCAGGTCAGATATGCCGTTGCAGCGTATTCTTTGCCGGTGTTGGCGTAGTAAGTCACATCTATGTCGATGCGGCTGCTGAAATCTGCATTGCGGACGGCGTGCAGGGTGACATGTTCGTTTTCCGGCAACTCATAATAAAAGTAGGCGGTGGAAGCGTTGGTTCCGTCAATGACGATGGAAGCCCCCTCCATTACCTCTGACAAATCTACATAAATCCGACGCAGGTGGTTGTTACGGGTCAGATAGAGAGAACAGACCACATCATAATCCGGCGGTTCCATGCCAAGCAATTCCCAGATGAACATACCACTGTGCTCAGGGATGGTAACGACGAATTCCTCGCTGATGGTTCCGTCTTCATCCACAAGGGTCTCCCCCGTCTCCTGAATGGAGATTTCTTTTGTTAGTTGGATGATATTGGCATAGTTCTCCCGGAACCAGGTTCTGTCAATGTCGGACGTCAGATCCGGCATTTTGAGAAACAGATCAAGACCGGTGGGAAAAGCATAGCCCACATCTTCCCCCAGAAGCGGCGCTTCCATGTAGACGGTCTGGTCTTCTGCGTAGAAATCCAACTGTCCCATGGGAATCCAGAGCAGATCCATGTCCATGTTGGCGGCCAGTCGCTGCTGTGAAAAGGAACGGCGGGCATCCACATCAAAATAGATGGAGGATTTTACCTGCTCCATGCCGGACAGACCAATACGCCCGGTAATCTGTGTGTCACCATTGGCATAATCACGGCATAACTCCATGATATCAATGTCGTGGAGCAGATAACCGGGATCCTCCAGCGTGGATTCCGTAAAATGAACCACGGAAAGCAACATGCGTACCCGGGGATTCTGGGACGCCTGATACAGCCCGATGCAGACCAGCAGAGCGACTGCAATCAGTATAACACCAATGATTTTCCTGGTTGTTTTTCTTTTTACATTCTTGTTCTTCATACTATTGCGATGCTCCATGTGTCACCTATTCTAGCACACACTGTATAACGGTTCAAATGTTAAATTGTCCCTAATTTTCTTACTTTTGAAAATTTGAATTTGCTACTTGCAAAATTAGAATAATCCTGTTAGTATAGATCTCACCATCCGCAAAGGATTCTTTGGATGGCATCTTTTTTCGATGGCAGTTCGCCAGTTTTACCATTTATGAATCGGCATAGGTTACCGACTGTTCTATATCTGTGTGCAAGGAACAGAAAGGAAAATTATGCAGGATATTATCAAAGAATATGGACCGGCCATGATTACGGTGGTTGTTATTGGCGCGATAATTTTGCTGGTGTCAGGACTGATTGGCAGCGACGGGACCAGTGTTGTTGGGCAGGCGTTTCAGCGGTTGCTTGAATCATTTTTTACATCATCTATGACGTAGGAGGTGCATTGGCATGAGTGAGCAGATGATTGCCATGAATGAAATGGCAGATTTTTTCGGTATTTTATATCCCTACATTATCGACGATGAGGTGACGGATATTGATTATAACGGTTGCGAGGTGTGGCTTACAGACAGTTCCAATGGCCGGCAGGTATGCGAGGGGATTGCGCTGGACGATGGATTTGTGGAGCAGTTTACCCAACGCGTGGCCAATGGGGTGAGTAAGCCCTTTAACAAACAGAACCCCATCTTAGAAGCGGAGACTGGCAGTCTGCGGATTACCATTGTTCATGAGTCCGTAGCGCTGACGGGACGGTGTATCTGTATCCGAAAGTCGCTGCCTTATATCCGGCTGAGTTATCAGCGGATGCTGGCGGAGGGGTATTGCAACGAGGACGTGTTGGAACTGTTGTTAAATTGTGTAGCAAACCACATGAATATTGTGGTTATTGGTGAACCGGGAGCAGGCAAGACGGAACTATGTAAGTTTCTGTCCGGTTATATCCCGGATGACGAGCGGGTGATTACCATTGAAGATACCCCGGAATGGCATTACCGGAGTCTGCATCCCGCTCACGACTGTCTGGAACTGCGCATTAACCCGCAGATGGATTATTCTCAGGCAATTCGTACCTGTCTGCGGTTGAATCCCAAGTGGATTATGCTCTCCGAGACAAGATCTGGGGAGGTGGTTCATCTGATTGAGAGTTTTAGTACGGGAGTGCGGGGGATTACCACATTGCACGCATCGGATGTGCGTAAGATTCCCGATCGTATGTTGAATATGGCAGGAAGTGAGCGGGACGCAGCCCGGTTTGAAAATGACATTTATTCCTTTGTGGATGTAGGAATTCTGGTGCGCCGCAGACAGATGGAGGATGCCTTTGGCAATCGTGTGGTGCGGCGTTACATCGATCAGGTCTGCTTTTTTACCAGAGAGAACGGACAGAATCAAGTTAAGATTGTTGTAGACGGCGGTGATGTTGTGATACCACCGTCTGTGGGAAGGAGAGGAACGTACTATGAGACAAGGGCAGCGGCTGTGGGATGAGTTGCATCAATTGGGATATACCTTTACATGGAAGCGGGGGATTTTGACCTATGGGGGTGTCATCGGTTTGTCACTTTTGCTGGGTGTTTTTTTTCGGCTGTCTGGCGGTTACGTGGCAGTGTTGTGCGTTTTCTGTATATTGATGCTGCCGTTTTTTATCCGCAATCTCTACCGACAGAAATATGAACAGCAGCGTTTTGCGGAGGTGAATATCTACATGGAGCAGTTCCTCTACTCCTTTCAGAAGTCGGGGAAAATTCTGACAACTTTGGAGGATGTGGCAAGTCTGTTTTCCCAAGGTCAGATGTATTCGTTGCTCCAGCAGGCAATCTCCTTTATCCGGCATACCTATGGGGAGGATCAGGTGTCCGAGAAGGCTTTGGATCTGATCGGGGAAGAATATGGTGTGCCGCAGATGACAACCATTCATCGCTTCGCATTGCAAGTGGAAAAGAATGGCGGCGCATACAGCGATGCCATATTGTTGCTGTTGGATGCCAGACGGCTGTGGGAAGACCGTGTCGCGGAATTCTGGAAGGAAAAGAGGCGAAGACGGGTACAGGTAATGATGTCTGTGCTGGTGTCGCTGCTATTGTGCTCCGTGTTTTTCTTTGTGGCTGATCATGTATCCCTGGACATCAGCGGCTATACTGTGACGCAGGTGACAACGCTGTGTACCCTGCTTTTGGATCTGGTGATCTTTTATGTGGCGGATTGCAGGCTTGCCGTGGGTTTTGCGGAGGAGATATATGACGATGAGGCACTGCTGCGCCAGTACAAAAAAGTGCGCGCCTGCGCACGTACGGGTCGTAAAAGTCTGGGGGTATCCATTGCCCGCAAAAAGGTGAGCCGGGCTATGCGCATACGGTTTCCCCAATGGCTGATGGAGGTGTCACTGTTATTGCAGAGCGAGAATGTGCAGGTGGCAATTATGCGCTCTTACGAGGATGCGCCGCTGTTGTTGAAGCCGGAATTGAAATTATTGATCGAACGTCTGAAGAAACAGCCCACGGAACTGGAACCCTATCTGCTTTTTTTACAGGATTATCCGTTGCCGGAAGTACAATCCTCCATGAAGATGCTGTACTCCATCTCTGAGGGGACCGGCGGCAATGCCGGCAACCAGATTGCAGATATTATCCGCAGAAATGAGCGGCTGTTGGATCAGGCACAGAAAATGAAAAATGAGGATGCCCTGGCAGGCATGTATGCATTGTTTTTGGCACCGCAACTGACCGGAGGCGCCAAGTTACTGGCGGATATGATGATGTTTTTTTATGCGCTGGTGGCCAATGCGTTGGTGTTATAGGGGGATGAGCGATGGATGTAATCATTAAATCTTTTTTGGGGATGTTTTTGACCATGTGGATGGTGTTTTTGGGGTTGAGTCTGTCAACGGTTTCGATGACGGCGCGAAGTGCAGATTCCTTTGCCGCAGATTGCGTCAGGAAAATCGAATGCAGTGACTTTGCGGTCGGTGTGATTGATGCCTGTAAAGCGGATGCCCAAGCACAGTCATATGATCTGGAAGTCCAACTGTATCAACCGACGGGATCGGCGCGAACCAGCTATGGCAGGCTGACTTTGACGTACGAGAGCAGGATTCCGCTGCTGGGGATTTGTCGGGAACGCTATGTCTATGCAGATCTTCGGTAGGGAGGATGTGAAGCTGGGATTTTTCCCGGGCGCTTCAAGCACAGGCCGGGCGAAAGGATTGCAGGAAGGAGTTGTCAGGAGATGAAAGAAATGATGACGGAATATGGGATGTCTCTTTTTTATCTGACGGTTGGAACCATTATGTGTGGATGGATGATCTGGCTGATCGGGATGGTGGGGTGAATATGAGAGAATGGATGGATGAATATGGGGCGGCTGCCGTGGCAGTGAGTGCTACATTGGCGTTTTTGGGGGTGTTCTCGGCAGTTTTGCTTGGAAGTTTTTATGATATGGTGTTGCTCTATTTGGAGTGGTTTTGCTGAAGGAGGAAGAATGAGGACAGTAATGCAACAGTATGGTACCGCTATGATTGCCATGATTGCGGCGGGGGCTGTTTTGTTGGTGTTGGGGATGACAGCGGGGGCTCCGAATGGTGGTATCATTGGCGAACTGGGGGAAGCGATAGTCTGTCTTACGGCAGAATCGCCCCGGTGGGAAAAGGCGACGCAGGCCATGGCGGCGGCGAAGACCCGGGGAGTTCCTGAGGTTCGGGCGAATTCCCTGGTATGTGGTGTGTCGTATCTGTTGGAGGATATGATTGCCGCGAAGGATTGTGATGGGGGCAGGGCGGAAGTGCGGATGCTTGCACTCTGTGAGCGGGATGGTCAGAGGTCTGTGCAGGAGGAGGTATATGACCCGGTGACGGATCGCTATTGTTTTGTTCGACCGGGGATTTATCGGATGCAGGTGGCTGTGGCGGATGCACAGGGTGCTACCACCAGCGGCTGGCTGTATGTGAGCGTAAATGCAAAAGGAAATGAGGCGGTGGAATGAAGCAGGTAATCTTTGGAATCGTGTGTGGAAGTTTTGTTTTATTAACGATGGTGCTTGTGATGACGGTAGATGGGCGCAGTATTCGTGAAAATGAACTGGATGAGGCACTGGAGACCGCCGTATGGAAGGTTATGGACAATCTGGTGGCCACAGGTCACTATTCCGTTGCGGACGAAGAAGAATTTGTGGCTGATTTTTGTCAGGCGTTGCTGGAAGAAATTCAGGTGAGCGATGGTGTAGCAAAGGATGATTCCTTTCGTATTCAGGTGGATGTCACCGGTGTGGATGTGCAGCAGGGGTTATTGTCGGTCTCTGTGGAGGAATCATACACGAGCCCCAATGGGAAGGTATGTCATTGTCAGTGTGATGCTACTGCGATTTTGGAACGGGAAGTGATGCCGGAGGAAGTCACACTGGCTTATATGGTGGAGGATCGTTTGTATCAGCAGTATGGTGTTTTGTCCGGGAATGAATTCCTGATACCGTCCACGTCCCCGAAGGAGACGGGGAAGACCTTCTGTTATTGGATGGATACAGATACCGGGCAGGCAGCTGTTTTTCCGGAGAAGGCGGAGGAAGACAAGGAGTATGTGGCGGTGTTTGAAACGAATCAGCCGTAGGGAGCAGTTGTAGGGCAGGCGATTTGCGTAGGGATATGGAGGCATAGTAGGACAAGAAATCTAAGAAAGGAAGTATGGAACATGAGCAGGAGCCGAAGAAGAATCCGGAGGACCGGAAAACAGGTGTTGGCGGTGGTGCTGTCAATGGTGCTGTCATGGGGTGTGGCAGTGGTGAAGACGCCGGTGGTCTGGGCGGCAGAACAGGAGATAACGTCGGAAAGTGATGATGCTGTGAGGAGTGATGCCGCTGCAAAGAACAGTGACATTGTGGAGGCTGATGGGATGTCGGAGAGTAGTGGGATTACGCCATGCGATCCGCAGCCGGAGATTGAGGAAACAACAGCGTGTCACGAAATTGTCATCGATGGCGAAATGCCAAGGCAGGATGAGGCGGCAACCTTCGGCACGCGGATGGCAACACCCAGAGGCTTCTTCGGTGATTATTGGATGTGTGCTTCCTGGTGGGATTTCGTGGATGGGGCATGGAATTACGGTGCTACGAAATTTGTCCTGTTAAACGACATCATTATGACAGACCGATGGATTATTGAAAATCCGGGCATTTGCTATACCATCCGCGGTAACCATCATCAGATGATTAATGGATTGGGTTATTCCGGTCCCATGATTCTGGTGCGCAATGGTGCCACCCTGATTACCGAAGACAATCTGACACTGAACGGAAATAATCACAGGAACAATGGTACTTGTAATGAAGGAGGCTCCTCCTGTGTGGATTGTATCAATGCCTCTTTTTATGCCACGGATACGGTTTTTTGCAATAATCTCAATTACGGTTATATCGGTAGCAACAATCATCTGGGCGGTGGTACAGGGTTTAATATTGTTGCTGAGAATCATACAGGATTTCCGGCGTATGGTAGAGCCGTGAATTGTACCATCTACAATTGTGATGGGGCCGCCTTTTTTGTGCGAGACAGTGATGGCAACGGTGCGGTTATGGAGTGTACAGGATGTACGGCATATGACTGTTCCTGGGGCTATATGTCGCAGGAAGGGAACGCTTTGATGTATCTGCAGGATTGTTATGCAGATGCAAGAAGAAGCGATTTTACAAAAGGATTTTTCTATGGCGGCGCAGGCATTACCTTTGGGGGTGCTTACGGGACGGCGGCCCGGTGTACGACACAGGGTGCTGCGTGCGGCGTGTGGGGACAGCAGAACGCTTCCATTACAGATTGTGTGATTCGGGATAGCCAGTATGGATTTTTTGGAGGTCAGGGCTCGCTTATGAACTGTACTGTCACAGGAAATACCGCGTCGGGGGTGTGCAATTTTCTGGGAAAGATTGCCATCACCGATTCCAGGATTTCCGCCAACGGAACGGTGGGCGTGGAAAACTATGGCACTTGTTGTATCCGAGGCGGCGTGCTGGGGGCCAATGCAGATTATGATATCTATCAAGGGGATGTGTTGCAGATTGGGGGTGCTATCCTGTTCCAAGGCAAGGGAATCTTTCTGACACCCGGTAAGACCATCGATATCGTGGAGCCATTGCAGTGCGCAGAGGGCAGTATTCTTTTGACGATTGATCGGCAGGATGTGCCCCTGGGGAGAGTGGTGGCAGAGACCTCCTATGCCATGGATGCCGGGACGGCTGCATCCATGAATGAAAAATTTCGGTTAAATGAATCCTACAATGATACGACTTCTGCACAGACGAACCATAAGGCTCGTCTGCGTGCAGCCAACGGACGCAATGGGACGGAAGGCCGTATTATCTTGTCGGAACTGCGCTATGTGTTGTATCAGAACGATTTGAACGGTCAGGGACTGTCCTTTTCGCTCCCTGCTTCTGTGGCGGGGTACTGGAAAGAGGACATCATCTGCCCGGCAGGAGAGGCAAAGGTATCTGTGCAAGGCAGGCCATTACGGGCCTTGGTGAATGTGGGGTGGTGTACCAAGCCTTGGGATGCAGAAGGGCCGAATCTGGTAAATGGCGATGGTACGGACCAGATCTATCCGGTAAACCGGAGTTATCGAATCGAGAATGTGACGGAGGATGTGACCCTGTATGCCGTGTGGGATACGGATATGCAGTTATTGTTTGACGGCAATGGACAGACTGGTGGAGACAATTTTACCATGGAACATGTGAATCGGAATACCATACTTCCGGATAATCAATCTTCCTTTGTAAAAGAGCGATGGCGGGAAGTCTACGATGGGAAGGAAGACTGCGTGGTAACGCAGTTGGTGTCTGATTCTTTTATGGGGTGGAGTTTTCGGGAGGACACTTGTTACGGAGAGGACGACTGTTACCATGCAGGGGAGCAACTTTCAGGAACTGTGTCGATTCTGTTGGAGGGCTTGCGGGGTCAGAGGGCACAGATCGATGAACAAGGCAATGTTACCATGATCTGTTATGCGGTATGGGATTGCCCACCAATCATTGATACCTGCAACTTATATTATGGAAAAGAAGAGATTATGAAAGGCATTCTGACGGAAGAGAAACTACTGGGTATGGCTACTGTCCAGGACTATGAGGATGCTATGCTGGGACGAGATATTTCTGTGGAAGTGGCCAACTGGGACGAGACGGCATGCAGCAAATTGGGGGATTGCGGCTACATGACTGTCACTTACCGGGCCACGGATGGTGCAGGCAATACGACGTATGCTTATGCACGTATCTATGTAACACAGGAGGGAATCGTCGCAGGAACGGATGCTGCGCATCCCTATTATGTGCGTCAGATTGATCGCACCAATTATCAGAAAGAACAAAAAGAAGATGGTGGTCTGTATAGGAATTCCGTATGGTATCGGGATCCGTCTTATGCTGATGCTCTTCAGGCGGCATTTGATCGACTGGAGCAGGGAACGTCAGTGGTGTCCTATCATTTTACTGGGGCGGATATCCTCGCTTCCCGGCAGTTTGTAGAGCAGTACGGGCCGGGCAATCATAACGGAAACGGAATTCTGACGGCGTGGCGTAAAGAATTTGCCCATTGCAGACAATAAGTGCTATAATTGCCTTGTTATATTTCATA
>CAMAKU010000038.1 GCA_945836255.1 uncultured Roseburia sp. | reverse complement strand
AAGGCTACCAAGGAAAGATGACAGTAGACCATTATGTTCTTGATATGTTAAGAAAAAACAGAATAAAACTTGGGTTGTAATTCATGGGCTATCACAGATACGAGGAGTATCGTCATGTGATAGCCGTTTTTCTTTGGGCTGGAAACGGAAGCCTCCGGTCAAAAAGGCGGCCATGGGAGGTATTCTCTGAAAATTAGTGCTTTTTCGGAGAGAAGTGTTATAATCATGTAATAAAGAAAACGATGTAACATCAGATGATGTTACAGATCATTGATGATCAGACAGGAGAGAAGCATATGGCAAGAAAAAGCAGTGTAGAGAGAGCGCAGAGTGTAGTGGGCGGATTTGCCACGGCTAAAAAGAATATTGTGATCCAGTATCAGGGGAGAGAACGCAATCAAGAGAATCTGATGCAATTGATCCGCCGGGATGCACTGGCACAAGGCATGAAAGATGAAGAGATAGAGGCGGTGGATGTCTATATCAAGCCGGAAGAACAATCGGTTTACTATGTCATTAATCAGCAGGTGGAAGGTAAGATTGCTTTTTAGGAGGATAGAATATGGCAACAACATTTGTAGTAGCAAATCAAAAAGGTGGTATCGGAAAGACAACGACCGCTACCACGCTGGCGGGGATTCTGGGCAAACGGGCAAAGACCCTTTTGATTGATGCAGATCCGCAGGGTAACAGTACCAGTACATATCAGGCACAGGTAGAGGATGTTGCGACCTTGTATGATGTGATTGTGGATTCTGACCGGCTTCCACTGGCTGAAGCGATTCAGCATATGCCCAATGGAGATATCGTGGCATCGGACCCGTTACTGGCCAAAGCAGAAAAAATATTGGATGGTGATATTGAAGGGCTATATCGGCTCAAGGATGCCATCGATGATTTTGATGGGTATGAATATATTGTAATCGATACAGCACCTTCTCTGAATGTTATCTTATATAATTGTCTGATCGCGGCGGACCGTGTCATCATACCGGTGACGGCTGATGCGTATTCTCTGCAGGGTCTGAATCAGTTGTGTGAGACGATTAGGGCCGTGCAACGGCGACAGAATCCGAAACTGGAGATTGCCGGTCTTTTGCTGGTGAAATTCTCCGGCAGATCCAATCTGGAAAAGAAGACGAGAGAGGAACTTCGGGAGGTGGCAGACAAGATAGGTACGCGTCTGTTTGATACGTCCATTCGTGAATGCGTGAAAACAAAAGAGGCGCAGGAGCAGAAAAGACTGTTGATTGACTATGCACCGAAGTGTAATACCATGATTGATTATCTGGCGTTTGTCGATGAACTGTTGCAGACAACGCAGAGGGGATAGGGGGATATTCTATGGAGAGATTTGGTACGGCCTTGGCGCCGATTGCAGAACAAAAGACCTATATCAGCGGGCCGATTCGACTCAGCGTGATTACAGATCGCATTCTTCGGGTTGAACGCTCAGTAAAGGGCGTATTTGAAGATCGTGCAACGCAAAAAATAATGCATCGTGATTTTGGTGATGCTTCTTTTACCGTGTCAGAGGATCAGGAACACATTGAGGTTCAGACATCTGAGCGGGTATTTCATGTCAAAAAAGACACACTGGCCGTAGAGGTTAAATTACAGGGCTATTGGGTGGATGCATCTGAGGTGCATCTTCTGGGTGGTACCTTCCGTACCTTGGATAATGCGCTGGGAGACCGTATTTTGTTTGGCGAGAATAAGGGACGTGTGGAATTGTCCGACAGCATCTTCTCTTTGGAGGGGGTAGCAACCATTGATGATTCGGCCTCGTATCTGTTGGGGGAAGACGGAACGCTATCGCCGCGCCAAGAGGGTGTAGCGGATTTTTATGTCCTTGCGTTTGGCAAGGATTATCTGGCTGGTTTGCGGGAATTCTATGAATTGACCGGATTTACGCCGCTGTTGCCAAAATACGCGCTGGGTAACTGGTGGTCCCGTTATTATGCTTATCGTCAGCAGGAATATATCGATCTGATGGATAAGTTTGCGGACAAACAGATTCCATTGACGGTTGCGACCATAGATATGGATTGGCATCTGGTTAAAAATGTCCCGAAGGATGCAACATCCAACAGCAAGTTCTGGGGAAAAGGATGGACCGGTTATACCTTTGATGAAACATTGTTTCCGGATTATTGTCAGTTTTTCCGTGATCTGAAGGACAGGGGACTGGCAATTACCATGAATCTGCATCCTCATGACGGTATTCGCTATTTTGAAAAACAGTATGATCAGATGGCAGAAGCGAATGGGATTGATCCGGCTTCCAAGACGCCGGTGGCATTTGATTTTACTGATCGTACCTTTATTGACAGTTATTTTGATCTGGTGCTACATCCCTACGAGGAGGAAGGGGTGGATTTCTGGTGGATTGACTGGCAACAGGGAAGAAAATCCAACAAAAAGGGCTTAGATCCGCTGTGGCTTCTGAACCACTATCATACGCTGGATGCGGGAAGAGACGGCAGAACAGCGATGATCCTGTCACGTTATTCCGGCACAGGTTCTCATCGTTATCCGCTGGGCTTTTCCGGCGATACCATTGTGCGGTGGAAGAGTCTGGCCTATCAGCCGTCCTTTACCATTATGTCATCCAATACCGGATACTCCTGGTGGTCTCACGACATTGGTGGTCATATGTTCAGTAAAGGTGATCCGGAGATCTACACCAGATGGGTACAGTTGGGCGTATTTTCACCCATCAATCGTCTACATTCCACAAGAGATAAATGGAGTAAGGAGCCGTGGTTATATGGAGAGGAAGCAGAGGAGATTGTGACCAGATTTCTGCAATTACGTCATCGCCTGTTACCGTATCTGTATACGGCGAATGTCCTTACGGCAACCCAGGGAATGCCATTGATTATGCCCATGTATTATTTACATGATTGTAGGGAAGCCTATGAGGCAGTGAATCAATATTATTTTGGCACGGAAATGATCGTTGCGCCTGTGATTTCCAAGAGAGATAAACAGGGTGTGGCGGATGTGGAAGTCTGGCTGCCTCAGGGGACATGGACGGATTTCTTTACGGGGGAATGTTTTGAGGGAGACAGAAAACTCCAACTTCAGGTTCCGCTGGATCGGATTCCGGTCTTTGTCAAATCAGGTGGCATCATCCCGATGCTTTCCTGCGGGACAACGAACAATCAGTCTTTTGAACGTCTGGAAGTCAGATGCTATGCGGGAGAAGGAACGTACCGTATGGAAGATGAGCAGGGAGGTATTACCTTTGCCATCGGTATGACAGAGGAAGGCGCTGTTGTCTCGATTACGCCGGATGCGGATTCCGTGACCAGAGAGATCAAAGTCACGGTAGTGGGTGCGCCTTTAAAGGAAATTCGAACAATTGATGGCGCTCGGATGGAAAAAGATAGTGTATTCCTATGAAATATATGCTAAGATATCTTTCGAGAATGTTTTAAAGGAGATAAAAGGTGTTAGAATTACAGGATATTTGTTATGAGACTGAGAACGGTAAACTGATCTTAGATCATATCAATGCAAAGATAGAGGATCATTTCGTGGTGATTACCGGGCCCAACGGTAGCGGCAAGTCCACGCTGGCAAAAGTAATTGCCGGTATTTTACAGCCCAGCCAGGGTAGAATTCTATTTCAAGGGGAAGATATTACGGATTGGTCAATTACGGAGCGCGCCAATCATGGCATCAGTTATGCCTTTCAGCAGCCGGTTCGCTTTAAGGGACTGACGGTGCGGGATCTGATGTCGTTGGCCGCTGGCAAAGATGCATCATTGAATGAACTTTGTGAACTGTTGTCAGAGGTGGGATTATGCGCCAAAGATTATATCCAGAGAGATTTGGATGGCAGTCTTTCCGGCGGGGAATTAAAGCGTATTGAGATAGCGATGGCTTTTGCCAGAAATTCTGCATTGACTCTGTTTGATGAGCCGGAGGCAGGTATTGACCTGTGGAGTTTTCAGAAATTGATCCACGTATTTGAGAAAATGGTGGCCACCAACGACGGTAATATTTTGATTATCAGTCATCAGGAACGTATTCTGGAGATTGCGGACAAGATCTTATATTTAAAAGATGGACAAGTTGCCAAATTCGATACCAGAGATCAGGTGCTTCCGGAAATCATGGGGGTACCGGCCGGTGCGTGCCGCGTACTTACAGAGAAGATGAAGGAGGACTAAGAGCGTGGGAACGATTGAACAAAATATACTAAAAGAAGTTGCCGGACTGGATGCACTTCCGGTGGGGGCTTACAATATCCGTACCAACGGCGCTTCTTCTGCAAGAAATACAACAGCCAATATAGATATTGTAACGAAAGAGGATAAACCGGGAATCAATATCATTATCAAGCCGGGAACCACCAATGAAAGCGTGCATATTCCGGTGGTTGTCTCAGAGGCGGGACTGAAAGATATGGTCTACAATGATTTTTATATCGGCGAGAACGCTGATGTGACGATCATTGCCGGTTGCGGTATCCACAGTTGTGGTGATGCGGACAGTGGCCATGATGGCATTCATACCTTCTATGTGGCAAAAGGCGCCAAGGTTCGATATGTGGAGAAGCATTATGGGGAAGGGGATGCGGATGCCACAGGAAAGCGTCTGATGAACCCGACCACGGTGGTGCATCTGGGAGAAAATGCCCAGATGACTATGGAGACATCCCAGATCTCCGGAATTGATGATACGTTAAGAATTACGGAGGCTGATTTGGCAGATGGCGCAAAGTTGGAGATTCATGACAGCATTATGACCACAGGGGAGCAGAATGCGGATGCGCAGTTTACTGCGGATTTGAACGGTGAGGATTGCAGTTGTAATATTGTCAGCCGAACCGTGGCAAAGGGGAACAGCCGTCAGCATTATACCAGTACACTTAATGGTAACAACCGATGTGCAGGGCACACCGAATGCGATTCCATCCTGATGGACAATGCGTATGTTCTGGCGACACCTCAGTTGTCAGCAGCCACCACAGAGGCCAGCTTGATTCATGAGGCAGCCATTGGCAAGATCGCCGGAGAACAGTTGATCAAACTGATGACACTTGGACTCACCGAGGAGGAGGCAGAGGAGCAAATTATCTCCGGTTTCCTGAAATAATCTTCCGGGAACAGAAAGGAAGTGTGGTGCGATGGAGGAAACAATCAATCGATTTCTATCAATGATACAGGAATCGAATCATATTGTCTTTTTTGGCGGAGCGGGGGTATCCACAGACAGTGGGATTCCGGATTTCCGAAGTAAGGATGGCCTGTATAATCAGCACGATATCCGGTTTGACCGCTATCAACCGGAGTACCTTCTAAGCCATACGTGTCTGGTGCGGGAGCCGGAAGTGTTTTTTGAGTTTTATCGCCAGAAGATGGACACGCGTTCCGTGGAACCGAATATCACTCATAAGGTCCTGGCTAAGTTAGAACAAGCAGGGAAATTAGAGGCGATTGTGACGCAGAATATCGATGGCCTGCATCAGAAAGCGGGCAGTCGGAAGGTCTTTGAGATTCACGGGACGACACAGCGGAATTACTGTATGTCCTGTGGCCGTAGCGTGGATGCAGATTTTATCTTTCAACAGCAGGGAATTCCTCGCTGTTCGGAGTGTGGCGGCATCATCCGACCGGATGTCACCTTATATGAAGAAGGACTTCCCACTGAGGCAGTTATGGGTGCGCTGGACGCTATTCATCGGGCTGACTGTATGATTGTGGCAGGTACCTCGCTGAATGTCTACCCGGCAGCATCGTATGTCTATGAATTCCATGGAAAGCATCGTGTGATTCTGAATCTGGAGCCTCTCGATGTGCCTCTGGACCCTGCAAAAGATTTGTTTATTCAGGGGCCGATGCGGGAAGCATTTACCGCATTGGATGCCGTTTTGGTATAAAATTTTGTGCAAAATCACCAAGAATATTGCTGATTTTGAGGATTGTATCGTTGTTTTCACTACGATTGTGTGAAAACTGTGAACGCTTCGGCAGTTTCCGACATAAAATTAAAAAAAATCAACGTCTACCGGAAGAAAAAATCGTTAAAAATTCTGGTAAAATATAGCAATTCTTCTGATTGGCAGAATTTGACAATTTATGTTGTCTGTGTTTTAATACCAAGAATAAAGGACAGGGTGTTCATTATTTTCTGTTGATATTAGAGGAGTGATGATAAATGGAATTAAAAGTAATGCTTAAAAATGAAAAAGATGTTGAGGAATTTGTGAAAGCCGCATCGGTATGTCCGGGAGCCATTGATCTGAAGAGTGGTTCGGTATATCTGGATGCAAAATCGCTGTTGGGCGTTATGAGTATGGGAATGAAGCGGGAGATGCGCGTCATCTGTGCAAATTACGACCCGAACTTCGTCCAGTCAGTGAGTAAGTTTGCCGTTGCATAAGAAGCGGAAATTGGAATTTTAATTTGTAGAGGAAGACCATGACATTGCGGATGTATTTCGTGATGTGATGGTCTTTTTATGTTATACTGGTGGGTATGAAGATAAGTAAACTGGTGCAGAAGGAAGAATTAAAACCGCAGATTGTGATTTCCGTGCGAAATCTGGTGGAGTTTCTCCTCAATGAGGGGGATATTGACGAGCGTCACGCCAGCCGTTTGCGCATGGAGGCGATGCAGGAAGGCAGCCGGATTCACCGCAAAATTCAGCAAAGAGCGGGAGCGGGATATCACCCGGAGGTTCCCTTGAAGTTTTCTGTCGCTTACGAGGAATATGATCTGATGCTGGAAGGTCGTGCGGACGGCATCATCTATGATGACGATGATATGACACTCGTTCCTGTGATTATTGATGAGATCAAAGGAATGTATGTGGATGTGGCCCAGATGAGTGAGCCTTACCCGGTGCATCTGGCACAGGCAAAGTGTTATGCGTTTATTTTTGCTACGCAGAAGCAACTGGAAGAGATTACCGTACAGATGACCTACTGCAATCTTGATACGGAGGAGGTGCGTCGTTTCCAGGATACCTTTACCTATGAAGCGTTAGAGGAATGGTTTTTGGCATTAATTGCATCCTATAAGAAGTGGTCCGATTTTTTATATCATCATAAAATGATTCGACAGGATTCCATTCGTAGTCTGGCATTTCCTTACGATTATCGGCCGGGACAAAAGAAACTGGTGGCGGATGTTTATCGCAGCATCCTGCGGGAAAAAATACTGTTTGTGCAGGCACCCACCGGGACCGGAAAGACATTGGCAACGATCTACCCGGCGATTCAGGCCATGGGACAGAATTACGGTGACAAGATTTTTTATCTGACGGCCAAATCAGCCACGGGATTGGTGGCGCATGATACCTTTCTTTTACTGGAACAGCAGGGGTATCAGGGCAAGACGGTTGTGATTACCGCCAAAGATAAGATGTGCCTGATGCCGGAACGTCACTGCAATCCGGAGGAATGTCCTTACGCCAAGGGGCATTATGATCGGGTGAATGATGCGGTGTACGATCTGTTGCAACAGACGAATATGATAGACCGGGAATGTCTGCTGGCATGGGCAAAAGAGCGTCAGGTGTGTCCCTTTGAACTCTGTCTGGATACGGCTTCCTGGGTGGATCATCTGATTTGTGACTATAATTATGTGTTTGACCCGAATGTGGCATTGAAACGCTTCTTCGCGGAAGGGATTCGGGGCGATTATATTTTTCTGGTAGATGAAGCACACAATCTGGTGGACCGGGCGCGGGAGATGTATTCGGAGACCCTGTGCAAGGAAGAAGTGCTTGCCATGAAGAAGAAGTTAAAACCCTTTGGAAAGAAATTAGAACGTTCACTGGAACGGGTGAATCGGGAAATGCTTCAGATGAAGCGGCAGTGCGAGCAGATGTTGGTGCTGGATAACATGGATGCCTTTTTGTTTGCATTATATCAGGCGGCTTCGGCTATGGATGAATTGTTACAGAAAGATGTGGTATTACCGGACCGGGATGACATTATGGAGTTCTATTTCAAAGTGCGTAATTTTACCAATCTGTCGGACAGTATGGATGAACATGATCGGATCTACTGTGATTACAATGACCGGGGAGAGTTCCTGTTGCATTTATTCTGTGTGGATCCTTCCGGTATGTTGCAACAGCGGCTGGATCGAGCCCGGGCCTGTGTCTTTTTTTCTGCCACATTGCTTCCCATTGGATATTATAAGGCACTGTTATGTCAGGAGTCGGATGTCTATGCTATCTATGCGCAATCGGTATTTGCACAGGAGCAGCGTGCATTGCTTGTTGGAAGCGATGTGAGCAGCCGCTACACCCGCAGAAATCGGCAGGAGTATGAGCGCTATGCGGATTATATTGATCGGATTGTGTCGAAACGTATGGGAAATTATATGGTATTCTGCCCGTCTTATAAGATGCAGGAAGAAATCTGCGCAATCTTCATGGCACAATATGCCCGGCAGTGTGATGTAATGATTCAGACCAGTGGAATGACAGAACAGGAGCGGGAGAATTTTCTGGCGGAGTTTGAGGCGTCCCGGAGTCGTTCCATGGTTGCTTTTTGCGTGTTGGGAGGTATTTTTGCAGAAGGAATCGATTTGACGGAAGAAAAACTGATTGGTGCCATTATCGTAGGTGTCGGTCTGCCCCAGATTGGTAATGAACGTGAGATTATGAAACAATATTTTAGTGAGACGGACCGGGATGGTTTTGCCTTCGCCTATCTGTATCCGGGGATGAATAAAGTCATTCAGGCGGCAGGGCGTGTGATTCGGACCCAGTCAGATACAGGTGTGATTGCACTTTTGGATGAGCGGTTTTGTCAGGGGATGTATCGCCAGACTTTCCCCAGAGAGTGGAATGACAGCAGAATCTGCCAGCTGGAGACCGTGGATCAGACGTTGGAAGAATTTTGGCAGCAATGGCAACCCCAAGAGGATTTGTCTGACTCATCGAAGGGATAAGTGGGATATTTTATGCTGTGGCCACATCCGGAAGCAAGGCGAGAAAGGCATCTGCGGAAGCCGACAAAGGCAGTGTGGGATGGGTGGCGGCAACCAGACGGCGGCGGGGCAGAGTTTCTTTTGTATTTACAATCTGAAGTTCTTTGGTGGACTTTCGGATACAGTAATCCGGGACAAAGGCAATACCAAGCCCGATACGCGCCAGATCGATGAGCAGATCATTGGAATACAACTGGAAGGCTGGTACAAGATCCAGACGGTTTTCCAAAAAGATCTGATGGAGATATTCACTGGTGGTACTGTTTTTGCCCAACATCAGAATGGGGAGTTCGGAGATTTCCTTAAAGGTCATCTGTTTTGTTGTCTGAGGAAAATATGCGGGATTGGCCACAAAGACATCCTGAAAGACAGAGAGCGTCTTGGTGATGTAGGAGGGCTGCAGGCGTGTGTTGGGATCGTTACTGATGATGATATCGACCTGTCCCTGTTCCAACAGATCTACGCAGGATTTGGAGGGAGCATTGGTGATGCGGATGGGTACATCAGGGTATAACTGATGAAATTTCTTAATATAGGGGACGAGGAAATAGCGACAGATGGTGTCGCTGGCACTGATATGAAGTTGACCGAGCTGGGTGTCGTTCACATTCTGAATCTGTTCCTCACCACGCTGAATCAGATGCATGGCAGGTTCAATGTGTTGCAGCAGAAGTTCGCCCGCAGGGGTAAGTTGAACTTTCTTGGTGCTGCGGATAAATAGTGGCTGACCAATCTTTTTTTCTAAAGTCTTAATGGATTGGGATACGGCAGATTGTGAGATGAATAACTGTTTGCTGGCTTCTGAAAAACTGAGAGATGAAGCCACATGATAAAAGACTTTGTATAATTCGTAATTGATATCCATAAGGAATCCTCCGTTGATGTTGTTTCGTATAGTCAGATGTTTTTCTTGTTAATCCTTGTGAGGATACATCAACCTCTTTTTTCGATATATTTATTATATTAGCAGAGTTAATAGCAGTCAAGAGTACAAATAAGATATGCTAATATATCTGATTAGCGATAATAATTATATTTCTCTGGGATTGTGTGCTATAATAAACGCAGAGTTTCGCAGGAAGAATACGCGAAAAAGACAGCGGGGTCAAGAATGATTCTTGGACGTTGTCGAAGCAAAAGGATACAACACATGGAGGTAGGACATGGGAAACGTAAGAAGAGTGTATGCGGAAAAAAAGCCGGAATATGCGGTGGCTGCGCAGTCGTTGCTTGGTGAGATCAAGAGTTATCTTGGAATTCAGACGGTAACAGGCGTGCGCGTATTGATTCGTTATGATATTGAGAATATTTCAGATGAGACATATAAGAAGGCTTTAAAGACGGTCTTCTGCGAACTGCCGGTGGATGAGGTATATGAGGAGCAGTTTGCCTATGACGGTCGTGTGTTTAGCGTCGAGTTCTTACCGGGACAGTTTGATCAGCGGGCTGATTCGGCAGAACAGTGTGTGAAATTGTTAAAAGAAGATGAAGATGTCATTATTCATTCGGCAACCACGTATGTGATTGAGGGTGATATTACCGATGAGCAGTTTGATGCCATCAAGAAGCATTGCATTAATCCGGTGGATTCCCGTGAGACTGGGATGGATAAGCCGGACACGCTGACAGACCATTTCGACGAGCCGGAGGATGTCATCATTTTTGACGGATTTTCTACGATGCCGGAAGATGCGCTGCGCCAGTTATATGATTCTCTGGGGTTGGCGATGACGTTTAAGGATTTCTTGCATATTCAGAATTATTTTTCCAATGATGAAAAGAGAGATCCGTCAATGACGGAGATTCGTGTGCTTGACACCTACTGGTCAGATCATTGCCGTCATACGACGTTTTCAACGGAACTCAAGCACGTTTCCTTTGAGGACGGTTATTATCGTGGGCCAATCGAGGATGCGTACAAGGATTATCTGGATAATTTTAAGATTATCTATAAAGATCGTGACGATAAGTTTGTCTGCCTGATGGACCTGGCCTTGATGGCCATGAAACGTTTGAAACAAGATGGCAAGTTACAGGATCAGGAAGAATCTGATGAGATCAATGCCTGTTCCATCGTGGTTCCGGTGGAAGTGGACGGAACTACCGAAGAGTGGCTGGTGAATTTCAAGAATGAGACCCATAACCATCCGACAGAAATTGAACCCTTTGGTGGCGCTGCTACCTGTCTGGGTGGTGCTATTCGTGATCCGTTGTCAGGACGTACCTATGTGTATCAGGCTATGCGTGTGACCGGTGCGGCAGATCCGACGGTCTCTGTTCGTGATACCATGGAAGGAAAGCTCCCCCAGAAGAAGTTGGTCCGGGAAGCAGCACATGGCTATAGTTCCTATGGTAACCAGATCGGGCTTGCTACCGGTTATGTGAAAGAAGTCTATCATCCCGACTATGTGGCAAAACGTATGGAAATCGGTGCGGTTATGGGCGCTGCACCAAGACGCGCCGTTCAGCGTCTGAATTCCGACCCGGGCGACCGTATCATCCTTTTGGGTGGTAGAACAGGACGTGACGGTATCGGTGGTGCCACCGGTTCTTCCAAGGCACACAATACACAGTCCACGGCAGTCTGCGGTGCGGAAGTACAGAAAGGTAATCCGCCCACAGAACGTAAGATTCAGCGTCTGTTCCGTCGCGAAGAAGTAAGTTATATCATCAAGAAGTGTAACGATTTCGGTGCAGGTGGTGTCTCTGTTGCCATCGGTGAACTGGCAGACGGTCTGCGTGTACAGTTGGATAAGGTGCCTAAGAAATACGCCGGCTTGGACGGAACAGAACTGGCAATCTCAGAGTCCCAGGAGCGTATGGCAGTTGTAGTTGCACCGGAGAATGTGGAACAGTTCCTGGCTTATGCAGCAGAAGAGAATCTGGAAGCCATTGAAGTGGCTGTTGTCACGGAAGAACCACGCCTGGTATTGGAGTGGAGAGGCAAGGAGATTGTCAACTTAAAGAGAGCCTTCCTGGATACAAACGGCGCGCATCAGGAGACGGATGTGACGGTTGAGATGCCCCGCCAGGAAGATAACTATTTTAACAAGTATGCCGTACAGGGAGTAGAAGAGGCCCTTGCAGCAGGGGATGTGAAGAAAGCATGGGAGACCACCCTGTCCGATTTGAATGTATGTTCTCAGAAGGGGCTGGTGGAAATGTTTGACGGCTCCATCGGAGCGGGCAGTGTTTATATGCCTTATGGTGGACGTTATCAGTTGACAGAGACACAATCCATGGTTGCAAAACTTCCGGTCGCAGAAGGCAAGTGTGATACAGTTACTATGATGGCCTATGGATTTGACCCGTATCTGTCCTCCTGGAGCCCTTATCATGGATCTTCCTTCGCTGTTTTGGAATCCGTTGCCAGAATTGTTGCAGCAGGCGGCGATTATCATAAGATTCGTTTTACCTTCCAGGAGTATTTCCGCAGAATGTCAGAAGACCCGAAGCGGTGGAGCCAGCCGTTTGCAGCACTGCTTGGCGCATATCAGGCACAGATGAAGTTTGGACTTCCTTCCATCGGTGGAAAGGATTCCATGTCAGGTACCTTTAATGAGATCGATGTGCCGCCGACATTGGTATCTTTTGCCGTGGATATTGCAAAAGAATCTGACATCATCACTCCGGAGTTCAAAAAGGCGGGAGATGCTTTGGTATTCTTCCACGCCAAGAGAGACGCTTATGATTTGCCGGATTATGAGCAGGTTATGAAGTTATATGACGTGATCCATGAACTGATTCAGAAACGAGCAATCGTTTCTGCCTATGCGTTGGATGCAGCAGGTTTTGCAGCAGCCGTATCCAAGATGGCATTTGGAAATAAGTTGGGCGTGACCATCAGCGATGATGTAACCAAGGAAGAATTGTTTGGTAATTGTGTTGGCTCCCTTGTGGCAGAAGTATCCGGCAGTGATATCAAGGCCATTGCAGAGGCTATGGCCGCAGCAGGATTGGCAGATGATTTTGCTGTGGTTGGCCAGGTGAATGACGAAGGCTGTTTCAAGTATCAGAATATGAGCCTTTCTATGGAGGCAGCACTTGCTGATTGGACGAAGCCACTGGAAAAAGTCTTCCCTACCAGAGCAACAGCGGATACATCGTTGGTAGATACCGATGTGTATGAGGCAAAAGAGATTTACATTTGCAAGAATAAAGTGGCCCAGCCAAAGGTATTTATTCCGGTATTCCCGGGTACCAACTGTGAGTATGACAGTGCCAAGGCATTTGAAAGAGCAGGAGCCGAGCCGATTGTTAAGGTGTTCAAGAACCAATCCGCAGCGGATATCCGAGAATCTGTTGATGTGTTTACAGATGCCATCGCGCAGGCGCAGATGATCATGTTCCCGGGTGGATTCTCTGCCGGTGATGAACCGGAGGGAAGTGCCAAGTTCTTTGCGACGGCATTTCGCAATGAGAAGATGAAGGAAGCAGTTATGGATCTTTTGAATCAGAGAGACGGACTGGTTCTTGGTATCTGTAATGGGTTCCAGGCATTGATCAAGTTAGGTCTGGTACCATATGGTGAGATTCATACCCAAAAGGCGGATGCACCGACCCTGACCTACAATACCATCGGACGCCATATTTCCAAGATGGTATACACCAAGGTGGTTTCCAATAAGTCACCATGGCTGGCACAGGCAACTTTGGGACAGACGTATTGTAATCCGGCTTCTCACGGCGAGGGGCGTTTTGTTGCCAGCGATGAATGGCTGCAGAAGTTATTTGCCAATGGTCAGGTGGCAACACAGTATGTCAATGAAGCAGGACAGCCGACCATGGACGAGGAGTGGAATGTCAATGGCTCTTATATGGCTATCGAAGGTATTACCAGTCCGGACGGGCGTGTGCTTGGTAAGATGGCGCACTCTGAGAGACGGGGTGATTCCGTTGCGATTAACATTTATGGTGAGCAGGACATGAAGATCTTTGAGTCCGGCGTTGCCTACTTCAAGTAAGTTCAGAGAGGAAGACCTTGTAGAGGCGCAGTTCTCTATGGGGTCTTTTTTGCGAAATCTTGTGGGCGAGCCCCGGCATGCAGGAAGAGGCGGGGTTAAAATGAGAAAAAAATTGATATAAAGCCCCGGAGAAGATATAATAAAAGCGGTGGTGTGTAAAACACCGTACAATCTGCCCATGTGGTTGCATGGTAAAATCTACAAAATGTGGTTGCAGATATTGCAATATGCGATATGTTGTGCTAAAATCTTAAAAGTTTAGGCTTTTTTATCGAAAATAACAGGAACAGGAAAGGACAGGGCAAAAGATGAGAGCATTTCTTATTCTGGAAGACGGAACCGTATTTACCGGTGAAAGCATTGGTTCGACGCGTGAAGTCATTAGTGAAATTGTATTTAATACTTCCATGACAGGATATCTGGAAGTATTGACCGACCCCTCCTATGCCGGACAGGCAGTGGTTATGACCTATCCGCTGATCGGCAATTATGGGATTACGCCGGACATGGAGTCATCACGTCCGTGGGTGGATGGTTATATTGTTCGCGAATTAAGCCGGATTCCCAGCAATTTCCGCTGTGAGGGCACGATTCAGGATTTCCTTGTGGAACATGATATTCCGGGAATCTGCGGAATCGACACACGCGCATTGACGAAGATTTTGCGTGATAAGGGAACCATGAACGGCATGATTACTACGAACGAGGCATACGATCTGGAGGAGATTCTTCCCAAACTTGCTGCGTACACCACCGGCGACGTTGTCTCAAAGGTGACCTGTGATATTCCAAAAGTTCTGGAGGGAAATGGAAAGCGCGTGGCTCTGCTGGATCTTGGCGCGAAGCGCAATATTGCCAAGTCCTTAAATGACAGAGGCTGTGAAGTTACGATCTATCCGGCCGATACGCCGGCAGAGACGATTCTCGCCAGTCAGCCGGACGGCATTATGTTGAGCAACGGCCCGGGAGATCCGAAAGAATGCACCGAAGTGATAGCGCAGATTCGCAAATTATATGAGTCCGATGTTCCTATTTTTGCCATTTGTCTCGGACATCAGTTGATGGCACTGGCCACCGGTGCGGATACTCACAAAATGAAATACGGGCACCGTGGAGGGAACCATCCGGTGAAGGATCTGTCTACAGGTCGTGTCTATATTTCGTCACAGAACCATGGCTATGTGGTGGACGTGGACAAACTGGACCCGAAGATTGCAGTTCCTGCTTTCGTCAATGTCAATGACGGAACCAATGAAGGTCTGAAATATACCGGGAAAAATATTTTCACGGTGCAGTTCCACCCGGAGGCATGTCCGGGACCGCAGGACAGCGGCTATCTGTTTGATCGTTTTATTGAGATGATGGGAGGTGACCAGTAATGCCTAGAAATAAAGAGATTAAAAAAGTACTCGTGATTGGTTCTGGTCCGATCGTCATCGGTCAGGCAGCAGAGTTTGACTACGCGGGAACACAGGCTTGCCGTTCCCTGAAAGAAGAAGGTGTGGAGGTTGTTCTGGTCAATTCCAATCCGGCAACCATCA
>CAMAKU010000037.1 GCA_945836255.1 uncultured Roseburia sp. | reverse complement strand
GCAGGATCTGCCTGGTGTGCCGTCTATACCGGACGCTTCCGCCCCGACCAAGTCATCGGCAGGACGCTGGTTATCCACGACAAGAGCGACGATTTTCAGACACAGCCCTCGGGCAATAGCGGCAAAAAGATAGCTTGTGGTGTAATCCGACATCTCCAATAGCCATCCAAAGATTCACCGTTCGTTCCCGTGCTTCCTTGAATTATCCACCACAGTTCTTTATAATATCAGTATCGTTAATTCTATGGGAGAAATGCTATGACTACATCAGAACAGATTGCGGATTTATTGGATCAATTACAGAATCAGACCGGGATTCGTTTTGCCATCACAGATAATCAGGCAGATGAAGAAGAGACGATCCTCATTTTAAAAAATATGCTTCGCGCCCAGCATGACGGCACATCACGGGAGAGTTTTCTCCGGGGCCTGCTTCTGGGCCTCTTGACACCGCAGGAAATAGCAGAAGGCATTCGTCGCTTTCATATAGACAATGACGCTTTGATCTTCCCTATTCTGATTGAGACAAGGCAGCCCTTTTCTGCTCTGGAACAGTCCGTGGTATTACAACTGTTTTCCTCCGGTGCCGATACGGTAATCATGATCGACGACTGCCATATTGCGTTGTTGCGCCGCATTCCACAGCCGTTGGATGAGAGGGCTATGCACCAGATGATACGCGATATCCAGAACACACTGGAGACGGAAGCCATGGTGTCCATGAACCTGGCTTACGATGGAACCGTAACATCCATGGACCAACTCCCCGGTGTATTTCTAACAATCTCTACCACATTGGAGATCTGCCATGTCTTTGCGCCTACCCAACACATCTGCTGGGCACACGATCTGGGTCTTGGCAAACTGATCTACCAACTGCCCACCGATATCTGTGAAGAGTATCTGAAGGATCATTTTCATGGTCTGCATATGGAAGATATTGACGAGGAAACCCTGCATACCATTCATGTGTTCTTAGAGAGCGGACTCAGCATCGCAGAATGTGCGCGACATCTCTATCTGCACCGCAACACACTGATTTACCGCTTAGATAAAATAGAGCAACTCACAGGTCTTGACATCCGCAAATTTGACGATGCCATGACCTGTAAAGTTGCCCTGATGATTTCTTCGTATTTACAACAAAAATAACGAATCACACGTTACGATGTTCTTCTGGCACCGTCACCGATCTCTACCACATAGAACTCCGCTTCGATACCGGTCTTCTTCTGATAGCCGGCACCAACCTGTTCCATAAAGGTATCTACGGCATCATTCTTAACAATGCTCACGGTACAGCCGCCAAATCCGCCACCAGTAATCCGGGAGCCGATGACTCCATCAACCTGCCATGCCAGATCCACCAGAATATCGATCTCTTCACAAGATACCTTGTAATCGTCACGCAAAGATACGTGTGATGCATTCATCAATTCCCCAAACTTCGCAATATCATTATCCTTAAGCGCCGCAACAGCTTGGATTGTCCGCTGATTTTCAGCCACGGCATGCTTGGCACGCTTACGGCATTCCTCGTCCGTAATGACGGACTGATAACGCTGGAATGCCTCGCAGTCCAACTCTCCCAGACTGGCAATGTCCACGACCTCCTGCAACTGTGACAAAGCCTTGGCGCACTCTTCCCTGCGCTCATTGTATTTACCGTCCACCAGACTGTGTTTTACCTTGCTGTTGGTGATTACGATCTTGGCATCCGGCAGCGCAATCTTGGCATACTCATACGACAGATCACTGGTATCCAGAAAAATCGCACAATCCTTTTTGCCCATTGCCACGGCGAACTGATCCATGATACCGCAATTACAGCCATTGAAATTGTTCTCCGAATACTGTCCGATCAATGCCAGATCTGTCATAGACAGCCCATCAAATCCATACAAATCACGCAAGATCACGCCGGTCAACACTTCCAGAGATGCGGAAGAGGAAAGACCGGAACCATTGGGAATATTGCCCCAGATTGCCATATCAAATCCCTGATCCAAGGTATATCCTTTATTGGCAAAGGCCCAGACAACACCCAGAGGATAATTTGCCCAACTATACTGTTTGCGGTAGTCCAAATCCGACAGAGACACTTCCACAACGGTATCTTTGTCGAGGTTCGCTGAATAAAAATGTAACTTATCATCCTTTCGCTTACGGGCAACCCCGTAAGTACCAATCGTCAACGCGCATGGAAACACGTGACCACCATTATAATCCGTATGTTCCCCGATGAGGTTCACACGCCCCGGAGCGAAATACTCTCTGATGTCTTCTCCATCACCGTAAATGTCTGTAAATTTTTCCCGCAATTTTGTAATATCCATTCCTGTCCTCCTATATATGCACTTTGTCAGGGGAAATCTGATGCATGGCATTTAATAGTTCCATCCCCGGTTCAAATAGTACTTTTATCTCACGCCCCGTCTCCGGATCGCGCACGATCATCGTATAATATGGTACACCTTCCTCATGGGAAAGACAATCGTATGTTGTCATGTTACGCCCGATATAGGGCTGCACCGGTTCCGTCTTGGAAGGCGCGACAACCACCACATCCTTCATCTCACACTCAATCAGATCCTGCCTTTTATTGCGGCGCTTGATCCTGGTGATCTGTATCGATCCATTCGTGTATACATAATCATAATCAATCTTCGTATTCTGGGTTACAAAATAGGTGATGATCAGCATGGCAATCAACGGTATCCCATACGCTTTGTAATCCACAACTACGAAGTTAAATGCTACCAGCGCCGTAATCGCAATTAATATGACATTATAGATCTTTGTGACCCCCGGCGCCTTGCGTTTGATTGATTTTTCAACGTATACATCCTGGTACATTATTGCTTTCTCCTTCGCATAATGATGGTCTCATATGTTGATATTTTACCACTGCTATTGCCCAATAACAACTCTCCTTCGCCAAGATCGATAAACAAATCGTTGGGTGTAAAGTTCTGCGCGATAATATAGACATCGCCGTCCTTTTCCCTGGTTGTCACCTCAACCCCTTCCGGTACCTGCTCTACCGGAACATGCACGCGGGAAAGTTCCACGATACGACGATACAGATCATCATAGCAGCTCTGCTCCACATCCGCGCCAATGTAATAACCATATCCCATGCCATACGGTTGGAAGGTGACAGCCGGCTGACTTTGATAAAAATCGGTTCCGTATGTCATAAGGATACGCGCTGTCGACACATCGATTAACTGGCAGAGATGTCTGCACTCATAGGAAATCTTCGTCGCAAAAATACTGCGGTCTTCCGGTACCAGTTGATTGGTCTCATGATCATACAATCCGTCAATCTCTGTGGCACGCAGACCCAGCACATCCGTCAGTCCTGCCGGGGTCGCACCCAGATAACAGCGATCATTTTCATCAACCACACCGGACCAGTACGTTGTAATAAAGATGCCGCCCTTGGCAACAAAATCACGCACCCGCTCTGCAAAACCGGCACGGAACATATAAGCCATGGGCGCTGCAAGAATCTTGTAGGAACCAAATTCCTGATCCATGGAAATCACGTCCACATTCAATCCCAACTTACGGAATGCATAGTAAGATTTTTCCACTGCCTGCTTATAATACATTCCTTTGTTCCGCGGTCCCTGAGCATCCTCTATGGCCCATCGATTCTCTATATCATAGATGACCGCCACTTCCGCATTCGTGACCGCGCCTTTTAACTCGCAAATTTTCTCGAGATCCACTCCAATATGGCTGACCTCCCGAAAGACTCTGGTATCGGTTCCGCCATAATGATCAATGACAGCGCCATGAAATTTCTCAGAGGCTCCTCTGCTCTGACGAATCTGAAAATACAGCACACTGTCAGAACCATGTGCAATCGCTTGCATCGACTGCGCAGACAAAAGCCCCGGCTTTTTCAGTTTGCTGACCGACTGCCAATTCGTCGCTGACGGACAAGATTCCATCATCAAATACGGCTGGTGTTTCAGTGATCGCATAAAATCATGCTGCATGCCGTTATCCATCGCTGTCTCTGTCTCCGGCTCTTTATGCCAGGCGGGATAGGTATCCCATGAAATCACATCCACGAGATCTGCCAGTTTGTGATAATCCAGACCTTCATAATCATACATCATATTGATGGTGGTGGGCAGGGTCGAGCCACCGTCCCGCACGGCCTGAATCTCTTCCCGGATAAAATCCGCCGTCTGATCTGTGACAAAGCGTTTCCAATCCAGATTCAGGGCATGTAAAAATGTCTCCCCTCTGGGTGACGGACTCTCAATCTGATCGAAGGACTGATACGTGTGACTCCAAAAGGTGGTAGACCATGCCTTATTCAGCGTATGAATGTCCTGATACTTCTCTTTCAGCCATGTACGAAATGCCTCTTGACAGAGCGGGCAGTGGCATTCTCCACCATATTCATTAGAAATATGCCACAAAATCACACCCTCACGGCTGCCGTATCGTTCTGCCAGTCTCATATTAATCTCTCTGACTTTTTGGCGATAAACAGGCGAGGTATAACAGTGATTATGGCGATATCCGTATAGGGCTCGCTGGCGATTAGCATCCACGCGAAGCACTTCCGGATATTTGTCTGCCATCCATTTTGGCCGTGCGCCGGACGGTGTCGCAAGAATGATGGAAAATCCTTCCTTGATCAATCGATCTACGATTCCATCCAACCATTCGAAATCATACTTTCCCTCTTCCGGCTCTAGAACTGCCCACGAAAATACACCAAGGGTCACGGTATTGATGTGGGCTTCTTTCATCATCTGTATATCCTGCTCTAAAATATCCGGCTCATCCAGCCACTGTTCAGGATTATAATCCCCGCCATATAAGATTTTCTCCGGTTTCATCGCGTTCCTCCTTTTCAAAAAATGCTCTCACTTCAGATGCGGAGTGAGAGCATTTAAACCAACTGCTTTTAAATGCCTCGGAATGAGAATGACAACGTGAGCGGCTGATGATTATCGATCAGATACTCCGGATGCGTCAAAGCACCCCAGGTATCATCACCTGCTACGCCCATCTGCTGTAATCCGACGCGGATATAGGTATTGTGTATCGGCGGCAACTCGATACTATGTGTTGCGTTATCAATCTCATGGGGCGAATAGGGAAGTGCAGAGAAATGCAACTGATCGCCTCGAACCAGCAACCCTCTTCCCTTTTCATCCGTTATGGTAGCATAGCGCACACCAACCTTGTTGCCACATTCCTGCGGCACCAGATATTTCGCCATATTATCTGCCACCTGATTGTGATATACACCTAATTTCGCATGGCACCGGTCCACATAGGTCTCTTCCGGTCCCAGACCATACCATGTAAGTTGATTGTAATCAGCATCCATGGTAAACAGCATACTATATTCCGGCAGTTCGCCTACTTCCGCAGATGCCGCCATGGTCATCGTCACTTTAATCTCACCATCGCCGTAAACATCGTATGCCACGTGACAATCCATTGCCGGCTTAACCGGGAGATGGTAGGTGTAACGCACGATCACATGGTCTTCTGTTTCTTCGATTACATAATCGGTAGCTGCCAGACCATGCTCATACTTATAGGACGAATACATGCTCGCCAGTTTCCACTGACCGGCGCGGAACGGCAATAGATTCGCCACGTCGTTGTCTGTCAGCGGCCGCCAGAAGTTTGGCTTTGGCACAGACTTAAACAATTCCACCCCGGCATAGCGGTAAGACACCAATCCTCCGTGAATGGTGGAGAACAGCACCTCAAAATCCTCACCTTTGATGCCGATATTACACCAACCTCTTGTAACAGAAAACGGCTTCGTCTGTGGCGCATGTGCCGGCATGGTTCCAATCACTTCCTGACCATATGCCACCTCATGTCCCTGCTTGGCCCACAACATATCTTCCCGAAGCACAAAGGACAATGTCACTACACACTCGCCGTCATCCGGTACATCCATCGTGATGGGATATTTCTTTTTGTCCAATGGTTCCACATCAATGGTGGTAATCTGCTGATCTACCAACTGCCCTTCACGCTCCAGCGTAATCACGGCATCATAGACATTCGTATTGGTAAACAGATTCTTATTGTATATTGTTGCCACTCTATTGTCGATTGATATGACAATATTTTGGTAATTATACTTCACTTCCTGCATCTTCGGTGACGGATCCCGGTCCTTGCCGTAACAGATACCGTTGCCACTAAAATTATAGTCACAAGGCCGTTCCCCAAAGTCGCCGCCATATGCCTGGAATTCCACGCCATAGCGGTCTTTCTTCGTCAACGACTGATCGATATAATCCCAGATAAATCCACCTTGGAATAATGGCTCTTCGTCCATCAGTTCGATGTACTTGTGCATTGCTCCGCAGGAATTACCCATGGCGTGTGTATATTCACAGAGAATATAAGGTTTATCTCTGTGTTTCTTTAAATACTCCCTTATTTCTGCTGCCGGTGTATACATGGTACTGACCATATCCGTAGTCTCCGGATACCGTGCATCCCAGGCAACACCTTCATACTGCACCAGGCGTGTGTCATCCCATGCATGGAAAGACTTGGTCATTTCCAGAATATCCTTACCTCCGTAGGACTCATTCCCACAGGACCAGATCAAAATACACGGATGATTCTTATCTCTTTCATACATGCTGCGAGCACGATCCAAAATCAACGCCTGATATTCCGGGCGGTCTCCCGGAACTGCAAACTCGATAGTCTTCAGATTCCGTCGGATGGCATCCCATGTGCCGTGAGTCTCCAGATTCGTCTCGTCAATCACATACAGTCCATAACGGTCACACAAACGATACAACGCACTCTGATTCGGATAATGACAGGTGCGGACCGCATTGATATTATTCTGCTTCATGGTAATGATGTCTTTGAGGATATCTTCCTCATTAATGCAGCGACCTCTATCCGAACTGAACTCGTGACGATTCACGCCATGAAATGCGATTGGCTTGCCATTCAGATGCATGATGCGGTTCTTCATCTCGAAGGTACGGAATCCTACCTTCTCCACAATAATCTCTTGCAATGCACCTGCTTCGTCATAGACTCTGATCTGAATATCATACAGATAGGGATCTTCCGCGCTCCACAACTGTGGCTCTTTCACCGGCATCTCGATGTGATTACACCCCTTGCACAATTCCAGATCCATGACAATCTCTACGTCATCATCAGAAAGACAGACATCGGCTTTTCCTACCTGTGTCGCCTCCAGATCAATCTGCAACACGGCATCCTGATACTCCTGATCTAAGACGGTCTTAATCTTCATATCCCGAATATGTACGTCCGGAACCGTGTATAAATACACATCCCGGAAAATTCCTGAGAACCGGAAAAAGTCCTGATCTTCACACCAACTACCGGCAGTCCATTTATATACCTGAACGGCAAGCTTATTTTCACCTTCCACCAGATAAGGTGTCAATTCAAACTCTGACGGCGTAAAACTGTCCTCACTGTAACCCACATAATGACCATTGAGCCACAATGCCATCCCGCTCTCCACTCCTTGGAAGGAAATGTACACCGATCTGGACTGCATACCCTCCGGCACTTCAAAATACTTCACATAAGAGCCCACTGGGTTAAATGCCTCCGGAATCTCCCCCGGACTCACTTCTTCTCTGCCGTCCCATGGATACTGTGTATTCGCATACTGAGGCACATCATATCCTTCCATCTGTATATGCGCAGGCACTCTGATATCATCCCAGGATCTGCAATCGTATTCCATGGTCTGGAACTCCTTGATTGCAGACGAAAGGTTCTTCGCATAGGAGAATTTCCAAATACCGTTTAAACTAACTTTGAAATCGGACACACCTGCTGACACACTCTGTTCACTACGGTAATATTCATGATCCGAATGTGCCGGCAGTCTGTGTTCCATAAAAATCTCAGGATCTTTTATAATACTATATTGAAATTCTGCCATAATATATTTCCTTTATCATCATTATATTTTATTTGACAGATCCCGTAATACCCTCTGCAAATTGTTTCTGCAATACGAAGAAGATAATCATGGTGGGAATGGAACAGAACAAAACGCCCATCATCAACACACCATAATCTACCGTATAGCCACTTGCCAGATTGGCAATCAACATCGGCATTGTTTGTGCTCTTGTATCTGCCATAACAACCTTTGGCCACAGGTAAGAATTCCACGCATTCATAAATGTAATAACAGCAGCTGCTGCATAGGTAGATTTCATAACCGGCATATACATCCGGAAATAAATCTGCAATTCACTTAAACCATCCAGACGTGCCGCCTCCATGATATCCACCGGGAAATTACGTGAATTCTGTCGGAACATCATAATAAGGAATGGTGTTGAAATACTCGGCAGGATAAATGCCCATACCGTATTCAACAGTCCGGCAGATGAAATCATCTTGAACAAAGGAATCATCGTTGCCACCTGCGGAATCATCATAGCAAGCAATAAGATGGAGAATACCTTATCTTTCCACTTGTCATGATACAACTCAAATCCATATCCGGCGAGAGAACAAACCAAAAGTGCAACAACTGTCTGCACGATTGCATATAAGAAGGAGTTACCCAGTGCTCCCCACAGATCGGTCTGCTGGGTCAACTTCTGGAAATTCTCCAGTGCATACGCGCCAAAGGTAATCTTACCCCGGGCTACGTCAACCGAACGGTTCGTAGCTGCTGCAATCATCCAATAAAGCGGAAATACCGAAATAAAGGATACAATAATCAGAAAAATATAAGTTGGGATCAATCTACGCTGTATTGCGGAACTGTTTTTCTTAGTCACGATTATCACCTACTTTCATGCTGATTGCTGACAGAATGGCAACCAAAATAAAGATGAAGAATGACATTGCAGACGCATAGCCAAACTTACCTACACCTAGACCAAATGCATTGTTATAGATGTAATGCGACATGGTAATGGTAGAATATGCCGGTCCACCCTGTGTCAGGTTGACAGACTCATCAAACAACTGTAAGGTACCGTTGATTGACATGATAACAGTCATGACGATGGTCGGCATCAGAAGTGGAACCGTAATCTTCCAGAACGTCTTCCAGCCGTTGGCGCCATCAATCTTTGCAGCTTCGTATACGGAATACTCGATATTTTGCAGTCCGGCCAGATAGAATACCATATTGTATCCCGTCCATCTCCAGATCAGCGCGATGATGATAATCGCTCTCGCACTTCCCGTATTACCCAGGAAGTTGTAATTAGACTCGAAAATACCAAGATTGACAAAGATGGTATTGATCAAACCATCTACTGCAAATAAGGACTTGAAGATCAACGCGTAAGATACGAGGGATGTAGCACATGGCAGGAATACCATCGTACGGAATAACCCACGGAACTTTAAGTCCCTATTGTTAAGTAACTGTGCTAACAGAATCGCCAATACCAGCATGATCGGCACTTCAATCGCCAGATATAAGAACGTGTTGCCAACCGAACGTAAGAAGGTACGATCCGCGAACATTCGTGTATAGTTATAGAAGAGCGGCTCAGCCATCCGCTGATTGACACCTGTTCCTGTTGTAAATGATGTAATGAATGCCTGAACCATCGGATAAAAACTAAAGACTGCTATCATGATGGCGGCAGGTGCCAGAAACACCCATCCTGCTCTTTGCTGTTTTCCCTGGATGTTCAGACTCTTTTTTTGTTTGCTCAAATGAAGCCCCCCTTTTTATTCGTTGAGGTTTGGTTGAAAAACGGGGAGTCGGAAGATCCGATTCCCCGCTTTATTTTTATGATTCTATGGAATTAGTCTTCCATTGCAAAGTCGATTTCTTCCTGTGCCTGCTGTAATGCATCTTTTACGGATGTTCCGTTGTGGATGTTTGTGATTGCTGCAGACAACTTCTCACGTACTGTGTAGTGATAATCACTCTGCTCAACAACCTTTACATGAGATCCCATCTCTACGATCTTAGCGTAGATTGCCTGATTGTTGAAGTATGGAACGCCTTCCTGATATACATCAGACTGACCAGCTGAGATACATGTTGTGATAACACCACCGTTACGAAGTGCATTGTCATAGGTATCAATTGCGCCTTCGCCACCACCAAAGGTGTAAGCCAGGAAATCCTTAGCCAGGTCTGTCTTCTTGCAGTTTGCTGTGATGTAAAGAGAAGAACCACCGTTAGAAGCATATCCTTCTTCACCACTTAAAGTAGGCATTGAAGTAATCTCCCACTTACCGGAATTCTCTTCTACCTGCTCGATGGTAGGAATAATCCAGTTACCATTCATAACACCTGCAACCATATCCTTCTGGATATCGTTGGTGTAACCATCCCAGTCATTCTCAAGCAACAATACATTCTTCTGCTGCATTGTCTCAATCTTCTCGATGATCTTAACTAAAGTATCGTTGTCAGCAAGAACAGCCTTGCCATCCTTGAACTGTGACTGACCTTCTGCCTGAAGCATCATATAAGGAAGGTCGTTGCCGCTACCATCCATAGAGAGTAAGTACTTGCCGGTCTTGTTGTAAACCTGCTCGCCAATCTCAATGAACTTATCCCATGTGATACCGGTTACATCATCTAATGTATATCCGCATTCCTCTAACAGATCAACTCTGTATGCGAAAATAACAGTACCATTGTCAACCGGAAGTCCGTAATGCTTGCCATCGATGGTAGAGAAAGAAAGTTTCTCTTCTCCGAAATCGGACCAATCAACGTCTGCATCATTCACATCCTGCCATGCATCCGGATAGTTGGTTACATACTGCTGGAAGTAATGATCCTGGAACAATACAATATCTGGAAGGTTGCTGTAATCTCCGGCCTCTGCTGCTGTTGTTACGGCATTCTCAATATCCTTTGACTGAGACTGCTCGATAATCTCTAACTTGAAGTCAGGGTTCTTATCCTTGTAAGCCTCTGCTGCTGCTTCCAATGCCGGGATATTGAAGTTTGCATCCCATGCTGCAACGGTCAAAGTGTTCTCATCATCTGAGGTGTACATTGCTGCTGCACCATCTTCTGTTGCATCAGCAGATGCATCACTGTTGTCTTTGCTTCCACATCCTACGAATGCGGACATTGCCAGTACCCCAACCAGCAATAAAGAAACGAGTTTCTTTTTCATAAAAATCCTCCTTTAAACATCGCTTATTGGGAATCCCTGTGAGTGAATGTCTGGTTCCTTATGTAATTTATAAGTGACATTATCGGAACTCCCTTGCTTGAATATAAGATAATTATAACGACCTTTTTGATTATTTGTGATTAAAATCGTCTCTGTTTTTTGCAAAAACAACTATTTAGAAACGAATTTTCGAGACTTGGTTTCCCGTTTTGAACAATATGTGAAAAATATTTTTCGAGTCTTTTGACATTTTGCACAAAACAACAAATGGGAAGCCGTTACGCTTCCCATCCTTTTAAGGCACTAATCTGATAATTTTTCAAGATGCCTTCGTGACTATTTTCTTTTCGTTTCCACTGATGCGGACTGTACCCGGTTAACCGCTTGAAATTGCGATTGAAGGTGGACTGGGTCTGATAGCCCACACGAAAACTAATCTCCTCCATGGACAGATCTTCCTTCGCCATCATGATGCACGCCCGGTCCACACGCACCAGATTCACATAGTCCAGCGGCTTCATGTTCATTGCCTCCTCGAAAATCCTGCGAAAATGACTTTCACTCAGTCCGCTGGCCATGGCAATATCCTCCACCCGCAATGATTCCATGTAATGCACCTGAATATAATCCAGCGCACTTTTGATATAGGCACTAACGCGCTGTGTGTGCAGGGACTTCTCCCGCTCGTCAGCCAGACGCATCATCTCAATCACCAACGCATACAGATAGCCCTTTATACTCTCTGTATAATAAATCGACTGTTCCCGGCACTCCCGGATAATATTGAGAATCAGACGGGACATCACGCCATGGTTCTGCTCGCTCTTCAAAGTTCCGCGACGATTGATCACGCTTAGCACCGCGCCCTCGCGTATTGCGTCCAGATGCATCTCATTTTTGATGAACCCTTCCATATCAATAAACAAAAATTCCCATTTACAGATATGCCCGGGTTTGCTGTTGGTGGTATGGGGAATATTGGCGGGAATCACAGAAAACATACTGCCATGATACTGATAGACCCGGTCTTCAATAATTAATTCCCCATCCCCATTGTAACAATAACCGATTTCCAAATAGTTATGAAAATGCAACATCTCCCGAATACCGACTCCATACTCCTGTTCCCATCCCTTACCAAGAAGCGGAAGTATGTAACTGCCCGACGGCATATCATAATAACGGTATTCTATTCGTCTTTTTTTCTTTGCCATAAAACCCCCCTGCTTCGCTATTTTAATTTTGAATATTTCTTAACGTAGACATTTCGTTGCAATGCGGCATCCACCAGCCCAAGATGATGCTGGACACCGCAGGCAGTTCCATAAAGCGTTGCCAGACAATTCTTCTCCAAAACCATTGCCACCGCCTGCACTTCCTCCTCATTGACGGCTCCGCAGACAGCACCCAGACCTTTGACAAAGACGCAGTTCTTCTTTCGCAGCGCCCGAGCGATCTGTTCCGGATAATCCGCAACGCCAGGATCGATACACACATAGGATATCCCGGCAATCTGTGCCATATCGTCGATGACCGGATACAATTTCTTATCCCAGGCAGCCACCGCCTGCACCGCAGAGGACGCATCAAACAGAACCGCCGGATATCCCGCGATCCGATGAACCGCTTCTAAAACCCGATCCTTACTACATTCTTTCGGAAATCCCATAACAGGCTGAAGATCCAGATGCAGTTGCTCATCGATCATCTCTTTGCAGATATCTTCCAGCGTCCTGCTGACACGAAAGGCATCTACATCCGTCTGACCCAGACACAACACACCATGATAGCGCATAAAGAATGCATTGCTTTGGGGGTACGCCACAATCGCCTGGGACACTTTTCTTTTCAGACGCTCTGTGGATGAAATCGCATAATCTGCACAGACGGCCTGCTGTCCCAGAATGCGCTGCTCTTCTTCGTCTCTTCCCGTAATAGGCTGTCCCACAGTCCCCACCGCTGTGGCATATAACTGATGGGTATGTATAATAAAATCTATGTCCTTTCGGAACTTGTAGGCTTCCCCGTGGACGCCTTTTTCACTGGACGGACGAATCTTGCCCTGATAACTGCAATCTGCGATCTTGCAGGTCACCAGCAATTCCGGCGTCAGATCATCGTATGCCATACCGCTGGGCGTAATCAGAAATTCCGTGTCGGACAACCTTGCACTGATATTGCCCCAGGTACGGGCGATCAATCCCTGCTCCACCAGCGCATGTCCCGCCTCGATAATCTTTTGTGCCGCCTCCTGTCTGCTATATGCCATGATCTGCTCCTCTCCTCTGTTTCATACTTCGGTCACTTTTATCGCATATACCTATATTATCTCGTTTCATGTGGCAAATTTCAATAAAAAGCAATACCTGCCCACAAATTTCCTTTGCCTGTGGATTAAAAAAAGAACACTTTCCGTCTCTGGGAAAGTGTTCTTGTAAATACCATCGTCTTATGCAAATCTTATTCGCAAACGTAAGGCATCAATGCTACGTGACGAGCTCTCTTGATTGCTACTGTCAATGCTCTCTGATGCTTAGCGCAGTTACCGGTGATACGACGAGGAAGGATCTTACCTCTCTCAGAGATGTATCTCTTTAACTTTGCTGTATCTTTGTAATCGATCACGTTATCTTTACCACAGAATACACAGACTTTCTTTCTTCTGTGCATCGGTCTTCTTCTAGAACCGTCTGCTCTGTCTGTCTTATTATAAGCCATGACGCTACCTCCTATCAATCTTAGTTAAATGGCAATTCTTCTTCAATGCCATCCGGAATGTTCATAAAGCCATCCCCTGCACTTGTATTCGGTGCCGGAGCCTCTGACACAAAGCCACTGTTGGCCTGTGCACTCTTGCTCTCTGCGAACTCGATGTTGCTGGTTACGATCTCTACGTTGTAAACCATCTGTCCATCTTTGTTCGTGTAGTTGTTGTTACGCAACTCACCTTCTACAACAATCTTTGTTCCTTTGCGAAGATACTTCTCAACAAATTCTCCCTGTTTGCCAAATGTGACAAGGTTAAAGAAATCTGCATCCGGTTCCCCTTCGCGCTTGAATCTACGATCTACTGCAATCGCGTATCTTGCAACTGCCGTATTGTTCGCCCCGCCATATCTAACCTCAGGATCTCTTGTTAATCGTCCCATCAGAATAATCTTATTCATACGATCTCCTTATCTGCTATCTATGCCTCGTCTTTTCTGACAATCAAGAAACGAAGGACATTATCCATGATACGAACATTCTCTTCGATCTGAGCAGGTGCATCTGCTTCTGCTTCAAACTGGATGAAGTAGTAGTAGCCTTCGCTCATCTTCTGGATCTCGTAAGCTAACTTCTTCTTACCCCAATCCTCTACTTCACCGACAGTACCGCCGAAACGGGTAATGTAACCCTGTGCTTTCTCAACGACTGCCGCTCTCGCATCATCTTCGATCTTAGCATTAACTACGAGTGCTAATTCATACTTGTTCATGCGTTTTACCTCCTTTTGGACTTTTGGCCTTGCCACATGTGGGCAAAGCAAGGATATTATTATATATCACGAATTAAGATAATACCATGAAATCCCTTTGTTTTCAAGTGATTTTTTGGGAATCGGCAAATTTTGTCCGATTTTTCCAGAAATCCAGCCATCGAAAACTACCATAATCATGGCCGAATCATTGCTGCGTTGTATCTGTTGACTGCACCTCTTTACAGGCCTTAACGACTTTGGTGCGGGGCAGCATCATCTGATGACCGCACCCCAGACATTCCAGGCGAAAATCCGCACCTACCCGCAGAATCCGAAACTGATTGCTTCCGCACGGATGATTTTTCTTCATAATAATAATATCATTTACTTTGAAATTCTGTTTTTCGTCCATGACAAGTTCTCCCTCTGATTAGCGGTCGTCACATGTGCGCTTGTGCAAGCACACATCCATTTTCCTCGTCGCTATAACAAAAAGATGCCCGCCGCAGCGGACACCCCTCTCAAATTGCGGGAATAGGATTTGAACCTATGACCTCCGGGTTATGAGCCCGGCGAGCTTCCAGACTGCTCCATCCCGCGTCAACAGTGCTTATTATATGCTTCCTTCCAAATGTTGTCAACTCCGAAAATCCCTGTACTCTGCCGCTAAACCCCGGCCAGTAACTTGCAGACCACGACGGCAATCACACCCCCCAGTAGTATGCCAACCAGAATCTCCGGTATCGTGTGTCCCATCTTTTCACGGAGCAATCCATCATACAAGGAGGCCCTGCCTTCCTCTCTGTCCCGCTCCAGCAATTTGTTCAACACATGCGCTTCTCGGCCGGTCTCCATGCGCACGCCTGCTGCATCGTAAATCACAATAATGCCAAAAAAGAGCGCCATAACAAATTCAAATCC